>DATABA010000001.1:0-21290 GCA_036259835.1 Actinomycetota bacterium
CTCGACCCGGTGCCGCACCAGCGGGAGCGTCCCATGCGGGTCTGATCGCCCCCCGATCTGCCCGCGAAGAGGCCCCGGGCAGGCCCGCGCCCGGGGCCTCACCCTTTTCCCCTAGGATCGGTCTCGTGGACAAGCAACCCACCTTCGAAAACCGCGTGGTGGGAGTGTTTCGTGATCGAGGGACCGCTGAACGCGCTGCCCGGGCGGCACAGCGGGCGGCCGGGTTGAGCGACAAAGAGGTTCAGATCGACGCCGAGCCGGATGAGCGCTTCGCGCTTCGCGGCGAGATGCGGGAGGAGGTCGACCACACGGTTGCGGGCCCCGGACCGGTTGGCCCATACACCAAGGAGATGACCAAGGGCCTCGTCAGATCTCACATCCTCTGGGTTCCGATCGGCATCGTGGTGGCTCTCCCGCTGGCGTTCATCCCGATCGGTGACACGTCGTTGGGATTTCGACTCGTGCTCTGGGGAATCGTCGGGGCGATCGCCGCAGCGGTAGCGGCGCTCGCCATTGGAGGAGGGCTGAGTGCGAAGGGCCCGAGCGAACCGATGGCGGCCGAGCGCGGGGTCACAGTCGGAATCACGGTGAACAGTGTGGAGCAAGCGCGGAGTGCCGCCGGCGCGCTGTCCCAGCACGATCCGATCCGCGTGGACACCGGCGTCGCCGAACGGCCGACCGGGATGGTGACTCGGGAGCCCGAGGACGAAAAGGCACGAGAGGGCAAGCTCCTATCCGACGGCGAGTGAGCCGCGACCAACGCGTTCGCCGCGAAACGCCACTAAGCCCCCACGCCTCTCCGTGATGGTCGACGTCCGTGACTTTCACCGCCGTGCCACCGACGCTTTTGGGGCACGCGTCATGGCAGTACGGGACGACCAGTGGAGCCTTCCAACTCCATGCACTGATTGGAACGTCCGCGACCTGGTCCACCACCTCGTGTACGAAAACCGATGGACGGCGCCTTTGATGGGCGGTGCGACGCTCGAGCAGGTCGGGGATCGGTTCGAAGGGGACCTCCTCGGCAGCGACCCGAAGAGCGCGTGGCGGGAGTCCATGGATGAAGCGGTGCGGTCGGTACGCGAGGTGTCGCTGAATCGAACCATTCATCTCTCCTATGGCGACGTGCCGGCCCGGCACTACGCGTTCGAGCTTGCCACCGATCACTTGATCCACGCATGGGACCTGGCCCGCGCGATCAGCGCCGACGAGTCGCTCGATGAAGACCTCGTCGAGCTCGTCTATCGAAAGATGAAGCCTCGAGAGGATGCCCTGAAAAGCAGCGGCCTCTTCGGAAAGCGTGTAGACCCGCCCGGAAATGCCGATCTCCAGACTCGGCTGCTTGCGGTCTATGGGCGTGTCGCATGATCGATGACGGAAAGTGGAATCAACTACCCTTCGTTAGGTCCGGGAGGAAGGGAGGCTGGCATGACGGGTGAGGACAACAGGCACACCGTCGAGCGCTTGTATGGCTTCATCGGCAAGCAGGACTGGGATTCAATGCGTGGGTTCCTCCACGACGACTTCGTTCAGGAATGGCCGCAATCGGGTGAGCGCATCCGTGGAGCCGACAACGCGCTCGGGATCAACCAGAGCTATCCCGGTCTCCCCAAAATCGACGTGCGGCGCGTTCTGGCCAGCGGCGACCTGGTCACGGCCGAAGTCACGCTGAACTATCCCGAAGCGGGGACCTACCAGGGCGTCAGCATCTTCGAATTCCGCGACGGGAGGATCGCGAAAGAGACCGACTACTTCGCGCAGCCGTTCCAGGCCCCGGAATGGCGGTCGAAGTGGGTCGAGAAGATGTAGCAGTCCTGGCATGACCCAAACGCAGAAGCGCTGGACGCTCACCGCCGTCATCCTGGGCTCGGGGATCGTCTTCCTCGACACCACCGTGGTGAACCTGGCACTTCCGAGGATCGGACAGGAGCTCGAAAGCAACCGCATTGGAGTCCTGGAGGGTCAGTCCTACGTCTACAACGCGTACCTTCTGACGCTCAGCGCGCTCCTGATCCTGGCGGGAGCGCTGAACGACTACTTCGGCAGGCGAAGGATGTTCGCCCTCGGCTTGATCGGGTTCGGGTTCACGTCGCTGTTGTGCGGGGTCGCTCCGAACCTCGAGCTCCTGATTCTCTTTCGAATCCTTCAGGGTGCCACCGGCGCACTCCTGGTTCCCGGCTCGCTTTCGATCATCACCGCGTCGTTCGAGGGCGAAGAGCAGGGGCGGGCCTTCGGCATCTGGGCCGGAGCCTCCGCCGCAACGACGATTCTCGGACCGCCGCTCGGTGGCTTTCTGGTGAATTCAATCTCGTGGCGGGCGGCGTTCCTCATCAACCTGCCGCTGGTGGCTGTGGCGTACTACGCAACGATTCGGCACGTGGCGGAGTCGCGAGACGAAGAGGCGACCGGCCGGTTCGATTGGGCAGGGGCGGCGGTGATCGCGCTTGCTGTCGGAGGGCTCTCGTTTGGAGCGATCCGAGGACAGCAGCAGCAGTGGCAGGACGCGACAGCGTTCGTCGCACTGGCCGTGGGAGCCGTTGCGGCCGTCGCTTTCCCAATCCTCATGGCGCGGTCGTCTCATCCGCTGGTTCCGCTGGAGCTCTTCAAGTCCAAAAACTTCAGCGTCACGAACGTTTCGACGCTGCTGATCTACGGGGCTCTCTACGTGAACCTGTACTTCACCGGGATCTTCGTCATCGGGACGCTTGGATACAACGAACAGGCGGCCGGCATCGTCGGGCTTCCGGCCACGCTGTTGCTGGCGCTGTTCTCGACTCGCTTCGGCAAGCTCGCCGCGCGGTACGGCCCCCGGCTCTTCATGACGGTGGGGCCGGCCATCATGGCCCTGGGCATCCTGTGGCTCGTCCGCATCCCCGCGGACAGCGAACCGTGGAAGTTCGGGTTCGAGGCCGGAGAACGGCTGCTGCCGCCCGCCGGGTATTTGATCGACCTGTTTCCGGCTTTCCTGGTCTTCGGGGTCGGACTGGTGATCATGGTTGCGCCACTCACCACCGCGCTGATGACCTCCGTCCCGAAGCACAACTCCGGGGTCGCCTCGGCGATCAATAACGCCATCTCACGTGTGGGGCCTCAACTGGCGGGGGCTGTCATCTTCGTCGCCATCGCCGCGAGCTTCTACGGGTCCCTGGCCAAGCAAGCACCGAATCTGAATACGTCTTCACAAGACGTGCGCAACAACATCTCCCCGCTCAATCGACCACTCGAGCCGGTTAGGCCGCCGGTTCTTCGCGCCGTGCGAGAGAGCTCCACCGATTCATTCCGCCTCGCGATGCTGATCTCGTCGGCGCTGTTGCTCGCCGGAGCTGTGGTGAACGGGATCGGAATTCAGAACCCGCGGCAAACCGCGACCGAGGACCGCCCTGAGGCCGCCTCCACTGTCCCGTCTCCCTCGCCCGCGCCCACGGGTGCCCACACCGATCAGGGTGTGCCACCTCCTTAGGGTTCGCAAACCGGTGGACATCACGTGGCGCCACACGATCTCCGCGTCGAACGAACTCCAACTTCTCGACTGGAAGCGCAGAGTGTTCGAGCTGTACGCCCAGGTCCGCCGCGCCGGCGAACCGCAACAGGCGTGGGACCGCTGGAAAGCGGAGCGAGATGAGCTGTTCGCCGCCCACCCGCAGTCCCCGATTCAGGCGGAGGACCGACGGGACTTCGCCGGTCTTCCCTACTTCCCGTACACCCCGGAAGCGAGGGTCCTGGCGGACGTCGAGAATGCCCCCGCCGAGCACTACGACATCCAAACGAGCGGTGAGGCGGGAGGGTCTTACGGCTTCACGCGGTTCGCCATCGCGAGCTTCGAACTGGGCGGTGAACAGCTCAGCCTGGAGCTCTACTGGCTGGACGGATACGGCGGAGGCCTGTTTCTGCCGTTTCGTGACCGCACGAGCGGAACCGAAACGTACGGGGCCGGGCGGTACCTCCTCGATACGGTGAAAGGATCCGATCTCGGGATGCAGGACGGCCGGCTGGTCCTGGACTTCAATTTCGCCTACAACCCGTCATGCGCCTACGACCCCAAATGGGTGTGTCCCCTGGCGCCGCTGGCGAACCGACTTCAGGTCCCCATACGCGCCGGCGAACGGTACGACGCGAAGAAGCCCGGATGAGAGCGAAGGGGCTCCCTGACGGGAGCCCCTTCAGATGCTCGCTGGTGAATGTTTAGAGCAAGCCGTTTTGCTCCAGGAAGTCCCTCGCCACGTCGGCCGGGTCTTCTTTGTCGATCTCTACACGCTTGTTCAGCTGAATGATGTTTTCGGTGGTGAGCTTGGCGCTGACCCCGTTCAAGAGATCGGTGATCTCCTGGTTGACCACCTCGGTGCGAATGACCGGGGCGATGTTGTCGGCCTGTTGGAGGTCCTTGTCGTCCTCAAGGACCACCCATCCCTTCTCGACGATGATCGACTGGGTTGAGCACAGCAGGGCCACGTCGATCCGTCCGGCATCGAGCGCCTCAGCCGTGGCCGAGTCGCAGGCGCCGATCGGCTCGAACTTGCCGAAGGTCGCCCCGTATACCTTCTTCACGCCCGGGATGCAGAAGGGGCGTTTGGGGCACTCGGGCGGTCCGCCCAGCGTGAGATTGCCCGCGTTGGCTTTGAGGTCGCTCATCTTGCTCAGGCTGTACTGGGCCGCGGTTTGTTGCGTGACGACGAAGGCGTTCGTGTCGTTCGCCTGGGAGAAGTCCAGGAGCGTCAGGCCCTTTTGACCGAGGAGGGGCTTGAGTTGCTCCGCCTCCGCCGCCGGATCGCCAGAGGCTTCGGCATCCGGGTCCAGGAACAGCAACAGCGTCCCGAGGTACTCGGGCTTCAGATCGATTCTTCCGCTTTCGAGCGCCGGCTGAGACACCTCTCGGGATGCGATGTCCATCTGCCGGTTGACCGTGTAGCCGGCGTTCTCCAGAACCTGGGCGTACATCTCCGCCACGATCTGGTTCTCGGCGAACGCCGCAGACACGCCTACCGTCAACGTGCCCTTCGGCTCAGCCTGTCCACCTGGCTGTTCGCCCCCACCCGTCCCGCACGCGCCGAGCACCATCGCCAGCGCAAGCGGAAACGCCCCGAGGACGAACCTGCGGATATTCCGCATGGGTCTTCCCTCCTCCGCTTTGTCTTGGGGGTTGTACCCCCCGGTACCTAGGACGGCGCCTACGCTATCAGCAGCCCAACGATTTCGAGGAGACGGCGTTTGGTGCCCAGTTCCGTCGCTTTACCTCCGAGACACGCCATGAAGGTCCGAGACCGACCGAGTGTCTTGTTCGTGACGGGTCACCTTCCATATCCGCCCATCAGCGGGGGTCGTCGCCGCGAGTACGAGTTGGTCAGGCGCCTGTGCGACCGGATCGACTTCCACGTGGTGGTCATTTCGAAGACGCCCGACGAAGACGCGGCAAACGCCTCCGCGTTTCGACCGCATTGCGCGAGTCTGGAGGTGTGGCCGGCCGTTCAGCCGCCGCCCGGCTATGGGTTCCCCAGGCAGCCGCTCCTCGCACTTCGGCACTGGGCGCCCGAGGCCACAGAGTCGGTGGAGCGCAGCCTCGAGCACGGTGGAATCGACGTCGTACACGTCGAGGGGTTCTACCTGATGCAGCACGTGCCGGAACGGTCGAGCGTCCCGGTCCTGCTGGTCGAGCAAAACGTGGAATACACCATCTGGCATCAGCGCATGCGGCTCTCACGAGGTCGAAGGCAGCGCCGCCGCAACCTGGCCGAGTACGCGGTCACCCTCCAGGCCGAGATCGAGGCCTGGAAGCGCAGCTCCCTCTGCGCCGCGGTGACGGAGGAGGATCTGGCGACCATGCGAGCGGCAGTGCCGGAGCTCGAGGTGCGACTGATCCCCGACGGTGCCGATCACGTGTCGGCCTTTGGCGAAGTCGGCGTTCCGCGTTCGATACCGGAGAAGACCGAGGAACCCGTCGTCGCGTTCGTCGCGAACTTCGGATACGTGCCGAATGTCGATGCGGCGCTGTACCTCACTGAGCGAATCATGCCCCGCGTCGCCGCCAAGGTGCCCTCCGTGAAACTGTTCCTGGTCGGGAACGCTCCCCCGCCGGCGATCCGAGCCCTCGAGAGCGACAGCGTGACCGTGACCGGGCGTGTGCCCGCCGTCGAGCCGTACCTCGATGCCGCGACCGTGGTCGTCTGTCCGCTTCGGGAAGGAGGAGGAGTCAAGGTCAAGGTCCTGGAAGCGCTGACCCGCGGGAAGGCCGTCGTGACGACCTCCGTCGGGGCCCAGGGACTCAGTTCGAAGGCCACGGATGCGCTCATCGTCCGAGACGATCCCCGGTCCTTCGCAAGAGCCGTGACGACCCTTCTCACAGTCGAAACGGAACGACGAGCGCTGGAGCAAGCTGCGGGTGCGTTCGCGAGGACCCTCCCGACGTGGGACGTTGCAGCGCACGCGCTGGCGCAGTGCTACGAGGAGCTGGTCGCGAGAAGCGGCGTGAATTCTGCTTCGGCGCCGTAAGGCCTTCAGATAGCCGCGACGCTGCCGTCGGATGCGTACGCGCGCAGCGGGACTCCGTGGCGCGACGGATTCGCGGCCAGCTCTTCCTCGTCGAGCTCGACCCCTAGCGGAAGCTGCGGGTCGAACGGAGAGACCTGGACGTCGGGGAGCGGCTCGTCATGCCGAATGAGCGAAAGGTCGAAACAGCCTCGCTCGCTTGGTTCTCATCCACGTCCACTTGCGCGGCCAGTCGCCGGGCCACGTCTGCCGGTTCCGCAGGCGCGTCGAGGACAGTGCCATATGTCGAGCGCGCTGTTGTTCAGGCTGTAGTAAATGCGGGATTCCATGTTGAGCAGGACGGCACCGTCCTCGAGTTCGGTAACGACGACTTCTGGATTTTGCACAACCGCCGACACGGTCCCTCCTTCGCTCTCCGATCCCTACACGGGCTTGCCTGTTCCGAGGTATGCATCCAGAGCAGAACGTAACCCGAAAAAAGCATCAGCCGCGAGGGCGCATACCTACGAGGCCTGCCGTGGAATAAGGCTGGCTTCTGTTTCCGGTGTCCTGCGCCGGGCTGACGAAGCCCTAGGGGTGACCACTCGCTCCAGTGACGTGAAAGCGACCTCGGTCAGAATCGCCACCGCCGCGACCAAGAGCGCTCCCGCCACGATCATGCCGTCATCGCCTTGTGCGAAGCCGTCCACGATGAACCGGCCGAGGCCGCCCCACGCGAAGACCGCTCCAAGCGTCGCCGTGGCGACGACCTGCACGGCAGCCGTCCTGAGTCCGGCAACGATCAGCCGCGCAGCCAGCGGAACCTCGAGCTGGAACAGCACCTCCCTGCCGGAGAGGCCCATCCCTCGCGCGGCCTCCGTGACGTCAGGATCGACGTTCTGAACCCCCACGTACGTATTCGTGAGAATCGGCGGGATCGCCAGGAGGAACAGAGCGATGAGCGTGGGCGCAAATCCGATGCTCCCGGGGGCATACCGAAGGGTCAGCGGGAAAACGAGGGCGAGGATTCCGAACGAGGGCAGGGCGCGGCCCAGGTTCCCGACCGAAACAGCCAGGAATTCGCCACGGCGGGTGTGGCCGATGAAGAGTCCGACCGGAAGCGCGATCACCGCTGCCACCGCCACCGCCAGGAACGAGATCTGGAGGTGCTCCAGGAGGCGAGCCGGAACGCCGCTCGACCCGGACCAGTGCGATGCATCGGCGAACCACCGAACGGTCTCCGTGATGATGTTCATTCGCCGAATGCTCTGACCTTCGCGGTCCTTGCCCACGGCGTGAGAAGCCGCTGAACGCCGATGAGTGCTCGGTCTCCAAGCACGGCAAGGGCAACCGAGAGCACCGCTCCTAGCAGGATCTCAGTTGGAAAGAAGCGGCGAACGCCGTCGAGAATGAACGCGCCCAGACCTCCTTTCCCGATCAACGCGGTCACGGTGACCAGGCCGACCGTGGTGACCAACGCGAGCCGGATGCCGGCCACGATAACCGGCAGGGCCAATGGGACCTCGACTCGCCACAACAGCTGACGTTGTGTGTAACCCATCCCGATAGCCGCCTCTCTCGCATCCGGCGGAACGCCCGACAGCCCGGCCACGATGTTCCGGATGAGGATAAGGAGCGTGTATCCCACCAGGCCGATCTCGGCCGTGAGCGTCGAAAGGCCGGTGAAGGGAACCAGGATCGCGAACAGGGCCAGGCTAGGAATCGTGTACAGCAGTCCGGTGACGAACGTGATGGGCGCATAGAAGCGTCTCCGTCGATACGCCAGAATGGCCAGCGGGACCGAGATCAGAAGACCGAATCCAAGTGCCAACCCAGTCAGCTGGAGGTGCTCCAAAAGCTGCGTCGCGACATCGTCGAGATGCCCGCCGATCCAGTCCCACCTCACGAGCGGTTCATCCACCTGAAGGAGCATCAAGAGATGATCTCCTTTGAGATGCGCTCCAACGTGAGGATTCCCGCGTAGCGCTGACCCTCCGTTGCCACCACAGCCACGTTCGTCTTCGACGTGACGATTGAGTCGAGCGCTTGACGAAGGGAGCTGTCCGAGGTGACGTACGCGCTGAAGGGGCGGATCGTGGCCTCTTCGACGGTCCGGCGACCTTCCAGCGCGGCGGGGTCGACCCACCCGAGAAGCTCTCCATCGTCGACCACGCTGGTCCAATCCAGGCCGAAGGACTCCATCGCCTTGTACGCCTCTTCGGTCGTGGCCGAAGAAGCCACCACCGGTCCCTCCTCCACCTGGATGTCCGAGACCTTAATGAGCGCCAGGCGCTTGAGCCCCCGCTCTGCCCCCACGAATTGCTTCACGAAGCTGCTTGCAGGATCACGGAGGATCTCCTCGGGTGGCGCGAACTGTTCGACTCGCGCTCCGAGGTTCAGGATCGCGATGCGGTCGGCCATCTTGATCGCCTCATCGATGTCGTGTGTGACGAAGACGATGGTCTTTCGGATCTGCTCCTGAATGCGACGGAACTGATCCTGCAATCGCGAGCGAACGATCGGGTCTACGGCGGCGAACGGCTCATCCATGAGCATTACCGGTGGGTCGGCGGCCAGAGCTCGGGCCACGCCGACTCGTTGGCGCTGTCCGCCAGAGAGCTCGGCCGGATACCTTCCGAGGAGCTCCTGGTCCAGCCCGAACATCTGCATCAGCTCGCCGACTCGGCGGCGGATTCGGTCGTCGGCCCACCCGATCAGCCTGGGAACCGTGGCAATGTTCTGCTCAACGGTCCGGTGGGGCAGCAATCCGATGCTCTGAATGACGTAGCCGATCCCCCGGCGAAGCTCCACAGGATCCTGCTCCATCACGTTTTGTCCACCGACCCTGATCTCCCCGGAGGTCGGCTCGATCAGCCGGTTGATCATCTTCATGGTGGTGGTCTTGCCACATCCTGAAGGACCCACCAACACCACGGTTTCGCCCTGGTTGATTTCCAGGGAAAGATCGTCGACCGCCGCTCCCGCAGAATCGGTGAACCGCTTGGAGACATGAGTCAGGGAGATCATCCGGCTCGAGTCCTGTTCATCCCAAAGATCGCTCTTGTCGAACTCCGCTTTGGCACAAGCCGAGAAAGCGCCGGAAGCGATCGGGCGAAGCGCTCATGGAGCGAATCTTTAACCGCGACGAAATACAAACACCCACTGGATCAGCCCATATTCCTCGAGTTCGGCTTCGGAGAAGAACCGGGGCGGCCGGCCAAGCGGAAGACATGGCGAAAGCCTGCCTCGATGAAGCGGTCGACAATGTCGTCGCCGTAGAGTCGAACATGGTTTGCCTGACCGAAGCGCTCGACTCGCTCTGAAGGAAAGAGCGACGCGTCCTCGTCAGTGAGTCCGCGCTTCCGTGGAACCTGCACGATGAGCGCGGCCCCAGGGCGGAGAACCGATCCAAGCTGCCGCATAGCGCCGCGGTCATCCTCGATGTGCTCCAGAACGTGGTAGGCGATGACGATGTCGAACTGCCTGAAAAGGGAAGTGCCAACACATCGGCGTGGACGTCGGCCGGACGGTACTTGTCGAGCGTGAGATAGCGGGCGCGTGGATATTCTTCGAACGAAGACTTGAACGCGGCACTTGGCCTACCTCCAGAATGCACGGGGGCGGCTCCAGCGTGAACCACTCCGTCAGCGGCCGGGCGAGTAGTCGATGTCGAGCGAGCGACCAGCAGACAGAGCATCGTTTGCCCTTTTCGGGCAGGAACTCGCGGCTGGATCCACAGATGAGGCATCGACGGCGCGACGACGGAATCAGGCTCTGGGATTCAAGAACCATGTCATATGCCTAGCACGTTAACGCGGACGACCGTTTCGACGATCACCGGCCCGCAGGCACTGTCTCGAGATCGATCGCCATCACATGCCCGCCCCCTTGCTCGTTCAAGGGGATTCCGCGATGCCGGCGCGCTCGCGCAAGGAAGAACCTGAGTCTGACGAAGTCGCGTGCATGACCTTGCAGCACGAAGACACGCGGCCGTTGGCCTGCTGGTATGTCAGGGGCAGCGCGCTGATGTGGTCACGGACTCGGTGGAGCGTGCGACGCCATGTCGGCCAGAGGCCGCTCGGCGCGATCCGCGAGCCGCCCCTCCTCTAGCCTCAACACAACATCCGGGTCGAAGTCAGCGACCGCCTCATGGCTCACAACGACCGTGGTCCGGCCCGCCGCCACCTGTTTGACGGCCCGAGCGACGACCTCTCGAGCCTCAGGGTCCAGACCGGCCAGCGGCTCGTCCAAGAGGAGCACCCGAGCGTCTCGCAAGGCGGCGCGTGCGATCATCAGGCGGCGAGCCTCGCCCCCGGAAAGCGTCTCTCCTCCTTCACCGAGGAGGGCGTCGTAGCCGTTCGGAAGACGCGCAACGACGTCGTCCAGCAACGCGATCCGCGCTGCCTCTCTCAGTTGGTCTTCATTCGCGTCCGGCCGGCCGTAGAGGATGTTCTCCCGAACCGTAGCTCCGAACAGCTGCACCTGCTGAGGGACATACGCGAAGCGAAGGCGGTATGAGCTCAGTTGAAACTGCTGGATCGGCTCTCCATCGATGAGAACTTCGCCGTTGGTTGGCTCGACCAGCCGCAATAAAAGCGACAGTACAGTCGACTTTCCGGCCCCGTTCGGACCCGTCAACACCGCCACGGCGCCTGCCGGCACGGCAAACGAGGCTCCGTTCAGCGCGTGCGCTCCTCCCTCATACGTGAAATGGACATTCTCGAACTGGATCGTCCCTTCGAACTGGGGAGCGGCGAGGCCCACGGAAGTGTCCTCCGGCGGCTCGCGGAGAACCTCCAGGAGCCGCTCGGCCCCGGCGGTGGCCCTCCCCGTTCGGACGCCGGCTTCGGAGACGGTTGCCAGCGGCCGGTACAGGCGCCGGACGTACGTGAGAAAGATCACGAGGTCACCCACCGTCACGGCGCCCACGAACGCCCGCCTCGCGCCGACCACAAGGACAACCGCCAATCCCAACCCCGTCAGGATATTGGTGACCCGGTCCATCTCCGCCGCGATTCGAGCCGCCTGGACCCCGGCTCGCTCCCCCGCACGGCTGTCCCTGGCAAACTCCTCGGTCGCCCGACCCTCCGCGGCGTATGCCTTCACCAGGTGGATCTGGCGCAGTGATTCGGCTGCTCTGGCCGCGGCCTGTCCCTGTTTTCGACGCTGCTTACGGGTAGCCTCCTTGAGCTTTCGAGACGACCTGGGAAGAGCTACGGCGATCCCGGGAAGCGGCAGGAATGCCACTAAAGCCAGGACAGGGTCAATCACGAACATCACCACTGCCATCGCGACAAACAGCAGGACGGCTTCCAGCACTCGCATCCAGAGAGTGAAGAGGGTGTCTCGGACGAGGTTGACGTCCCCCATGATTCGGGTCAGGAGCTCGCCGGTCCGCTGACCCCCGTGGAACGGCATGGCCAACCGGTGGAGGTGCTCGAAGACCTGTCGGCGGATCCCGACGGTGAGGTCCCGGGCCACCTGAGCGCCCCTCTTTGCGAGGCGAAGGTTAAGAATCCCGTGGAAAGCAGCAACGGCGACGGTCAGGACGGCGGCAGCCGCCACGGTCCCCCTCGCGGAAAGGCCGAATGATCCTTCGCTTCCGCGTCTGACCACAGTGTCCAAGACGAACTTCAGCGGCCACGGCTGCAGAAGCTTGACCGCGGTGAGGGAAAGCGTCAGGGCGATCGCCGCCCAGAGGTGACGGCGCTGACCGGATATGGCCGGACGAAAGACCCTCGCCGCCTCGCGAAGGGTCGAGAAGGAAACGTCCTTGAATGGAGATTGCCTCACCAGGCGTGCCTCAGCGAACTCGATGGCCCGGGGCTCGCCAGAATCTCGGTCGCCGTGCGGTCAAGCGGCTCCTCGTTGCCGGCCGGCGTACCCCGAGCCCACGAGACCGCTTCGTCGATCAGCGTAGGCGTCAGTTTCCGCCACGTCCGCCGGAACAGATATATGCATGAAAGCCGGAAAAGCGTCAGCGCTCCCAACGCGTGGACGGCCCTGTTGTCAACGGCGCCGTGGGCCGCCCGGTACGCATCGAGAAAACGCTGGCCCGCCCGGCGGCCTTCCTTGATGCTTCCTCCGCGCTGGAGCGTCCTGAGAAAAAGGTGCCCCATCATGTTGCCAACGTCCTCCACAGGGTCGCCACGGTGGACGAGATCGAGGTCGAGAATGGCAGGGTGATCGTGATGGATGAGCACGTTGCCGTCATGCAGATCGCCATGAAGAAGACGATCTTCCGTTGTTTCCGTTTGGCGCACCGCGTCGGATACCTCCGCAGCCGCCACTCGATACGCCGAGGCCGCGTCCGGAGCATGCCGCGCTGCAAGAGCAGCGTACTCGGCCGGCTCCATGGGGGGGTTCAGAGGCGGGGCGTCCAACCGAAAACCACTGATCGAGTGAAGCTGGGAGACGGCTCCCGCGGCGACGTCGATTGCGGCATCGGCTCGATCGTCGCTCTTGAGGATGAAGTCTCGTAAGGACCGGCCCGGAACCTCAGCGAGCACGATGACGCCTTCCTCGGGCCGATAGTCGAGAAGCGGCGGGACTCGCGGCGCTCCCGGCGTTCCTGTCAGGAGGTCGTGCACAGCCCGATACCGCCGAAGCGCCTTTACCTTGGAGGGCGGACGAATCTTGACGTAAGCCGCGGGCTCTCCCTGTCGCCCGGGAACCCTCACCGTCGCACGGCGCCCCACGCGGTAGTTGATGAGCTCGCCCTGGCCGATCCATCGGCCGAGCGCCGGGAGGTCGGCGTCGTCCTTCGGCCGGACCTCACGGAACGAATCGGTGGCCCCATCGTATACGCCATAGATCAGGTTCCCTGAGGGATCCTCCAGGAACCCGGCCCACTTGGTCCCCTCCTTCGGGTAGAAGGCCTGCCATTGTGCACCCGCCGCCATGGGTCTCCGCCCCGAAAAGAACGATGGCCGGCCGCTCCAGGAACCTCGGATCACCTCCAGCGCCAAATCGAGGAGCTCTACGGGGCGAGTGGGCCACCAGCTGTCGAGCGCCCGCCGCAAGACCGAACCGGCTGCGCGATCCGCGAGAGCCGACGCGATGAAGAACGACAGCCGTTCGGTAGGTCCGCCTCCGGTCGCGCGCATGTACTCCTCCACGAACCTCTCCTCGAATTCGCCAAGGCGAGATCGGGCTTCGGGGTGCTGTGCGACTTCGTCTCGCAGATGCGCCACAACTTTTCCGACGTCCTGCAAGGGGTCGCCCATACGCGACCGTTCGAGGTCCACGATGACGGGGCCGTTCAGGGAGTCGAGAACGTTGTGCAATGCCATGTCGCCGTGTACGAGTCCGACATGGTTCTCGCCCGCCGATGGAAGCAAGCGGGTCAATCCTTCCAAGACCTCTTTTGCCGCCTTCGCCACGGTGGGATCCAATGCCGCTGCCGCCTCGAGCGCTCCCGAAAGCGTCTCGAGCAAGGCTGCCGGACCAGTCGGCTCGACGAAGGCGGGCTTACAACGGTGCAGGCGGATCAGCGCATCGGCGAGCGCCGACGGGTCGCCGCGACCGTCTAGAACCGCCGAAAGGTATTCATCCCCATCCGCCTGCTCTTCGACGAAGACGCGACCACGGAGGATTGCTCCGAACGGCCGTGGGACCACGGACGACCCACCGGCCCTTCGAACGGCGGCCGAAAGATTGGCCAGGCGCTCGCCACGGGTGTCCGAAAAGACCCGAACGAAGAAGGCCTTCCAATCCAGATTCGCGCCCGGATGCATACCAACCGTCGCGGAGGCGATGAACCGTCGCTCTGGCTTGTACCGGACCGGCCTCAGTGTCGTTGTTCCGGCGTCGACTGGGAACTCTTCGGTCAGCAGGTCCTCGAGCTCCGAGACGACGCGATCGAGCTTCCGGAGCCCTCGCAATTGGGTGTCGTTCGGAAACACGAATAGAAGGGTCCTGCCACCCTCGAGGAGGACGAATCCAGGACCGAGTGGCGTTGCGACGGGCCGCGATCCGCTCCATTTCCGAGCAACAACTTGGATATGGTCATCCGTGAACGTGCGAGCGTACGCGGGGAGAGAAACCGGCTTACCGTCGCGTTCGAGGCCGCGCAACGCGTATCCGACGATGGCGCCCTTTCCCGGTTTGAGCCGGACGTAAGTTGGTTGGGCCTCATCCGCGCGAACGCCCGCCCGGGTGAATGCCCGGGCTGCATCTTCGGGCGCCAGCAGCCAGTCGAGATCTCGCAGCCCCGAATCAGGGCCACGAGGCTCCACCTGGCTCATGACGCCGTGGCGCCGATCGAGTCCGTCGCCCAGTGGCTCCCCTGCAGCGCCCTGCCGGCCCATTCCACGCGGCCGATTTCCCCGTCTCGGACCTCGACGATCAGGTCCGGGTTGAGCTCGGTGGCCGGACCGTGGCTGACGGCCAGGACGGTACGGTCAGATGACAGACGCTGAATCGCTTCAGCCACAACCTGCCGGGCTTCGGGGTCAAGGCCAGAGAGGGGCTCGTCGAGGAGAACGACGCTCGCGTCGCGCAGCGCCGCACGAGCGAGCATGAGGCGCCTGGCCTCGCCGCCCGACAGCGTCGCACCATTCTCCCCGAGCAGTGCGTCATATCCGCCCGGCAGCCTCAGGACGACATCTTCCAGAAGGGCGGCGCGGGCGGCAGCTTCGATCTGGTCATCCGTGGCGTCGGGACGGCCGTAGGCGATGTTGTCCCGCACGGTGGCGGCGAACAACTGCACCCGCTGCGGCACGTAGGCGAACCGGCTCCGGTACGACTCGAGCTCAAAGGAGTCGATCGGCTGACCGTCGATGAGGATCTCCCCTTCATCCGGCCTGAACAGCCGAAGGATCAGTGAAAGCAACGTCGACTTCCCTGATCCGTTTGGCCCCTGAATGACGGCGAGCGCGCCGGCTGGAATCTCCAGGCTGATGCCCTGCAATGCCTCGATGCCGTCTCTGTACGCGAACCGCACTCCCCTCAGAGAGATCTGGCCAACGAAGTCCGGGGCGGCGCGTCCAACCCCGAACTTCTCCGGCTGCACTCGCAAGACCTCCATGAGGCGTCCCGCCGAGGCCATAGCCCTGGAGAGCCGCTTTCCTTCCTTCGGTGCCTTGCGGAGCGGTTTGTACATCGATCGCGTGTACGCGACCAGGACGAACAGCATGCCGGCAGAAAGATCGCCGGAAAGGACGCGGAGCGCTCCAAAGAACAGGACGGCGGCCAGTCCGGCTCCGGTAAGCACTTCGCTCACGAGGTCCATCCGCGCAGAGACAGCGGCGGCCCGGAGGCCTGCTCCTTCACCCTGCCGGCTCTCGGTCGTGAACTGCTCCGCTGATCGGTCTTCGGCGACGAAGGCCTTTACCACGCCGATGTTGTTGAGAGTCTCTCCCGCGATGGAGGCAGCCGACCCCTCCCGGCGGAACTGGTGGCCGATGACTCGCTGCAGGCGGCGGGTGAGACCCATCATCTCCACCGCGAGCAGCGGCAGCGGGAGCAGAGCCACGAACGCGAGCCACGGGTCGATGACCAGCAGAGCAATCGCGGTTCCGGCGAAGAGCAAGGCCCTGCCGATCAGGTTGATCCACGTGTTGAAAAGGACATCACGGAGGTTGTTCACGTCATCCATCACCCGGCCGAGCAGGTCGCCGGTGCGGTTGGTTTCGTGGAACGGCAGCGCGAGTCGGTGGAGGTGTTCGAAGACCTGACGACGAATACGGACGGTCACTTTCCGGCCGACTCGCGCGGCGGCGACGACGGAACGGACCGACAACACGCCGAGAAGGACCGAGATGACCAGCGTGGCCGCTGCCGCAAACACGACGGTCGCGCTGAAGTCAAACCCTCCGATGCCGGAAGCCGAACCCGGCTTCAACACTCGGTCGACGACGAACTTGATCGGCCAGGGCTGGAGGAGCTCTAACCCGACGACCATCAATGCGAGCGCGGCCGCCCGAGCGATGGCGAAGCGCTGTCCTGCCAACGCCGGCCGAAACGCCGCCCACACCTTCCGGAGCGGAACCCTGGGTCGCTGCTTCATGGCGCTCCGGTAGCGAACGCCGACGAAGAACAGCATCAGAAGAACCAGCGCGACGGGGAGACGGAACATGGCCATGACCGTGGAGGCGAACGGCGTTCGAACGGCTGCGTCGACGAGCGCAGCGGGAACGCCAAACACGGGACCCGCGTACTCGTTACGGAAAAGCACGAGCGCATTCCACCGGACGGACGTCGGTGGATTGTCCGCGGGCTTCTTCGGCTTCTCACCCGTTCCGGTCGGTACGGTGGTCGGGTTCGAGTCACCCGAGGAAGGCGCGGTCGAGGCGGGAGGTGCGCCGATTCGGCTGGACGTGCTGCCGGACGATGACTCGTCCCCGGCACCCGACGCGTCCGGGCGCGTCTTGGAGGGAGGTTTCGAGTCCGGCTTCTCCTTGGGATCGTCGGATGGCGAAATGGTGTCGGCGACCTCTTTGCAGGTCTGATCGACGGCGTCCACTCCGGTGACGGGGCAATCGATCTGTTGAGCGCTCGCCGCCGCCGAGAACGAAAACTGAGCCGTCAGCAGCAGGGCGCCCGCGAGGACACCGACCGCTACCCGTGATTTCGTACCTGTCCGTGGTCGCTTCCTCATCCTGGTTCCCCCTTACCCGTCATGCCACTCGCCGACGCGTTGCAACGGTCTCCATGGCGGCCCGAATCACCCGTTCCGCCGCGCGGTCCCATGTAAAGCGGGACAACGCTCGTTCCCTCCCTCGCGCTCCCAACCCGCGGCGGAGAGGCTCGTTGCGCAACAGCACCTCCACCGCATCAGCGAGAGCCCGATGGTCACCGGGACGGACCAAGATCCCCGCATCCCCCACCACCTCAGACAGGTCGCCCTGCGAAGTGGTGACGATGGGAAGGCCCGCCGCCATGCATTCGATGACCTTGAGGGGACAGAAGTAGAACTGTGGATCCGGGGGATACGGTGCCACTCCCACAACGCCTTCCCGCACTCGCGCGAGGGCGTCCTCAGTTCGAAGTGGACCGGTGATCTCGACATGGTCTTCCACGCCGAGCTCACGCGCGCGCTCCGCCACAGCGTCAGCCCCCGGGCCTCCTCCGATCAAGAGAAAGTCGACGTCCCACCCGCGACGACGCAGGTTGGCGACGAGCAGTGGAAGCTGGTCGGCTCCGTGCCACGGCTTGGGGGATCCCAAAAAGACCAGTCGCTGTTGGATTCGCGCTCGCAGCGGGGCGGGAAATGGAAACATCGCCGGGTCACACCCGTTCCGGACCACGACCGTGCCCCGGTCCGTCCCTCTGATCTCGGCGACGTATCTCCGGAGCGGTTCCGATACCGCGACGACCAAATCAGCCGAACGGAACAACTTTCGTTCCGCATCTTCGTGACCATCCCGCACGGTCCCGCTCCTGTGCCTGGAAGCTTCCAGAAACAGGGGGGCGTTGACCTCAAGAACGAAAGGGACACCGAGAGAACGGGCCGTCTCGATCCCCTCGATATGGCCGAGCGCGTATCGCTCGTAGATTAGATCGGGAGCTCCCCAGCGCCCCGCGTTCTCTTTGAGGGACCCCGGCTCGAGCAGCTGAGCCGAGAACACCTTCGCCACATTGCGGTCCTCTCCGACGTTCGCCATGAGCAGGCGAACGTCGTGTCCCTGTCGGTGGAACGCGCTCGCCATGGAGCGGAGGTGCACCGCCGCACCCTTGGACCCGTCGAGAGGAATTCCGCGGTCGGCACAGAGCTGAAGGATTCTCACTGCACGGCCTCCAGGACTCGACCGCGGGCCGATTGACGAAACAGCTCGATGAGCTTGGGCAGATTCTTCGTTCTATCGAATCGATCCGCCGCCTTGGCCGGCCCGGCTGCCGCCATTCGTGCCCACACGCCATCATCGGTGAGCAGGCACTGCACGGCGTCGGCAAGCGCGGCTGCGTCGCCTGGGGGGGTGAGCAGTCCCTCGACGCCGTCGTCGACGATTTCCGGAATACCTGCAACTGGCGTCGAAACAACCGGCAAGCCGATCGAGAGCGCCTCCAGAAGGACGGTTGGGAGTGCGTCCTGATTGCCGTCGGCCGCGGTCACGCACGGAGCGGCGAAGACGCGGGCTCGGCGCATCCATCGGAGTACTTCCCTACGGGACGTCGCGCCCGGCATCTCCACGCAGTCATCGATTTCCAACATGCGCCGCTGATCCAGCAGCTCCTCCCTCTGCTTGCCGTCGCCGACCAAGACGCACCGAAACTCAACGTCACGGTCGCGCAGGAGACGACAGGCCTCGAGCAGGATGTGGTATCCCTTCTTTTCCACAAGCCTCCCTACTGCGAGGACGAGGCCGGGATCGCGCAAGCCGTTTCCGGAGAGCTCATCGAGGGATACGCCGTTGTAGATGACCTCGATCCTGCTGGATGCGCCGACAAGGTCGCGAAGGTGATCTCGGTTCGCCTCGCACACGGTCACGACCGCGACGGCCCCTTCTGCGATTTCTCGGACGACAGCCGGATCGACGTTCGGCCCGTAGATGTCAACGGCGTGCGCGGTGACGGAAAACGGAATGCCGGAAAAGAGGTGGGCAAGGTAGGTCGTCTGTGCCGGACTGCTCATGAAGTGCGCATGCAGGTGCTCGAGACCCTTCTTTCTGGCTTCATCGGCGAGATGGAGAGCCTGGACCAGTAGGGTGCCCCGGCGCTGCTCGGGCACTTGCTCCAGGAACGCGATGGCGCGATCAAGCGCCGCGGCATCCTTACTGATACCCACGTCCCGAAGCGCCCGGAACGCGCCGAACACGCTTTGTGCAGCAGTCGGGAGATAGCGCGCGACCGCTTTTACCCGCGATATGTCCTCATGGAAACGGCCGTCGTTGGGCTGCAACAGGGAATGGATGGCGACCTCCAAGCCGGCGTCTTCGAGTCCGAGGATCTCATCGAGGATGAACGTCTCCGACAGCCTCGGGTACCGCTTGACGACGTATCCAATCTTCATCGGAGGGCCATCACGCGAGGGCTGCGACACGGTTCTCTCCTCCCGCAGCGATGGGCCGTTCTTGCCGCTGCCGGGCGTTCTCCACCAGTCCACGGAGCTCGTCGACGGTGGCCGCCAGGCCGTCCATCCGAATCGCGGGGGGACGGCCGTTCGAATTCCCGCTGATTACTCGCTCGACGAATCGGCCGATCACGCTGGGATCGGGGGTTTGGGCAAGCGTGATGAAGTCCCCGTCGAGAGCGGCGAGCCGCTGGGCGCGAAGCCACTGTTCCATGCGGGGCTTCCGCCGCGGCACGAGGAGTGCGGGTACGCCCGCGGAGAGGATCTCCACCACGGTGTTGTAGCCCGCCATGGAGACTACGCCCGCAGCCGAGGAGAGGAGCTCCTCGAAGTGGTCCGTGAAGCACAAGACCTCGACGGAGGGTCCCAGAGCGCGGCAGCGGGCCTTGACTTCGCGCTGACGGGAGCGAGACAGGAACGGCCCCGTCACCACGATGCTTCTAAACCGACTATCGGCAGGAAGTCGCTCGAGGAACGAGAGGTAGCCGCTCAGAAGCTGGTGCCCGTCTCCGCCCCCACCGGCCGTCACCAAGACGGTTGGCACACCGTTCTGACTCTGCGTCGGCGGCCTAATGGACCGAGCCAGATAACCGACAAGCTTGACCTTCCCGGGGAACCGCTCGGCGAGTCGAAGATCCTGGGCGGTGGTCGGAAGGTGCTCGTCCCCATAGACGAGCATGCGGTCGTACACGCCGCCGAGCGCCTCCCACGCACCGCTGGCATCCCACTCGCCGCGGACGGCGTCGGCCGCGTCCGTGATATCTCGGAGTCCCAGAACGACAGTTGGGCGGGAGCTCCAGTTGTTCATATCGCGGAAGAGCGGCCACAACTCCCCTTGCATTCCAACCGGCGAGTGGTCCACCAGGAGGAGATCTGGACGAAACGATCTCGCCGTGCTTCGGAGAAGCTCGGAACGAACTGCGACCAGCTCGTCCAGGGGCACGTTCAGGGTGCGCGGACGGTAGGTGCCTTCCGGAGTCTTCGTGACGGATGGCAATTTGAGGGTGTCGCACCCATCGGGAAGCTCGAACGCCTGGGCTCGTGGAGACCCCGTCGCAATCAGGACGGAGAGCGGCGGGTCCGCGCCGGCGACCAGGCCGCTCGCGACCAGGATCGACCGACGGAGGTGGCCGAGCCCATACGTGTCATGGCTGTAGATGAGGACCCGGGGTGCGTCCTCAGAATGCTGGCCATTCCTTCCTGCGACTGAGCGAATCTGAGCCTCCCTCCACCACCTCGGACCCATCCCATGACGAAACGAGGGCTCCCTCCCGTCATGGTGAGCCCCTGCTACAGAGCTTTCGTGAGGCTACCCCCTCGCGGGACTAGTTACACGTCGCTCCGATCGTAGCCTGAAGGGACTAGTTATGTCCTCTGGCATCATCCGGCCAGGCCGAGAGGAGACGGGGTGCGCGATCAGACTCCCTTCTGAGGTGCCGCAGTCTTTTCTCGCCCTGCCGCCGGGTCGGGCTCGACCTGCACACGCTACGCAGAAGCATGGAGAGAATGCCGTACGACCACTGATAGATGAGGCTGGAGGGATCCTGGTCGCTGTGCCGCACATATTGAACTAGGAACACCTCGCTCACTTGGTTCATCACGGGTTCGCCGAGTTGCAAGCTGGCGACGTCCCAGCGCAATCGATGAAGGAATTCGCCGACATCTCGCGCAGCCTCCGACACAGGCGGACGATCCGGATCCACTACGGTGACGGATCCGGGCGCGACGAACACGTGGCCGCTGTGGTAACGCCCGTGCGTTTGAACCAGGTTTTCCGACTTTGCTTTGGACTCGAATCGCCTCATCAGTTCATCCCACG
>DATABA010000002.1:0-8618 GCA_036259835.1 Actinomycetota bacterium
CCACCTCCGCCGGGAACGTCGCGGCGTCAGCATCGAACGGGATGCGCTTCGCCCACTCGATGGCCTCATCGAACGACTTGACCTGGAGGAGCCAGTAGCCCGCGACGATCTCCTTCGATTCGGCGAACGGCCCGTCGATCACCGTGCGCTTTCCCCCGCCGAACCTCACGCGCTTGCCCTCGGCGGTGGGGTGGAGCCCCGCGCCGTCCAGCATGACACCGGCCTTGATGAGCTCCTCGTTGTACTTCGCCATCTCCTCGAGCTGCTCCTCGCTCGGGAGCTGCCCCGGCTGCGGGTCGCCCTTCACCATCACCATGACTCGCATCGCATGCCTCCTTCCTCATCCGAGCCCGGCCCCGGCGCCGTCGCCGGGTTCGAACCTGGCTCTCCACCCGTACGTCGGATGAGGAGGGCCGAAATCGACATCTGGGGAAATTGCTCGGCCTCTTCGCCGGATGCTAGCGCGGACTCATTGCGATCACGCCGCAGCGCCCTCACGTCAGGAGGCGCACGCTAGCCGTGGTCGCCACAGCGATGAGCAGCACGACGATGACCGGTGCGCGAAGGGCCACGGCCACCGCCGCGGCGGCGAGGCCCGCAGCCCGGGCGTCCACCACCAGCCGTGTCCCTTCACTGAACGTCTGCGTCACTACCAGTGCAGCCAGAACGAAGCGGGCCAAGAGGTCCGCTGAAGAAGACAGCCACGGCGGGAGCCGCCGGCCACCGATGAAGGCAGGGCCTATCGCCTTGAGCAGCATGGCCGAGCCGCTGACCAAGGCGACGAGCACCCATGCAGACGTCAGTGGGGCTCCTTTTCTGCTTCCGTCCCTGCGGACGCACGCGGCCCCGCTACGAACGCCAGCAAAGAGGCGAACAGGAGCGGAAGCCCGACCGGGAGCACGGGAACCAGTGCGAGGCACACTGAGGCCGCGCCCACGGAAAGCGACGCCTGGCGCCGTGTCCAGGGCCGCCTCACCAGGAGAGCCAGGAACAGTGCCGGTGAAAGCGCGTCGAGGCCGAGAGCCTCCGGATCGCCGGCCGCACCGCTCACGGCGACACCGATCGCGGTCGCGCTGACCCACGACACCCACAACACGACCCCGGCGCCGATCATTCGGCGCACATCGAAAACTCCCTCGGTCGTCCAGCCGATGGCCCAGCTCTCGTCGACCAACAGTTGGGCCAGAAGGAATCGTCGGATCACTCCACCCTCGAAGGCGGGGGCGACCGTCAGGCCCATGACGGCGTAGCGGCTGTTCAGGGAAGCGGCCGAGAGTGTGGCAGCCACGACGCTCCCTCCCGCTGCGACGACAGAGAGCGCCGCGAACTGCGCCGACCCGCTGAAGGCCAATGCCGACAGGGCCACCGCCGCAAGCGCCGGGACCTCAGCCGATCCGGCGAGGACCCCCAGCGACGCGCCGAACGCCACGTCCGAGGCCACCACCGGGAGGCTCGCTCGGGCCCCGAGCACGTACGAGGAGCGCTCCGGGCGGCGTCGCGACGCTCCCGTCACGTCTCGCCGATCTCCAGTTCGCGACGCATCGTCGGGAGCGGCAGTGACCCCATCGCCAACAGCCGATCGTGGAAGTGGCGTAGAGAGAAGGCCGAACCCTCTCGCGAGGCAGCCTCGTCGCGCGAGCGTTCGATCTCCATCTGGCCCACCTTGTAGCACAAGGCCTGACCCGGCATGGCGATGTATCGGTCTGCTTCGACCTCCGCCTCCCACGAACGGAGGCCCGTCGCCTCCAGCGCCTCCACCACTCGTGGGCGGCCCCACCCGAGGACATGGATGCCGGTATCGACGATGAGCCGTGTGGCACGAAGCGACTGAAGCTCGAGCATCCCCACCCGTTCGTAGTCGTCTTCGTACAGTCCCATCTCGTCGGCGAGCCGCTCGGAATACAGGCCCCACCCTTCGGCGAACGCCGCCCCGTACAGCTCGCCGCCCCACCGACGAATGGCGTGCCGGTCGCCGGCGGCTTCGACCTCCAGTCCCGTCTGGAGGTGATGTCCCGGGTTCGCCTCGTGGTAGATCGTCGCGGCCAGGCTGTAGAGGGGTCGCGGCGCCGTGTTGACGTGGAAGATCGCCGGCCGTGAACCATCCAACGAAGCCCCCTGGTAGTAGTCCAGGATGTCCTTCTCCCGGAACTCTTCGACCGGGCGCACCTCGCAATTTCGGCCGGGCATTCGGCCGAAGAAGCGCCTGCTCACGTCCCAGCTTCGTGCCACTCGATCCTTCGTCCACTCGAGGATCTGCTCTCGGCTCGGAAGGTCGCTCTCCTCGCGCAGCTCCGCGACCAACGCCGCAGCGTCGGCGTGGCCGTGCCGAGAGGCGATGGCTCGCCCCTCTTCATCGAGCTTCGCTTGCTCGGCGACGCCGAGGTCGTGAAGCTCCCGGGGATCCAGCGCAACCGACGTCCACCCCTTGATCTCGGCGGCGTAGATCTCCACGCCATTCGGAAGGGCCGAGATGCCGATCGATTCCCGCGCGTGCCCACCGTACTCACGAAGCGCATCCAGGTAACGAGCCAGTGACGGGTAGACGAGGTCTCGAAGGACCCCAACGGCCCGTTCGCGATCCTCGGGCCGTTGGAGTGGTCCGAGCGCCGGCGACTGCTCGGGACCGTCGGAGACCTGACGATCAACCATCGCGATGGATCGCTCGACGACGATCCGCGGCGCGACCTGTCCCTCGGCGACCGCCTGGCGAAGCGCTTCGACGATCGAGTCGAAGTACCGAGGCACGGCCCCGAGTCGGATCAGATAGCGGTCGACGCGTTCTGGAGTATCGGTGACCTGGAGCTGCCCCAGCTCCCCGAGCAGGTGACCAGGCCCGAATCGATGGCCACCAAGCATGTGGCTCACCGCCCACAATCGGTCGAGGCGATACCGAACGAAGTCGACCTCCCGCTCTGCCATCGCGCGGACCGCGTCCAGAGCGGTTCGGTCCTCGAAGCCAAGTTCGGACCGATCGATCTGCTCCGCCTTCTTCAGCGCATCGCGGTTCACCCGTTCCCGTTCCGCCAGGCCCGCCTCACTGGGGTCGGGAAGCCGATCGTCGAATCGGTCGTTGCCGATTGCTGTCGCGAACAGCGGCTCAATCGAAAGGAACCGGTTCCAGTATTCGTCGACGAGATCACGTACGCGAGTCACACCAA
The DNA here is from genome assembly GCA_036259835.1 of Actinomycetota bacterium. GTDB lineage: Bacteria > Actinomycetota > UBA4738 > UBA4738 > UBA4738 > JALYGK01. The sequence goes on from DATABA010000002.1 coordinate 3,159, forward strand.
TGAAAAGCCTATGTTGGTGTTCCAACACCAGTCAAGTTCGAACGTTGGTGTGGGAAAATTGTGAACCTGATGTCTCGCCAGGAGAGCGAAGAACCAGGCGGTCGACTTCCCGCCCCGGGTGGGCTCAGGTTGGTTCAGGAGTTTGTGAACACAAACGACATCGAGGGCGGGACCGACGCGCTGGCCACGCCTGATGCGCTTCAAGCCTGGCTGCGCAGCCGTGGTTTGCTTCCGCGGGGAGGTCGTGTTTCCCGACCGGATGTCCATCGCGTAGTGGCGTTTCGGGAAGCCGTGCGGTCGCTCGCGTCTGCGAACACCGGCGCGCGGATCGACCCGGCTGCGCTTCGCCTGCTCAACGACACCAGCGCGAAGGTGCGGATTCGGTTCGGCCCCGCCGGTGACGCTCGACTGGACCCGGACCAAGGCGGCGTCCCGGGATTCCTTTCTCACGTCTCGTCGCTGATCCACAACGCGATGCTCGATGGATCGTGGTCTCGGATGAAGGTGTGTCGGCGAGACGTCTGCCAGTGGCTCTTCTACGACCACTCGCGGAACAACTCGAGCACGTGGTGCGCGATGGCCGTGTGCGGCAATCGCGCGAAGACCCGCCGCTATTACCAAAGGCGCCACGGCGTTCGCGGCGGCTGAGACGCGCGATTACACTCCGGCGCGTGGCGGCCGAGGTGGTCGCCTTGGAGCGGAGGTGACCAACATGGCTTATCAACAGCAACCTGGATATCCGGCCGCGAGACCCACGGCCCGCCCGTTGCTGCCGGGGCTCATCGCGGGCGTCGTCGGCGGTGCTCTGATGATCCTCGGCGCGTTTCTCCCGTGGGTTCCGGGCGCAGAAGTGAACGGGCTCGAGGTACCGATCGAGATCCTCATCGACCCCGACGTCAACCGTAACCCCGACTTGTTCGTGACGTCAGCCGGGTTCCTCGTGATCGTGCTCGGTCTCGTCGTCATTCTCGGCGCGGCCCTCGGCTGGGGCGGGCTCCCCCGGCTCGCCGCCGTGCTCGGCATCGTCACGGTGGCCCTCCTCATCATCTCGGCCTACCGGGGTGGCGCGAATATCGGAGACCTCGGTCTCGGAGTTTGGGTGGTCCTGGTCGGGTCGATCGTCGCGCTCGTGGCCGGCTTCCTGGCCCCGCGCTCGGAGGCCGGAACGCCGGTCTGACCGCCGCGCGCGTGCGCGTGGCCGACCCTGCGAAGCTCGCCCGGCGTCTTGAAGCCGAGCTGAAGCGGCTCGGGAACCCCGAGCGGGCCGCCGGCGAAAAGCAGTACCTCAAGAGTGACCTTTCTTTCTACGGCGTCGCGCTCGCGGAGATGCGCCGGCTGGCGAAGGACGTTTCGAGGACCGCGCAGGTGGATCACGACGACGTCCTCGCTCTGGCTGAAGAGCTCTGGAGCAAGCCGGTGTTCGAACGCCGCATGATGGCCGTCATTCTTCTCGAGCTCCACGCGCACGAACTCGGTCCACCTGACCTTCGCCTAATTGAGCGGCTCATTCGTGAATCCAACACGTGGGCGTTGGTGGACGGCCTTGCCGGCGACGTCGTCAGCACGATGGCGCTGCATCACTCCATCAGGCAAACGCTCGATCGCTGGGCAAGGGACGAGGACTTCTGGATTCGCCGGTCTTCGCTGCTGGCCGAGCTGAAGCCGCTCAAGTCCGGCGCGTCATTCGAACCGTTCGCGAAACGGGCCGACGCCATGCTCGAGGAGGCCGAGTTCTTCATTCGAAAGGCGATCGGCTGGGTGCTTCGGGAGATGTCGAAGAAGCGGCCGGACGAGGTCTACGACTGGATCGCGCCCCGCGCCCACCGCGCCTCCGGCGTCACGATGCGGGAGGTGGTCAGGCACTTGGACACGAAGCGCGCCGAACTGCTCATGCGCGCGTACAAGGCGAGGCGTCCAGCCTGACGGCTCGGCTCCGGACGGAGCCGAAACCCTTATTGCTTCTCGTCGTAGACGATGCTGAGCTCGTCGCCGCTGGCGAAGAACCGTCTGGAATCGCTGCGGCGCTTCCTGTGGCCATCTTTCTCTTTGAACCCCTCTTTGACTTGGGCCTTTGGTGCAGGACGTACTCCGCCGGGAGTACGGGCCCGTAGTCTTCGGGCCGATGCCGGGCACGCAATGACGAAATAGCGTTACGGCGTGAGCGTCGAATCCCCACAGCAGACGGCGCCGGATCCACCGGCGAACAAGTCGCCCGCGCGCCTCCGGCCGAGCGACTTCCTGGTCGCACTCTTGATCGGGTTCATCCAGATCACGGGGACGATCTTCGCCGCCCGACACGGTCCGTTCGGCCCGGAGGAAGAACCGATACGCCGGTCGCTCGATGCGCTCGCTTTCGTCCTCCTGGCTGCCGGGCCGGCCGCGCTGGTCGTCCGGCACCGTTTCCCGGCCGCCGTCCTCGTCGGCGTCTTCGGTACGACGCTCCTGTACTGGCTCATCGGCTACCCGAAGGGTCCGATCTTCCTGGCGCTCCTCGTCGCGTTCCTCACCGCCATGCGCCATGGGCGGCGAATGGTGGCCTGGCTGGTGCTGGGCGCCGGGTACTTCGGATTTCTGTGGCTCGAGTCTCTGCTCGGGCTGGACGAGGCGCCGAGCGCGGCCGAAGCGGTGGGGCTGGCCGCGTGGCTCCTGGTCCTGGGAGCCGTGGCCGAGTGGATCCGGGTTCGGCGCGAATACGTTCGCGCCGTGGAGCAGCGAGCACTCGAGGCGGAGCGTACCCGGGAGGAGGAGGCACGGCGCCGCGCCACCGAGGAGCGGCTTCGGATCGCCCGCGAGGTCCACGACGTGCTCGCCCACAACATCTCGCTCATCAACGTTCAGGCCGGCGTGGCACTACACCTCATGGCCGACCGGCCTGAGCAGGCCCGAACCGCCCTCTCCGCGATCAAGGACGCCAGCGGCGAGGTCCTGCGCGAACTCCGATCGACGCTCGGCGTTCTGCGACAGGTCGACGAACAGGCACCGCTGGAGCCGTCCGCGGGACTGGCTCGCCTGGACGACGTCATTGCACGTGCCGAAGCGGCGGGGCTTCGAGTTCAAAAGGAGGTCGATGGTGAGCCGAGGCCGCTGCCGGCAGGGGTCGACCTCGCGGCGTTCCGAATCGTCCAGGAGGCGTTGACCAACGTGGCTCGACACGCGGGACCGGCCACGGCGACGGTTCGCCTGGCGTATGGAGCACGTGATCTCACCGTGCAGATCGATGACGACGGCCGCGGCGCCGCCACTCGACCGGCACTCGGGGAAGGGGGAGCCGGGATCCTCGGCATGCGAGAACGAACGGCCGCGCTGGGCGGTGAATTCGAAGCGGGCCCTCGGCCCGAAGGTGGGTTCCGAGTGAGGGCCAAACTTCCGGTGGACGGTCGTCCATGATCCGGGTCCTCCTCGCCGACGACCAGGACCTGGTTCGAGCGGGATTCCGCGCCCTGCTCGATGCGGAGCAGGACATCGAAGTGGTCGGGGAGGCGGATGACGGCGAACAGGCCGCCCGGCTGGCGGCCGAGCTCGTCCCGGACGTCGTTCTGATGGACATTCGCATGCCCGGCGTGGACGGGCTGGAGGCGACCCGGCGCATCGCCTCGAACGAGAAGCTCGCCGCGGTTCGAATCGTCATCCTGACCACGTTCGACCTGGACGAGTACGTGTTCGAAGCCGTTCGCCTGGGCGCCAGCGGCTTCCTGGTAAAGGACACGGAGCCGGCCGACCTGGTGCGCGCGGTGCGGGCGGCGGCGGGGGGCGACGCCCTTCTCTCGCCAGGCATCACGCGGCGGCTGATCGAGGAGTTCGCCACGCACGCCAAAGAGCCGCAGCCGTCTCCCAACCTCGGCCAGCTCACCGAGCGCGAACGCGAAGTCATGGCGCTGGTCGCCGCCGGTCTGTCGAACGAGGAGATCGCCAAGCGGCTCTTCGTCAGTCCCGCCACGGCAAAGACCCATGTCAGTAGGGCGATGGTGAAGCTCGGCGCTCGCGACCGCGCTCAGCTCGTGGTGTTCGCTTACGAATCAGGCCTCGTGCGTCCTGGCTGGCTCGATTAGGCCTGCCGAGTGAGCGGTAGACCATGGATGATCACCCCCGCAACTCGATTCAGGAGGACAACGGCGCATGGGCAAGTTGATCTACTCGACCATCTCGTCGGTGGACGGCTACGTGGCCGACGAGGACGGGAACTTCGGGTGGGCCGAACCCGACGAGGAGGTGCACAAATTCATCAATGTCCTCGAGCGACCGGTCGGCACGTATCTGTATGGCCGGCGCATGTACGAGGTGATGGTGGCGTGGGAAAACCCGAAGATCCTCGAAGGCCAGCCCCCATACATGCACGAGTACGCCCGAATCTGGCAGGCGGCAGACAAGATCGTGTATTCCGCGACGCTGGAAACGGCGAACAGCGCCAGGACCCGTATCGAGAACACCTTCGACCCCGAGGCGGTGCGGCAGATGAAGGAACGTTCCGAGCGTGATCTGAGCCTCGGCGGCTCCGGCCTCGCGCTCCATGCCATTCGGGCCGGGCTGGTGGACGAGTACCGCCTGTTTCTTGCACCCGTCGTGGTGGGGGGCGGCACGCGAGCCTTGCCTGACGAGGTCAACATCGAACTCGAGTTGCTGGCGGAGCGCCGATTCGCCGGCGGATTCGTCTACCTCTGGTATCGCAGCAAGCAGTAGCCATCTACCGTCCGTGGCGTAGGCGACTCCACGCCCTTGCTCCGGCCGGCGCAGGTCCGAAGCATCCCCTCGGGCGATGGCGGCGCCAGAGCCCTGAGCGACGATCGACGCGTGGCTGTCAAGACGAAAGGAGGTCGAAAGCCATGGTCGAGCTGATGGGCACGATCGGAGAATTCGGCGCCCGGGGCTACGGGTACGGGTTCGGATGGATCTTCCCGTTGCTGTTCTGGCTGCTGATCGTCGTCGGGATCTTCTTCCTGGTCCGGCGCAAGCAGGACTGGCGGGAGTGGCACGGCGTGAGGTCCGGGGAGGCCGTCCTCGCCGAGCGCTACGCCAAGGGCGAGATCAGCGAGGAGGAGTACAGGCAGCGGAAGGCGGTTCTTCGGGAAGGCCGCCGCTAGCAACCTCCGAAGTCCCAAACGCGCTGGTCAGCCCCTGTCCGAGCCCCTTTTGGGCAGGGGCTGATCGGCGTCCGAACGAGACCAAATTCTCGGGTGTAACGGTCCCGCGGGAAGGGTAGTTAGAACTAACTAGCCTTGCCCGAGGTTCGGCTGGCGCGTACCCAGAAGGATGGGGTTTACATGCGAAGGGGATTACTCCTCAGCCTCGCATCGCTGCTCGTCTTTGCCTGGGCGCTTCCTGCCCGCGGGCATGACGGCGCCGATTCGACCGGTCATGCGACGGCGCTCCTGCCCGAAGGCCGGTGGATGAGCATGTGGATGAGCTCCGCCACGCCGGTCAGCGAAAACATGGAGCGGGTCGGCGGCGACAACTTCTTCACCG
>DATABA010000003.1:0-3786 GCA_036259835.1 Actinomycetota bacterium
ACCGGTTCGTGTACGGGAAGCGTGCCAGCCCATACGAGGTCCTTTCCGAGTTCACGAACCGCGCTGGCGGGAGCTTTTCCACGGAGGAGGTCCTCCCCGAGATGGCGCGCGTCCTGGCCGAGGGAACAGGCGCACGGCAAACGCAGGTCTGGCTGCGGATCGGAACGGAGCTGGTCCCATCGGCGGCGCACCCGGGACAGCCGACAGGCGACCGCATCCCCGTCGAGGAGACCGCAACGACGATTCCCTCGCTCCCGGGGTTCGATCGCACCGCTCCGGTCGTCCACCGCGGAGAGCTGCTCGGAGCGCTGGGAGCGACGAAGCCGCCGAACGAACCGTTCACGCCGGCAGAAGAGAAGCTCATGTCGGACCTCGCCTCGCAGGCCGGCCTGGTGCTTCGCAACGTTCGACTGACGTCCGAGCTGATGGCGAACCTGGAGGAACTGAGGGCTTCGAGGCAGCGCCTGGTGACGGCGCAGGACGACGAGCGGCGCCGGCTGGAGCGGAACATCCACGACGGCGCCCAGCAGCAGCTGGTGGCGTTGTCGGTCAAGCTTCGACTGGCCAGCGCGATGCTGGACCGAGACGCGGAGAAAACGCGACAGCTCCTGACCGAGCTCCAGGCCGAGACGACGGATGCCCAGGAGAACTTGCGCAACCTGGCCCGTGGGATCTTTCCTCCGCTCCTGGCGGATCAAGGGCTGGAGGCAGCGCTCGATAGCCAGCTCCGAAAAGTACCGCTGCCTGTATCGCTCGCCACCGACGGCATCGGCCGGTATCCCAAGGAAGTGGAGTCGGCGGTCTACTTCAGTTGCCTGGAAGCTCTTCAGAACGTGTCGAAGTACGCCAACGCAGGCGAAGCGATGATTTCGCTATCCGAGGAGAACGGCTCGCTCGTGTTCTCGGTTCAGGACGATGGCATCGGCTTCGACCCGGCCAAGGTGAAAAAGGGCTCCGGGCTCCAGAATATCTCCGACCGGCTCGAGGCGATCGGGGGCAAGCTGGAGATTCGCTCAGAGCCAGGCCGGGGCACAACGCTCACAGGGCGAATTCCGGTTCCGGCTCGGCAATCCCCACCGGTCGGGACTCCTCAAATGACGCAGGCCCCTAGCTAACGCGCGACCGGGATTAGCCCGAGCTCCTCCAGCGTCCGTGTCGGGACCACGTGGCAGTACGGCGTGTGGCCGTTCTTCTCGTAGTACGCCTGGTGGTAGTCCTCAGCCGGGTAGAAAGCCGTCAGCGGAACGATCTCCGTCGCGATCGGCTTGCTGAACCGCGACTGGGCGCGCTCCTTCGACGTCTTCGCCGCCAAAGCCTGATCCTCCGAGTGCGTGAAGATCACGCTTCGGTACTGGTCGCCGACGTCCGGGCCCTGCCGGTTCACCTGCGTCGGATCGTGCATTGCCCAGAACACCTCGAGCAGCTGATCGAACGAGACCTGCTCCGGATCGAACGTCACCTGAGTGGCCTCGGCGTGACCGGTGGTATGCGAGCAGACCTGTTCATACGTCGGGTTCGGGGTGGTCCCGCCGCTGTATCCCACCTGCGCCTCGACCACGCCGGGCACCCGCCGGAACACGTACTCCACGCCCCAGAAGCAGCCGGCCCCGAACGTCGCCTTCTCGTATCCCATCTGTCCTCCTCTGTTTAGGACCAGAACTCGTCGTTCTCGTAGGGGTCCTGCACGGTCAGCCAGGACTCGCTGATCTTGCCGCCCTGGAAGTGGTGGACCTGCACTCCCTTCGAGTCTTCTAGCCGCTTCCCGCCCCGTTCGCCGCTCGCGCTGGTCATGGCGACGACGTGCTCGTCACTTGTCGCGACGTCGTGAAGCTCGACCTTGAACGTCCCGCCGGTCTCCTGAAAGAGGCGGCCAAACCACTCGAACACTTCCTGCCCCCGGTAGTCGCCCGCGATCGGACTCCTTCCCCCGACGTGCCAGACGGTGTCCTCCGTGAAGACCTCGTTCCGCAGCGTGTCCATGTCACCTTTGCCGAACGCCTCGAACCCCTTGCGAACAACCTCTGCGTTCTGCTCTCCTCCCATGATGGCCTCCTCTCGATCGTCCTTTCGTGATCGTCCTTCCTGTTCGAATCAATCCTAGTGCGGCCCGTCACCCTGGCCTTACTCGGAAAAGCCTCACCGGGTTGGACACCCCTTTCAGGCGAGCCCGGCCGGCAGCCGACCACCTGAACTGGCCGCTCGCGGCCCTCCGGACCTCATCGGTGGTAAGAACGCTTCCGGGCCGTGCGCGACCCGTGACGCGGTTCGCCACGTTCACCGGCTGCCCGTACCAATCGCCGGCGCGACGGACCGCCTCGCCGGCGGCCACACCCGCTCGCAGCTGAGGAAAGGCCGCTCGATCGGCCTCCGCCATCGCCACCACTTCGAACGTGGCCTCCAGGAGCGCGTCGACCTCCGGCGAGACCAGCATGGCTGCGTCGCCAATCGTCTTCACCAGGGCAACGGGGTGCTTCGCCGCCGTCACGGCGTAATCGGAGAGCGTCTGTGCAACCGCTCCAACCTCATCCGGCGAGAGCTGCTCACTGAGGGATGTGAACCCCACTGCGTCGATGAAACAGACCGCAATCCATCGAGCGCCCGGAAGGCCCTTCGACACCAGATCGGCGGCAGAGACGACGCTCTGTCGCACCTCCTCGCGTTGGTGCAGCCGGAGGACATAGTCGAGGAGAGGAGACAGCATTGGCGAAAGGCGGCTCCCCGCATCAGCCCACCGCAGCGCGATGTCGAGTTCGTTGTCCCCGGGCTGCATGAGACCCGTCCCCACTTCGTCGAACACCACGGCGGCAAGCGAGCTCATCCCGCGCCCGAGTGTTCTTGCAACCTGGAGAACGGCATGTGGCGGAATGCCGGCATCGAGAAACGTCTTGACGAGACGGGCGGCTTCGGCATCGTCCTCCGTATAGGCGGGTTCGGTGTACTCGACCACCGCGAGGCCAACCGCTCGCCACAGCCGGTCGAGAAACTCGACGTCCAGGCCGCATTTCATGGCGACGTCGTACGCGGAAAGAGTCGGAGCATGTCGGCCGAACACCCGCTCCACCGGCAGGAGCGTCAGGCGATCCTCCCTGATGGCACGTCTCAGCTCGTCGACTGTGACGCCCTGGGAAAGGAGCCATTCGACGAGGTCGCGTCGCGCCTTGGTCGCCTCAGGCCCTTCGACACCTTCAAAGAGGTCGGCGGGGAGATCTAACGACGCGTCGGTCCCTCGCTCGGCAGTGCCGCGGTCTCCCATGAGGCCAACCTAGTCGCCCGAACGGGTGCGTGTCGCTGGGAGCGCCCGGACGAAGAGTTGACAGACGGGACGCCGAGGTTTATTTTACCGTTCGGTTATTTAACAAGGAGGTTGAATGTCTACCGGGACCGAGGAGCGGCTGGACCGAACGTTTGCCGCGCTCGCCGATCCCACGCGGAGAGCGATCATCGCCCGGCTTGCCAAGGGCGCAGCATCCGTCACGGAACTGGCGGAGCCGTTCGAGATGAGCCTGCCGGCTGTCTCCAAGCATCTGAAGGTCCTCGAGCAAGCAGGCCTGATCTCACGAGGACGCGAGCGGCAGTGGCGACCGGCCCGGCTCGAGCCTGAACCACTGAAGGAGGTGGCCGACTGGGCCGAACGGTACCGCCGCTTCTGGGAAGAGAGGTACGACCGGTTGGAGGAGTACCTGGAAGAGCTCCAGCGACGAGGAAAGGAGGGGAAAGATGGGCGCAAACGGTAAGAAGCTCAACGTCAGCACACCGTCGGACCGGGAGATCGTCATGACTCGGGTC
>DATABA010000004.1:0-3153 GCA_036259835.1 Actinomycetota bacterium
CGAAAGATCCCCGTTGCGGTTCCGCTTTCGTCGCCGACTTGCTCAAAGAGTCTTCGGCTTGTCTCGTAAAGCGTCGCCGCTTTTTCAGTGTCTCCGGCCATGTCGACGGTGCCGCCATAGTCTCGGAACGCGCTCGCCTTCAGGCGGATGTCGACGTCGTCGGCCCGGACAAGCGCCGTCTCAAACCACCGGGCCCCTTCGCTTGGATCGTGGGTCACCCAGAAGTTCTCCAGCGCAACTAAGAGGCGAAGGGCCAATTCGACGTCGTTGCCTACGGCCCACCCGATGGCGGCACGGAGGTTGTGCTCCTCGGGAAGGACGAGGTCGTGACGCTGCGGGCCATGAGCCAGTGACTCGAGTGAGAGGTTGGCCGATTCGGCGATCTCCAGGTAGTGCTCGGCGTGTCGTCGGCGGATCGCTTCTCGCTCCCCGGACGCGTCAAGCAGCTCCTCCGCGAATTCGCGAATCGTTTCGAGCATGCCAAGCCGGCCGCTCTGCCACCGTCGAACCAGACTGTGCTCGATCAGGGCTTCCAGCGAATCGAGGTCCGCATTACAAACGACCTCGCCGGCCTGGAGGGTGAAGCCGCCGACGAACACTGCAAGGTGGGCGAACAGTTCCCGCTCTTCCGGCGTTAGCAGTTCGTAGCTCCACTCGATGGTCGCCCGAAGGGTCCGCTGGCGCTCCGGGGCGTCGCGCGTGCCGGTCTTCAGCAACGGAAGCCGCCGGTCCAGTCGTTCCAGAAGCTCCTCGGCGGGCAGCAGGCGCACCCGGGCGGCTGCGAGCTCGACGGCGAGCGGCAGATGGTCGAGGCGCCGGCAGATTTCCTTCACCACGCCGTCACCTTCGAAGTCATGACGCACCGCGAGCGCACGCTGAACGAATAGCTCGGCGGCCTCCGCCTCTTCGAGCGGCTGGACCTTGTAGTCCCATTCACCGGACACGCGAAGTGGCGAGCGGCTCGTGGCCAGGATGTCCAGGCGCGGGCACCGAGCGAGAAGGTCGGCGACCTCCGAAGCAGCGTTGATGAGATGTTCGAAATTGTCGAGGAGGAGCAGCATTCGCTTGTCGGCGATGTGCTCCGCCGCCCCGACGTTTCCTCCGAACGTGCGAGCTATCGCCGCTCCGACCAGCGACGGGTCGCGAACCGGCGCCAGCGGGACCCACCACACTCCCTCGGGATACGCGTCGGCCGCTGCTCCCGCAGCTTGGAGCGCCAGCCGCGTCTTCCCGGTCCCGCCGGGCCCGGTCAACGTGACGAGCCGAACGTCCTCTCGTTGCACCAACCGCACCACTTCACCGACCTCGCTCTCACGTCCGAGGAACGGCGTGGCCGGAATGGGAAGGTTCGTCTGGTACAGCGTCTTGAGACGTGGAAATTCATGATCGCCCAACTGGTAGATGCGCTCGGGGGCAGAGAGGTCCTTCAAGCGATGCTCCCCAAGGTCCCGCAATCCCTCGGTCCCGGTCAGGGCAGCCGTGGATGCAGAGATCAGCACCTGGCCTCCGTGGCCGCACGCCGCGATCCGAGCCGCGCGGTGGACGTCGACCCCGACGTACTGTCCCTCGTCTACGAAGGGCGTTCCGGTGTGGATCCCCATCCGAACGCGGATCCGACCCAGCGAAAGCGCTTCCTGTGCTTCGCGCACCGCTTTCAGCGCTCCGGGTGCAGTAGGGAATGCGACGAAGAAAGAATCACCTTGGGTATCGATCTCCGTGCCGCCGTGGCGGTCAAAGGCTTCGCGGAGCACCCGCCTGTGTTCACCGAGCGCCTTCGCATACTCCTCGACACCGAGTTCGTGGAGAAGTTTCGTGGAGCCCTCGATGTCGGTGAAAAGAAACGTGACCGTTCCGGTCGGAAGGTCGCTGCCCACGGCTATTCTTTCAGCACTCTCACGTCGCCCTCGCGACGAGTGATTCCCCGTTGGTCGAAGTACTCCAGGATCGGCAGCGCATATTTTCGTGTCGTGCCGATCGCTTCGCGAAACGCCGACACGGTCACGCCGGCGGCATGCTCGCGAACGATCGATTCGGCTTTGGCCAGAAACCCGGGCGTCACGACGATCTCGGGCGAGACCAACACGAGGCGTCCGTCGCTGCACACCGCCTGAATCAGCTCGCGGTCGAATCCGGCGCCCATGAGCTCCTTCACCGATGGCGGTGTCGGTTCGGCGCGTTCGACGTCGTCGACCAGGCGATCGGCGTCGTCTCGGCCCTCGGTGGAGAGTTGATGCCGCGGGAGCCGGAGTACCGAGCCCTCCCGAACGATGGCGCCGGTTCGTGCCAAATGCCCGAGCACCGCATCCGTTAGTCCTGGGTCGGATAGCCCCGCTCCCGTATCGAACAGAACGAGGCGCGACTCCCCGATATCCATCCCCGGCCGGAGCGGGTGCTCCGAGTGGTACGCCTCCAGAACCTGAACGAGGGTCGTGGTCACGCGTCCCAGCAGGTGCGGGCTCACCAGCCACGACTCCAGGCGGACAGCGGCGTGGCGCTCGGCCTCATCCGCTTCGACCCCCGCCAGCAGCCTCAGCTCCGACGCTCTGATCGCGCCACGATCGGCCACGATCCGCCACGCCAGCGCGGCGCGGTCCGCATCTCGCCTGGCGTCGAGTCGCGCGATCGGATCTTGCTCCAAGCGGGTGGGAGGGTCCGTGTCCAGCACTTCGCCGCCAGCGACGGTTTCCTGCCTGCCTGCCTCGCGCAGGACAAAGCTCTCCTTGAAGTCGAGCACCACCGGACGGGACAGCGTGATTCGCGCGTATGCCTGTTCGCCGGGACGAAGCTCGGACCGCCCGAACAGCCGGATGCGAGCGTCCCGCTCCGCGGCGCCCGCATACACCTTGAATGCCCCCCGCGCGGTCAGGGGGTGATCCAGTCCCCGTACGGTTCGAAGTGATCCCTCGAACACCGAGGTGGCGCGCCACCTGCCGGGGAGCGTCAACACGTCTCCCCGCTCGAGCTCCGACTTCGGCGTCCCCGCGAGGTTCACGGCCACCCTCGAGACCGGAACAGCGGTGTCCAGCGACCGCTTGTGCGTCTGCAGCCCTCGGATCCGCGAGCGATGGCCCGAGGGGAGGATCTCGGCTTCCTGACCCACGGCTATGGGCCCGCCGGTCAGCGTCCCGGTGACGACCGTGCCGAAGCCGCTGA
>DATABA010000005.1:0-22925 GCA_036259835.1 Actinomycetota bacterium
GCTGCTCCATTTCCTGTTCTATGCGCATTCCGGGGGGAGCCTGGAGAAGCTGATCGGAGTGAGAGAAGCCGCGCAGCAGGATCGGTTCGTCGGGGGTTCCCAGCTGTTGGCGATCGAGATGGCGAAGGCGCTGGGCGCTTCGGTTCGGCTCGGGGTTCCCGTGCGGCGCATCCGACAGTCGGAGGGCGGGGTGGCGGTGGAGGGCGACGGCGTGTCGGTTTCGGCGCGAAGCGTGGTGGTGGCGGTCCCCCCGACGCTGGCGGGCCGGATCGACTACGACCCGCCGTTGCCGTTCCTCCGCGACCAGCTTCATCAGCGAATGCCGCACGGAACGGTGATCAAGGCGAACGTCGTGTACGACGACCCGTTCTGGAGGCGTGACGGCCTGTCGGGTCAGGCCTTCGATGTGGAGCTGCCGTTCTCGACGGTGTTCGACAACTCGCCCCCAGAGGGGGCACCGGGAGTGTTGGTGGGGTTCTTCGAGGCGGAACAGGCGATTCAATACGGTCAGCGAAGCCGGGAGGATCGCCGGAACACGGCGGTGGAGTGTCTGGTGCGCTATTTCGGCCGCAGGGCAGGGTCTCCGGAGGCCTACTACGAGCTGGACTGGTCGCAGGAGGAATGGACCCGCGGGTGTTACGGAGGCCACATGCCGCCGGGGGCGTGGACGCAGTTCGGGCCGGCGTTGCGTGAGCCGGTTGGCCGCATCCATTGGGCGGGGACTGAAACGGCGATTCGGTGGTGCGGATACATGGACGGGGCCATCGAGTCGGGGCACCGCGCGGCGGACGAGGTCATCGCAACCCTCAGCTGAGGCGGCGGTTCACGCCCGCGCCGTCAAAGTCGCGGCCCGAAACGGTGGTGATCTGGCGGGTATCCGGGCTCGTTCCGGAGGCGGAAATACCAACCCAACCGGACAAACCATCCGTTATACGAGGAGACGCGAGCACTGACGTCGCGTACGCCGGGTGGAAGGCCGTCGCGTCTGCGGTAAAGGGATCGAGCGGCGATTTCCCGTGTTACGTAGGTCGTGGTGAGCCACTGATTCCCGTGCTCCAGGACAACGTTCCGGATGACTTCGTGGAGCGTGGGTGGTCGTTTCGGGGCCGCCGCTGGCGGCCATGGGATATACGTCGCTTTGCCTTCCAGGACGTTCCAGCCGTTCGCAACGAGGCGCTCGAGTTCTTGAACCTGATCCCTAAGGTCCGCGAGCCGTTTCTCCGCCGCGAGAATCGTCTCGACGGTCTTCTCGCGGTCGCCGCCCAAGATCATCCGCAGCTCATCGGATACCATCGGTCGTCCTTCTTCCGGGGGGGAGAAACAAGTCAACGGGAGGACGGCCCGAGGCAGCCGCCTCTCCTCCCAAGTCGGCACACAATGTGTTCACATTTTGTGCCGACTCTTTGGAGACCATAACGACTGGGTATGACACCGCGGACGGCGCAAGGCGTCGTTCGGTCGGTCAGGATGGACAAAACTCAACCGACAGGAGGAATGAAATGGCGAAGCGTCGTGGGGTCGGAGAGTACGTCAGGCAGTTTTTCACGAACTGGGAAGAATCCGATGAACCGGTCGGACGCAAGTTGAAGCTGACAGCCCGGAACCGGTTCATCGCGTTCGGGCTCATGCGCGGTTGCTGCGGCCACTACGGCGAACCCGGGTGTTGACAGGTCAAACCTGACGCCCCCGGTCGGGGGCACCGGCACTAAGGGAGTTACGCCCACGTCACGGATCCTTTCGTCGCCTGCGCGATTGCCTGGGCCAGTTCCATCGTCGACGACGAGCCGCCGAGATCCTGGGTTCGGATCTTCGCCGCCCCAAGAACGTCGGCCACCGCCGTACGGACGGCCACCGCCGCTGTCGTCTCCCCGAGGTGCGTCAGCATCATCGCCGCCGACAGGATCATCGCGATCGGATTCGCCACGCCTTTGCCCGCAATGTCCGGCGCGCTTCCATGAACCGGCTCGAACAGCGCGTACTCGCTTCCCACGTTCGATCCCGATGCAAGTCCAAGACCTCCGACCAATCCCGCACACAGGTCGCTGATGATGTCTCCGTAGAGGTTCGGGAGCAGCAGCACCTCGAACCGCTCGGGCTCCGTCGCCAGCTCCAGGGCCAGCTGGTCGACCTGCATCTCCTCGAACCGGACGTCGGTGTGCTGCTTAGCTTCCTCAAGCGCCGTCTCCAGGAACACTCCATCGGAGAACGTCATGATGTTCGCCTTGTGACCCAGCGTGACCAGCTCGAGGTCGTTCCGCCGGGCAAACTCGAACGCGAAGCGCACAATCCGCCGCGTCCCGTAGACGCTAATCGGTTTCACCGTCACTCCCGCATCGCGCGCGATCTCGAATCCGGTCAATTCCCGGACCAAGTCGCGAAGACGGGAAAGCTGATTGCTCGCCGCGACGAATTCGACGCCGGCGTACAAGTCTTCGGTGTTTTCCCGGATCACCACCACGTCCACATCGCTGAAGCGCGCCGGGATGCCCGGAAGGTTGTGTGACGGACGGACGGCGGCGAACAAGTCCAGCTCCTGACGGAGCGCGACGTTGACGCTTCGAAAGCCGGTGCCGACCGGGGTGGTGATCGGCCCTTTCAGGGCCGTCCGAGTGCCTCGAATCGAATCCAAAACGCGGTCGGGAAGAGGCGTCCCATCGCGCTCCAGGACCGCCGTTCCGGCCTCCTCGAGCTCCCATTCAATGCCGACGCCCGTGGCCTCGACCACCATTCGCGCCGCCTCCGTGACCTCGGGCCCAATGCCGTCTCCCGGAATCAGCGTCACGCGGTGGGGCATGGGGAGGAGATTAGCCCGATGGCTCCTCACCCCCGCCATGCTTCGGGTTGCCTCATCTCTCAGAGGCGGAGATGATCTGTCCCACAACGACAATTGGGACCGAAGGGGGAACGAAAGTGGCCATGGCAACACACGAGGTCCTTGCGGAGAGGGCCGCCATCGACGCCGAGGTGGAGGGGAAGACGCTCGCCCACTTCTTTGCCAGGAACGCAGACAACTACGGTGAGCGTCCCGCGATCTCGTGGCAGGAAGGCAGCGACTGGAAAACGCTCACCTGGCGCGAGTACAGAGAACGCGTGGCCGCCGTCACGCTTGGTCTGAAAAGCCTCGGCGTCGGCCGCGGGGATTCCGTAGCCATCATGACCCGGAACCGCCCCGAGCATGCCATCGCAGACATGGGGACCGTACACGCCGGGGCAACCCCTGTTTCCCTCTACAACACGCTTGCCCCCGAGCAGATCTCCTACATCGCGAACCACTGCGAGGCAAAGGTCGCCGTCGTCGAGGGTCGCGAGTTCATGGAGCGGTGGGAGAAGGTGAAGGCCGACCTCCCCAACCTCGAGCACGTCGTCCTGCTGCAGGACGTTGAAGACTTCTCCGACTACGAATGGGTGCTGTCCTGGGACGACCTCGTCTCCCGTGGGACAAAGGCGCTCGAGGCCCCCGGCGGCCGCGACGAGTTCGAACGGTCGTGGCGAGAGGTCAAACCCGAAGACCTCGCCACGCTCGTGTACACGTCGGGAACGACCGGCCCGCCGAAGGCCGTGATGATCACCCACCGAAACGTGGTCTGGACCATCGCCTCCCTCGACCGTGACCTGAAATACCCGACCGGGCTGAAGGCCATCTCATACCTTCCGCTGGCGCACGTCGCCGAGCGGCTGGCCACTCATTACCTGGGGATGTACAAGCTGGCCCACGTCCATTTTTGTCCGGACGTGCTTCGGATCTTCGAGGTCGTCCCAGAGGTCCGGCCGCAGGCGTTCCTCGGCGTCCCGCGGGTCTGGGAAAAGGTGCACGCGGGCGTGATGACCGCGCTTGCGGCGGAGCACGATCAGCGGAAGCGCAAGATCGCCATGGCCGCCATCGAGGCGGGACGGGAGGCTGCGCGGCTCGAGGCCGAGGGAAAACCGGTCCCGTTGTCGCTCAAGCTCAAGCGCGTCGTCTTCGACAAACTCGTCTACTCGAAGATCCGGCAGAAGATCGGCCTGGACCGCTCCATCCTTCAGGTGACGTCGGCCGCCCCCATCTCGCGCGACACGCTCGAGTTCTTCGCCGGCATCGGCCTCCCGCTTCTCGAGATCTACGGGATGACCGAGGACACGGGTCCCGCGACGGCGAACCCGCCGGACCGAATCAAGATGGGAACCGTCGGTGTCGCGCTCCCCGGCGTCGAGGTGAAACTGGCGGACGACGGCGAAATCTTGGTTCGCGGCGGAAACATCTCACCCGGCTACTACAAGGATCCGGAGAAGACGGCCGAAACGTTCGATTCGGACGGATGGCTCCACACGGGGGACATCGGCGTGGTCGATGAGGATGGCTACTTCCGCGTCGTCGATCGGAAGAAGGAGCTCATCATCACGGCCGGCGGGAAGAACATCAGCCCGTCGAACCTGGAGAGCCTTCTGAAGCGCCACCCGCTCGTCGGACAGGCGTGCGTGGTCGGAGACGGCAAGCGGTACGTTTCGGCGCTGATCGTCCTGGATGGCGAGGGCGCTCCGATCTGGGCGAAGGAGAACGGCCTCTCGGCAACGACGGTCGCCGAGCTCTCCACGGATCCGCGCGTGACGGCGGAGATCCAGCGCGCGGTCGACGACGCGAACCAGCACGTCTCGCAGGTGGAGCAGATCAAGCGGTTCACGATTCTGCCGACGGAGTGGACCGTGGACAGTGAAGAGCTCACTCCGACACTCAAGCTCAAGCGGCGAGTGATCCACCAGAAGTACGCCGAGGAGATCGAATCGCTCTACGCGTGAGCGCCGCGCCCGTGCGGCGTCCTGGTTGTGGACCGTGCGCCGACGGTGGTGAGCGCATTCACTGCCCAGTGAACGACGATCGGTCCTGCGAGTCCCTTGGACCGGATACGAAGCAATGAGAGGCATGTGCCCGCAAGCGTCGTCCCCGCGATCGTGCCTGCGATCGCCGCCGCGCGCTCGCGATACGTGGCTCCGGGGCGGTTTGCCCGCAAACGGTCGATAGCAGGTCCGATGTGCCACAGGCCGAAGGCGACGCTCGATCCGAGCATCGCGGTACGCGATCCGGTCTCCTGCGACCAGGCGCCGAACAGTGCGCCCCGAAAGATGAGCTCTTCCGGAAGAGCAGTAGCGAGTGGGATATGGATCAGGAGGCGGTAGAGGAGTTCCGGACGGGACAGCCTCGTATAGCGCTCGTCTTGGAGCAGTTTCGATCCCCCAGGCACAGCAAGAGCCAACCGCAGTCCTCCCGCAGCGCATAGGGAAAGCGCCGTACCCCATCGGAGACCCGGAGATACGCATTCACGTGTAAGCCCCAAACTCGATTTCGACATCCCTCGCCTCCTGCACAGCACGAGAAGGAGACCGGCCGTGCCGAGATTGGCGGGCACGTGCACGGCCCGCGGAACAGGGAGCAACACGAGGAATGTGTGGTAGGCCGTGAGAAGGCCGGCGCTCCCCAACAGGAAGGGCACCTTGGAACGGTAGGTACGCGACTCACCAGACCGCAATTGCCGTCCCGATTTTCTCCCTATGGCTTCAGGCAGCGAAGCGCTACATGCGGTCGAACATGATCGCCCGCTTGACCTCCTGAATCGCCTTCGTCACCTTGATTCCGCGCGGGCAGGCCTCGGTGCAGTTGAACGTCGTTCGGCACCGGAAGACCCCCGTCTTCTCGGCGAGGACGTCCAGCCGGTCACGCTTTCCCTGATCCCTCGAGTCGAAGATGAACCGGTGGGCATTCACGATGGCCGCCGGGCCGATGTACCCCTCGTCGCCCCAGTAGATCGGGCACGACGTCGTGCAGGCGGCGCATAGGATGCACTTGGTGGTGTCGTCGTAGCGTTCGCGGTCCTCCGGTGACTGAAGCCGCTCGCGGTCGGGAGGATCGTCGTTGTTGATGAGGAACGGCAGGACCTTCTTGTAGCCCTCGAAGAATGGCTCCATGTCGACAATGAGGTCTTTCAAGACCTTCAGGCCGCGGAGCGGCTCGACCGTCACTTTCGGCATCACGTCCTTGACCAGAACCTTGCAGGCGAGCTGGTTCCGCCCATTGATCACCATGGCGTCGGAGCCGCAAATGCCGTGTGCGCAAGAACGCCTAAGCGCCAGCGTTCCGTCCCGGTACCACTTCACGTAGTGCAGCGCGTCGAGCAGACGGTCCGTCGCTTCAGCTTCCACCGTGAACTCGTCCCACCACGCGTCCGCCTTGACCTCGGGGTTGAACCGGCGAATCCGGAGCTTGAGCGAGACCCTCGCGCCGACGCCACCCCCATCGTCTCGTTCGTCTGCTCCTGGCTCTCGGACGGTGGTCTCCTCGCCCTGCCTCGCGCCGGGCGTTCCCTCTTCCATGACGTCCGCCATCAGTACTTCCTCTCCATGGGGATGTAGGGGCCCATCTTCACTTCCTTGTACTCCAGTCCAACCTCTCCACCGGACTGCCGGTACGCGAGCGAGTGACGAAGCCAGTGGTCGTCGTCTCGCAGCGGATGGTCCTCGCGGTAATGGCCGCCCCTGCTCTCGTCGCGGGCTAGCGCGGCCGTGACCAATGTGTCGGACAAGTCCAAGAGGAACCGAAGCTCCACTGCCTCCATCAACTCGGTGTTGTACACGCGACCCTTGTCCATCACGACGGCGCGGTCGTATCGGTCACGGAGGTTCAGGAGGATCTCCTGCATCTTTCGCAGGCCGTCCTCTCTCCGAACCACGCCGGCGAAGTCGAACATCTGCTCCTGAAGCTCGGCCCGAATGTCCGCGAACGAGTCGCCGCCCGATCCCTTGAGAAGCCGTTCCAGCGTCTGGGCGGTTTCCTGTTGTGGCCGCTCCGGCAGATCGGGCCAGTCGGCGTCCTTCGCGTAGCGCGCGGCGTCCAAGCCACCTCTGCGCCCGAACACCACGATGTCAAGCAGCGAATTCGTCCCCAGCCGGTTCGCGCCGTGCACCGACACGCACGCGCATTCGCCGGCGGCATAAAGGCCGGGCACGGGCCGCTCATCGGCCCCGACGACCACCCGAGCGTCTGTATCGGTGGGGATGCCGCCCATCCCGTAGTGCGCGGTCGGCTGGATGGGCACCGGCTCGCGAAGCGGCTCCACGCCGAGGTACACACGCGCGAACTCCGTCACGTCCGGGATCTTCGTTTCGATCACGTGCGGGTCGAGGTGCCGCACGTCGAGGAAAACGTAGTCCTTACCCTCGACGCCGCGGCCCTCCTTGATCTCCTGATAGATGGCGCGGCTGATCATGTCTCGGGGCGCCAGGTCCTTGATGGTCGGCGCGTACCGCTCCATGAACCGCTCGCCCTCGCCGTTCAGGAGGATGCCGCCCTCGCCGCGCACCGCCTCCGAGATGAGGATGCCCATCTTGTAGATCCCCGTCGGGTGGAACTGGAAGAACTCCATGTCCTCCAGGGGTATGCCGCGCCGGTAGCACACTGCCATCCCGTCGCCAGTGAGCGTGTGGGCGTTGGAGGTGATCTTGAAGATCTTGCCGTACCCACCGGTGGCGAAGATGACCGCCTTCGCCCGGAACACGTGGAGCTCGCCGTTCGCCAGCTCGTAGGCCACGACGCCGCCGCACCGGCCATCGTCCGACATCAGCAGGTCCAGCACGTAGAACTCGTTGAAGAAGCGGACGTCGTTTCGAATGCACTGCTGGTAGAGCGTCTGGAGGATCATGTGGCCGGTTCGGTCGGCGGCGAAGCATGCTCGCCGGACCGGCGCCTCACCGTGGTTGCGGGTGTGTCCTCCGAACCGGCGCTGGTCGATCCTTCCGTCGGGGGTTCGATTGAACGGGAACCCCCAGTGCTCGAGTTCGATCACGGCGTCGACGGCTTCCTCGGCCATGATGATCGCCGCGGGCTGGTCGACCAGGTAGTCGCCGCCCTTGACGGTGTCGAACGCGTGCCACTCGGGATAGTCCTCTTCGACGTTGCCGAGTGCCGCGCACATCCCTCCCTGGGCCGTTCCGGTATGCGAGCGGGTGGGATACAGCTTCGATATGACGCACGTCCGAACGTCCTTCGACGCTTCGAGGGCTGCACGAAGACCGGCACCGCCGGCGCCGACCACCACGACGTCGTAGGTGTGAGTTGTCGTCGCCATTCGACTGGGGCGGTATTCCTCGGCCATCGGCTCGCTTACTGAACGGCCCCGGGCCAGCGTGAGGGATCGAAGGTGAAGACGACGATGGTCCCGAGGAAGAAGAGCACGACGCCCGTGATGTACCAGAGCGAGTTCACGGCGATCCGGATCCCCGGCCGCCGGACGTAGTCGAGCGTGATCACGCGAAGGCCGTTCACCCCGTGGGTGAGCGCCAGGACCAGCATCAGCCAGTCCCACGTCTTCCAGAACATGCTCTGCCACCGAAGGGCGACGAACGCGAAGTCAACGCGGTCCACACCCTCCTCGAACACGTGCATGATCAGCACGTGGCCGACGGCCAGGACCAGCAGGAGGATTCCGGACAGCCGCATGAAGAGCCACCACCAGAATTCGGCGCTCTTTCTCACCGGCGGCTCGCGGCCAACGCGACGCGGCCGCGAGGTGCCCAGGCTGTCCGGCCGGTGATGCGGGCGAGCGGGCCCCGTGGTCTCGACGGACATCAGAAGATGTATTCCGTGACGATCGGCCGCACGATGATGAACGTGATCGGGATCATGGCGGCCACGAACAACCCGATCGTTCCGAAGCTCAACTGACGCTCGTAGTCGGCGGCCTTCGGCCAGAAGTCGAAGATCATGATTCGAACGCCGTTGAGCGCGTGATAGATGACGAACGCCACGAGCGCCAGCTCCAGTACTCGGATGAAGGGGTTGTGGTACACCGCGACCACCTTGTTGTAGGCCTCGGGCCCCCACCCGACCAGGGCGGTGTCGACGACGTGCGCGAACAGAAAGAGGATGATTCCGACCCCGGTGACCCTGTGCGCGATCCAGGACCACTGCGCGCGGCCCCGGTAGAGGGTTCCGATTTCCCCTCTGCGTCTCGCCATTCGGCGTGCCACCGAAGAGAGAGATTAGCTGAATGGGAGGCTGGCTAGACCGGCGCTACCTCACCGGTGGACCCGTTCACCCGGATCATCGTTCCGTCGGTCAGGAGTTGCGTCGCTCGATCCGCCCCGACGACGGCGGGGAGTCCGTACTCTCGCGCCACGATCGCGGCGTGCGAGAGGATTCCTCCCGTCTCCGTCACGAGTCCCGCCAGCGAAGGGAAGAGCGGGGTCCACGCCGGCGTCGTCGTCGTGGCGACCAGGATGTCGCCCGACCGCACACGGTCGAAGTCAGTGGCGCCGGAGACGACGCGGGCAGGCCCTTCCACGACCCCGGGCGAGGCCCCGATCCCTTGCAGGGAGCCAGGACCGCCTGATTGGGCACGGCCGTAAAACTTCTCGAGTGCGGCATGCCGGTCCACCTCCGGCGGAGGCTCGCCGAGGAACGGTCTGGGTCCTTCTTGCAGCCCGCGTGCGAGCTCTCCTCGCCGCTCGGCGACGAGAGCCCTCAGGTCGCCGCCTTCTGTGTCGGTCACGGCGTTGCGCACTTCGCCTCTCCTAAGCATCCAGACGTCATCGGGGCCATCGATCCGCCCTTCCGCAAGAAGCCGCCGGCCGAACCCCAGGAGCACTTCCCGTGTCGCGAGGAGTCCCGGGTAGTCGATGTGGTACGCGTGGCTCTCCTTCAGCGCGTATCCGACCTTCGCGGCGTCGAGCACGCCGCGAAGATCGGGCGCCTCCGACAAGAGCTTCTCTTCCAACTCCTGGGCTTGGTCGGCGTGAGACAACGATGGAGGAGAGCCGGATTCCAGGAACAACCGAATGCTCTCGAGCGTCATCTGTGGGAACTCGACCTCGCGAGGAAGCGAGAGCTCGTGCCAGCGGGATCGACCGCCGTAGCGGGCCAGGTAGTCGGAGAGCTCGCGGAGAAACGCCCGGCCGTTGGCGAGCTCGCTCAGTCGCTCGAGCGTCAAATCGGGTGGAAATTCTCGGAGGACGTCGTCGACACCAAGGCGTTTCGCCGTATCGGAAAGGCGCCACAGCCACCCGTCCGCTTCGGTGCTCTCGTTGGGGACGCCGTCCAGGACCCGGTACGGGGCCAGCTCGTCCTGGCTGCCGAACAGCTCGACGTACCGGTCGTGGAGCATTTCCGTGGCGATTTGCGACGGGATCACCACAAGGAAGTGCAGCATCCACTGTTCGAGAACGAGAGACCAGAAGTGGTCCAGCAGCTCGCCGGCCTCTTTGGGAGCAGGAGCCTCAGGTCGGAGCGCGTGGAGCTCTTCGGTGATCGCATGAACCCGTGGCATCATTTCGTGCTCCCACCGCCAGGCCAGTCCCAACGCGGCTTTCGGGAGCGCGTCGGGATCCGGCTCCCAGTCCGGTTCGAGCTCGCCTTCGTACGCCCACCCGAGCTCGGTTCTCGCCTCGAACCCGCCAAACGGTCCACGCAGCTCTCGCATGGCCTCGTGGAGACCTCGACCGATCGCTTCGAACCACACAGTCGCCGACAGCGGCGTCAGCTGCTCCGGGTAATGCGAGGGGTCCGGCAGCCAGGTAGACGGCATCAGGCCGTCGTGGCGAGCGTGGTGATCGGCCGGCACTGAACGAGCCAGAGCTTCCTCCGCTCAAAGCAGAACTCCACGTCGACAGGGCGTCCGAATCCGTCGGCGGCCCTCCGGGTGAGGTCGGCGACATCACGAGCCTCGTCGTCCCGGAGCGTGCGTACGAGGCGATAGGGCTCATCCTTCACCCCTAATCGCGCCGTTACGACGCCCGCCGGCGTCACCCAAAACCGATCCGGGTTCGACGCTCCGGACACCAACCGCTCCCCGTGACCGAACAGGCACTCGACGAAGACGTCGTCGGAACCGGTCAGGGGATCCCGTGAAAACGCTACGCCGGCCTTCGTGGTGGAAATCTCTCGCTGAACGATGACGGCCATGGGCGCATCTGTTCCCCCTCGGTACGCGCGCACGCGCTCCGAGCGCCCCGAGGCCAGGACGCGGTCGATCGCGTCGCTGAGGGTCTGTCGGGTTACTCCCATAACGCTCTCGTACATTCCTGCGGCCGAGCGGTCCGCGGCGTCCTCACCGATCGCTGAAGACCGAACCGCCAGCGGCTCGCCCAGGTGATCGAGAAGCCGCTGTGGATCCTCGGGGCTCGAGTCGGCGCCGGCCGGAATGACTGCCGTCGGGGGAACGGGCAGGTCCAGCGCAATCAGCCGCGCGAGCCCTAGCCCTTTCCCGCCCAGCAGGTTCGGTGGAACGTCCTCGAGCCGAAGGATCATGCCGCCAGCCTCTCCCTGGCCCACGATTCGAGCCGATCCGCCGCGCGCGACAGTTCCTCCTTCGAAAGACGAAACGGCACGGCGTAGTCAGGAGGTCCTTCCAGAAACAGCGGAGGGTCGTCGCCTCGAGCGCATTTCAGGATGTAGACGACCGAGACGGCGTGCCCGATGGCGAGGATCAACCGTTCGGGCCGGTTCGCGACCTTGCGGTAGCCGGTGGCGTATCGAATCGCCGTCTCTGCGCGGCTCTCGCCGCCACCTGGTGGTACGCCCGCCGCTCCGTGCTCCCGAAGCCAGGTCCGAAATCCCTCGACCAGCCCACCTTCGAACTCTCCGAATCGGATGTCGTTCAGCTCCGGTATGACCAGTCGGGGCACGTCGCGCCCACCCAGCGCGATGTCCGCGGTTTGCCTGGTTCGCTCGAACTCTGTCGTGACGCACAGATCGATGGCCTCGCCCCGGAGCCGTTCCTCGAGCTTGCGGGCTTGGTCCACCCCGGCCCCGGTCAGTGAAACCGACACCGTGGGGTCTCCGTTGGCCAGGCCACGAAGGCTGAATTCGCTCTCGCCGTGACGGGCGAGGATCACCTCATCCACGGCCTGTCGTCGGCCTCTCAGTCGAGGCCGAGCAGGCGGGCCGGGTTCTCCGCGACGATCAAGCGAACGTCGCGTTCGCTCAAGCCAGCTTCCAGGAGCCGCCCGCAGATCTTCCGGTACGCGTCGACAGGCAATGGGTTGTTCTGCTGGCCGAGGTCCGAGCCCAACTGGGTCCGCTCAGGCCCGACGAGCCTGATGTAGTCCAGCAACACGTCGAGCGACCACTGGTGAAACGTCGACTCTTCGTCGTACATGCAGATGGAGTGCTCGATGACGGCTCCGAGATCCGCCATCTTGACCACCTCCTCGTGCGTCGCTTCGATCACGAAGTTCGGATGGTTGAGCACCATCCGCCGAACGCCGGCGTCCTTGGCGGCTTCGAACACCGCGATGATCCAGGGCGCTGGCATGTGACCTCCGGCGAGGACGGCGTCCGCCTCGGCGACCATTCGGAGGATGTCGTGGACCTCATCTTTCAGGCCGCCATTCGCTGCCCAGATGTCGATCGGTTCATCCGCAATCATCTGGACGGCCAGCTTCGGGAACTTGAACCCGGTTTCCTCGGCGTGCTCGATGTGGTTCGGCGCCGAGAACGTCGGGAACCACACGACCTTTCCGCCGAAGGCAAGACACAGATTGACCGCGTGGGGGTTCAGCCCTCCTACATGATTGTTCAAGGCGATGGCGCCGAAGACCTCCACGCCGGTGTCGTCCAACCCGTGGCGTTTCAGCAGCGCGACGTCCGACGCCGTGGAGTGGTGATGCGACTTCACAACGATGGCCCGGAACCCCGCCTCGCCGTAATGGCGCGCCGCCTCCAAGATGTCGATCCGGCGAGGGAACGGCGACGGAAACGGATGGCAGTGAGGATCGACCGCCCCCTCCAGCAGCCGGTCGACGACTCCTGCCGTGTTCACCGCGCTCCGCTTGTGTCGTACGCCTGCAGCCCGTATCCCATGATTCGGTGGGGGTAGTACGCCTCGATATGCGGCCGGGCGTCAGTGGGCAGGGCTCCTCGCATGAAGAGCCACTGCACGACCTCGACGCCTTCAGTGCCACCCAGGCGCATCAGCTCTTCGTGGGTGTAGTCGCAGAGTCGCTCGGGCTCCTCGGCGATGAGCTTCAGGAACTGCCGATCCCAGTCCTGGTGGATCGTGCCGAACGACGGGCCGGTTAGCTGGTGCGACAGCCCGCCCGTCCCGACCACCACGACGCCGAGGTCTTCAGGGTAGGAGAGGATCGCCCTTCGGAGCGCCTGTCCCAGCTTGTAGAACCGTCGGGGAAGCGGCAGAGGGTGGACGATCACGTTCGAGACGAACGGGATGATCGGGATATGCCAACCTTCGCCCTTGGCGAAGTCGATCATCGGCAGAGGCGAGATAACACCGTGATCGACCTCCATTTCCTGGCACAGCGTGATGTCGAACTCGTCGGCAATCAGCGAGCGCAGGATGTGCCACGAGAGGTCGGGCTGGCCCTTGATCGGCGGAAAGTCCCGTGGCCCCTGGCCCTCGTCGGCGATGGGGTACTCGTCGGCGACTCCAATGGCGAATTGCGGCCAGGCATCCAACCACAGGTGATCGAAGTGGTCGTTGTAGATGACGAATAGGACGTCCGGCCTGATTTGCTCCAACCAGTTCCGAACCTCGTCAAACGGACCGAACAAGGGCTGCCATTCATCGTCTTGCGCTTTCCCAGCGTCGTAGACGTGCTCCATCGAAGGTGCGTGCGACGCCCCGATGCCCCCCAGAATGCGTGCCATCTCCTGCCTTTCTACCCGGGCGCTTTCAACGGCTCCCGGATTCGCGCATCTGCTTGCCGATCTCTACGAGCGGTGTCCCGGTCACGCCAATCAACTTGGTCATGGTGTAGATCGACATCCCGCGACGCCACAGGGCGATCCAATCCCGCTGTCGAATCAGTTCCTTCTCTTCGTCCGTGAGCCCGAACTGGTTCATCCAGGCCTCTTCGTCGTTCTGGAACAGGTCACGCTGCTCGGGATGCTTGAGCGAGTACGCGGCCTTGTTCAGCCGGAACCCGTTCCGAGCAGCCTCCTCGTCGAAGACATCGATCTCCGGTGGCAGATCCTTCGGCTGGGTTGCGCGGAGTCGCTGTAAATAGTCCTCGCTCAGCTCGCTGTCCGCGTTCACGCTCATCGTGCCGCGATCTACACGTCCCATCGGACGTCCAGATGAAGCGGCCGGCGAAATTCCCAGCCGCTGAGCTCGATCGGATGACTGTCGTCGAGCCGCAGGTTCGGGAGACGGTCGAACAGCACCCGGAAGGCCGTTCGGGTCGTGGCGCGAGCGAGCCATGCGCCGACACAGTGATGGCTGCCGGTGGCGAACGCCAGATGGGCGCCCTTGCGATGGATGTTGTAGTCATCGGGCGCATCCCAGTGCCGCTCGTCGCGGTTTGCGGACGCGACAACGGCGGCGATCAGCGCATCCTTCTCCAGTTTGACGCCCCCGATCTCCGCTTCACGCGTCAACTGTCGCGTCGACGTCCCGACCGGAGAATGCCACCGCAGCCCTTCCTCCACCGCGGGCTTGATCAGCCCCGGATCGGCCTTCACCTGATCCGCTTGCTCGGGATGGGAGAGGAGTGCCCACAGGCCAATCCCCACGGCGTCGCCGGGCTCCTGCATGCCGCCAACGATCATCACTTTGAGGTTGGCGTAGATCTCTTCTGGCGTCAGTCGCTCGCCGTCGACTTCTGAATGGAGCATCCGGGAGAGGATCGAGTCGTCGGGTTCCTTCTCGAGCTGCTCCAGAAGCTTGGCGACCGTTTCGTTCACTTCTGCGCTCGCGGCGTCGGCAATGCGTTGCTTTTCTGGATCCCCCTCGAAGTTGGCGGCACCGGTCGCCAGGTCCGCGAACCAGTGGCGGAGCGTGTCGTCGGGGAGCCCGCCCAACCCGAGGACGCGCTTCAGGACTCGAACCGAAAGAGGCTCGCAAAAGGTGTGCACCAGCTCGACCTCGCCGCGCTCATGGAAGCCATCGATCAGCTCATTGGCAATCGGGGCAATGACCTCCTCGATGTAGGGACGGACGGCTCCCGGACGGAAGGCGGGCTCGATGATCGAACGAATTCGGCGGTGGTAGGCCCCTTCGGATCCAAGGAGGTTCTTGCCGAAGGTCCTGTTTAGCGTGGACGGTTCCGTCTCGGCCGTGAAGACGTCGGGGTTCTCGTCCACATGCATGACGTCGTCCCACCGGGTGACCAGCCACAGCCCGACGGACTCCACCCAACTGACCGGTTCCTGGTCGCGAAGCCGCTTGTAGATCGGGTACGGATCCCGCTCCAGGTCCTCGACGGTGATCGACTGGCCGACGCTCACTTCACCGACGCTCATGGCTGCTCCCGCATCGCCTGCTCGTACGTCATTACGTTATCCGCTGCATCTCCGATGATGCCAGCCGCGTCCGTGTCCTGCTCGCCCAGGTACTTGGCGAGCTCCTCGATGGCTCGGGTCAGCGCAGCGGGTCCCTCGGTCATCACGGCCGTCGTCATCTGCACCGCGCTCGCTCCCGCTAACAGGAAACGGGCGACATCTCGCCCGTCGCGGGCGCCGTTCGTTCCGATGACCGGGACGTCCGGGCCGAGGAAGTGCCGTACCTTGGCGATCGACCGCAGGGTCATTGGAAGCGCCCAGGCGCCGCCGACTGCTCCGAACGTTCCCAGGACAGGCCGTCGCGAGGCCAGGTCGGGAACGAAGCCCATGTAACGACCGGAAAGGCAGACGGCATCCGCGCCGGCGCTGATCGCGGTGGCCGAAGCTTCCACCGCATCGATGTCACCTCCGAGCTTGACGGTAAGCGGGATGGAAACCGCCTCCCTGATCGGACGGACCAGTTCACTGACGGCGGTCGGGGTGCTGGCGGCGCGAATCGCGCCGGCGACCGCTTCCTGGGCATGTGGCGCTCCCACGTTCAATTCCAGCCAGCGGAGCCCGGCCGCCTCGAAGTCCTTGGCGCGCCGGGCCGCTTCCCCGGGGTCCGAGACGATCAGGCTCGGCACGACGTACGAATTCATCCTTTGGGCGTGGCGGTCGAGGTCGGCGAGCAGTTCCGCCCACTGATCGAAGTCGACGCTCGGGAGGCCCGAGCGGTTGAACAGCGTCGCACTCCGTGGCGCTGGTCCCCACGGCAGGGGCTCCCATCGGTCGTCGAGGAGCACGTATTCGGCGGCGGCGAGCTGTTCGGCGGCGACCCCTGATTCGTTGGTCGACTTCGCCACGACGGCGGCGGCGCCGGCGTCGACGGCGGCGCGGATCCCGTCCCGGTCCATGGTTGCCTCACCCGAACCCGCCATCACCGGGTTCTTGAGATGGAGCGGGCCCACCGTGACGGAGAGGCCGGCGTCCACCTACTGCCGGCGTCCCTCACTCAGGGCGGCGCGCGCCTCGGCGAGCGCGCTCTTCGCCGCCGACTGCAGCAATGCCAGGTCGGAGGAGAGCGCCACGTAGCGCATACCGTCCCGGATGTCAGTCGGGCTCGCCGCGTACGCTCCCAGGGTCACGCCGGCGGAGACCGCGGCCTTCTGGATTTCGTCGATCCTCGCCGAGAGCGCGTCCTTGTCGAGGCCGAGTTCGACCAGCAGATCGACGGCTCCGATGAACGCCACGTCGAGGCCCGCCTCGAGGATGGCGTCGAGCGGGTCGTCGGTCTCGGCTGCCTCGATCTGTCCCACGAGAACCGGCGGTGGCGCCTGCACGACCTCCTGAAGAGGACGGGACCCATACCCGGCTGCGGGCTGCGCGAGCGAGACGGAGCGTCGTCCGGCGGGCGGATACGTGGTCGCGGCCTTCAACTTGATCACTTGGTCCACCCGGCGTACGTCCGACAGTTGGATACCCGCCGCGCCTGCTTCGAGAAGCTGATTGATGATGCCGTCATCAACGGTCGGAACTCGAGCAACCGCGGGGACGCCAATGGCGAGCGCATGTCGCACCAGTAGAAGCGCGCTCGATAGATCGAGTTGTGAGTGTTCCATGTCGATGAGGACGAAATCGAACCCCGCGCCATGAGCAATGTCGATGGTCTCGAGCGAAGCGAGCTTGATGAACGTCCCGACGACGGGCTGATCGTTCAGGAGCGTCCGTAGCGCCGCATCCTGAGTTGACGAGTCAGGGGCCATCTGGAACGTTGTCTCACATGGTAAGCACGGGCGCAACGCGCGACCGCCCGCTTACAACACCGACGCGCGGCCACATCATCGGTGGCGAAGAAGTGCCCCCGGCTTCCGCCGAGACGTTCGAGACGCTCGATCCCGCGACCGCGCTCCCGCTGGCCCGACTGGCCCTTGGAGACCGCCAAGACGTCGACCGCGCCGTTCGCGCCGCCAGGGCTGCCCAAGCCGCCTGGGGCGCCGTCGACCCGATGGATCGGACGCGTCTGCTGATGCGAATGGCCGAGCTCATCGAACGCGAGGCCGACTCCCTGGCCGAAACGGAGAGCCTTGACGTGGGCAAGCCAATCCGCGAAGCGAAAGGCCGTGACCTCCCCACGGTCGTTCGCACGTGGCTCTACTACGCCGGGTGGCCGACGAAGATCACGGGCACGACGAATCCTGCGGATCCCGGCGTGTTCACGTACGCGCTCCGCGAACCGCTCGGAGTGGTCGGGGTGATCACTCCCTGGAACTTTCCCGCCGTCATTGCCTCGTGGAAGATCGCGCCCGCTCTAGCGTGTGGCAACACTGTGGTCCACAAGCCCGCCGAAGAGGCGCCGCTCACCTCGCTTCGGCTTGCGGAGCTCGCCCTGGAGGCCGGCTTCCCGCCGGGCGTGTGGAACGTCGTCACCGGGGAGGCGGAAGCCGGGGCGGCGCTTGCCGCACACGATGACGTCGACAAGATCTCGTTCACGGGTTCGACGGAGGTCGGACGAGAGATCCAGCGGGCCGCCGCCGGCAACCTGAAGCGCCTCACGCTCGAGCTCGGAGGAAAGTCCGCGAACGTCGTGCTGGAGGACGCCGACCTAGAGTCGGCCGTGGAAGGGGCCATGCGGGCAACCTTCCGTAACCAGGGACAGGTCTGCACGGCCGGCGGACGGCTGGTGGCCCACCAGCGGATCGCCGGGGACCTCGTCGAACGTGTGGTGGATCGGGTGTCGGAGCTTCAGATGGGCCGAGGTCTTGACCCGAAGACCGAGGTCGGGCCGCTGGTCTCGGCACGCCAGCGCGACCATGTGTTGGACCTCTACTCCGCCGCGGTGGCCGAAGGCGCGAAGCCCGCGGTCGGGGGAGGGCCGGCGAGCATCGCCGAATTCCCCAAAGGGTTCTTCGTCGAGCCGACCGTCTTCGTGGAGACCCGCAACGACATGCGGATCAACCGGGAGGAGATCTTTGGGCCGGCGGTCGCCGTGATTGCAGTCGGAGACGAGGAGGAGGCCGTCCGAGTGGCGAATGACACGAAATTCGGATTGGCCGCCGCGGTGTGGACTCGGGACGGAGCGAGAGCGCACCGCGTCGCTCGCGCGCTCAATGCGGGAACGATCTGGGTGAACATGTACGGAGGCCTCGATCCGTACGCGCCGTACGGCGGGCGCGGATTGTCGGGCCACGGCTACGAACTCGGGCCACAGACGATCGACGAATACACCCAATGGAAGACCGTGAGGAATTCGATCTGATGCAGGACCAAGACCTTGCCAAGCTCGACATGGCCCACATCCTGCATCCGCACGCCACCGTGGGAGCGCCGACGCCGCCGCTCATCGTCGCTCGGGGTGAGGGCGCGCTGATCTGGGACGTGGATGGCAAGCAGTACATCGACGGAACCTGTGGCCTCTGGCAGTGTGCGGTGGGGCACGGACGTAAAGAGCTGGCCCGAGCGGCCGCCGAGCAGCTCGAACGGCTCGAGTTCTATCCGTCGTTTTGGGATCTCTCGAACGAGCCGGCCATTCGACTGGCCGCTCGCCTGGTTTCGCTCGCGCCGGACGGCCTGGAAACCGTCTTCTACACGAACGGCGGCTCCGAAGGAGTGGAGACCGCGATCAAGCTCGCCCGACGGGCCTGGCACGCGCAAGAAAAGCCGGAGCGCAACGTGATCTTGTCGCGCAAGAGCGCGTACCACGGCGTGGCCTCCGCTTCGTTGGCCGCAACGGGAATTGCCCCGTTGAAAGAGGGATTTGATCCGCTGCCTCCTGGGTTCGTGCACCTCACCACCCCGAGCGCACTGTCCGTCGGACCGAACGCGACCGAGGTACTTCTGGACGACCTGAACCGGACCATTCAGGAGATCGGACCCGAGAACATCGGGGCGTTCATCGGCGAGCCGGTGATGGGCGTGGGGGGGATGATCCCTCCGCCCGAGGGCTACTGGGACGGCGTTCAGGACGTGCTTCGTCGACACGGCATCCTCCTCATCGCGGACGAGGTCGTGACGGCGTACGGGCGGATCGGGCACTGGTTCGGCTCGGAGCGTTACGGGCTTCGGCCGGACATCATCGTCACGGCCAAGGCTCTCACCAGCGGGTACATCCCCATGGGCGCCGTGCTGATCGGCGGCCGCGTGATCGACATGCTGGCGGACAAGCCCTTCAGGCACGGATTCACGTACAACGGCCACCCCGTCGGGGCTGCCGTCGCGCTGGCGAACCTGGACATCATTGAACACGAAGGTTTGCTGGAGCGGGCGAAGGAGATGGGCGCCTACATGCTTGAGCAGCTCGAGCCGCTCGCGAAATTGGGCGCCGTCGCAGAGGTGCGTGGGGTCGGGCTGATGCTCGGTGTCGAGCTCCCGGAGGGGTTCGACGCTGCGCCGGTGGCCACGGGATGCCGCGAAGGGGGCGTGATCGTTCGAGCCACGGGCCAGAAGATCGTGATGTCGCCGCCGCTCATCATCGAAAAAGAGCAGATCGACGGCATCGTGGGGGTGTTATCCGGCGAGCTCGAAAAGCTCTGACGCTTGCGGCGACCGACGAAAGGAGAGCGTGAATGCGAGCTGTGCGATGGGACGAGATCCCCGGCGAGTTCGTGCGAGAGGGAGTTCGTCGCCGCGGTTTCGGAACGAAGGATTGCCTGCTGGTGATGAACGAATGCTCACCAGGCATGGATCTCAGGCCGCACACTCACGAGTTCGATCAAATCGCGATGATCCTTTCGGGACGGGCGAACTACTACGTGGATGGAGAGCCGAACGAGATGGGCCCGGGCTCCGTGCTCCTCATCCCGGCGGGGAAGGAGCACTACATCGAGCCGGTCGGGGAGGAGGTGGTGAAGAACATCGACGTGTTCACGCCGCTCCGGGAGGACCTGGCCCACCTCATCGACTGGATGAACGAAGAGAAGTAACCCGGCTTAGGCCTCTTCGCCGTCCCACTCGTCCCAGAGGTGCTTGGTTCGCTCCCACTCCTGCTCGGGCGGGGCTTCGCCCGCTGACTGGAAACGCGCTCCCGGGAACGAGTTGGCCGGCGGCGTGAACGTTCCCCGCTCGATCAGCCGGCGGATGTTGTCTCGGTAGACGTCGTCCACGTCGGCGTGGGACTTGGGATCGTCCCGAAGCCACAGGTTCTTCGGGTGAATCGGGGCCTCGTACATCTTGCGGAAGACCTCGGTACGGAGGTCCTTGATCCAGTTGCTGTTCAGGTTCATCACCCGGAACTGGCGGAGCTGCTCGATGTCGATGAGAGCCGCGACGGCGGTGTTGTAGCCCGACGACTGGTACGCAACGACGTTTCCAAGGTAATCCACGATATGGCTGTTGCCGCCACCGACGTCGAACGGGTGCTTCATTCCCGGGTGCAAGAAGACCGGCCCGACGTTGGGACAGATCATGTAGACGGTGTTGAACTGGGCATGCCCCTGGTTCTGGATCATCCAGGTCCCACCGCCTGGGTAGCCAACCTGCGTCATGGGAATGGCCTCGCTCGGTCGATAGACGACCTCCGCGCCGTTGAAGGCGAGCGCGCGCACGGCCTCGGGATACTCGCCGTCGCTGCAACAGATGGTCCCGAGATTGCCGATCTCACCGCCGGTCTCCTCACTGGTTCGAAGGACCGGGAAGAACGCGTCGATCCCCTCCCCGAACACCTCGACCCACCGGTCGTAGACGTCGTGCGGCGTGCACGAACGCTCCCGGCACCACAGATGGTTCTTCGCCGCCTTGTGGACGACCTCTCCGGTCGGTCCGATGACGAAGAGTGTGTTGAAGTAGCGGTCCTCCATGATTTCGGGCCACCGCGCCTTGCACTGCACGACGATGTAGGTCTCGTACTGGCGGGCCAGCTCGCCGAGCACTTTGGTCTCCTGTCCTGGAATGTCAATGTAAAAATCGCGCGCGGCGGTGACGTGGGGGACGTCGAAGACCTCGTCCGTGAACCCGGTCAGCGCACCCTCCGCCAGGCACACCAGCTTGACCGGAAGGTTGATGTTGACGGTGGTGACCCCGGCGTGGATCGCGTCCACGATCGTGTCCAGGTTTCTCTGGATGTGGTCTCGCTTGCTGGTGCCGTACACGACCGTGGAGAGACCGAGCGCGTAATACGGCGCGACAGGTTTTCGCTCCGGCGGACCAGGACTCGATCGGTCAGCCGACCCCTTGCGCGGGGTGGTCTGTTGACGGCCGCGGCGCGACGTGCGCTCGTTCGGCATCCGGGTGATCCTTCCTGATCTATCCCTACGCCATTGGCGGTGCAGCGGGTGGGGCTCCGGGCGCCGCGCCTATCGTGGCGGGCTCACGCACTTGCTCCACGCTGTACGCGCGGCCGAACCGGCCCATGGCTCGAAGCGCGAGCAGCCAGATGATCCCGAGGATGAACCAAACCACCATCGCCATCCACAGGGTATTGGCCCGCGCGGGGGCCGCGGGCGCCTTATACACGGTGCCGAAGATCGCGCCTACCGAAACGGCCACTCCGATCAGCCCGGCGAGTCCAAGCCACAGTGGGTTCTCGCGGCCCCACAGCCGGTACATCCCGCCGAGAGAGATGGCGAGATAGACCGCCACCAGACAGAAGCTCCCCAGGCCTGCCAGCCACAGGAAGACCGGAAGATATTCGGGCACCTCGAACGCCGTCGGGTTGAAGGCTCCGAACCACTCGCCCGCCGTGAGTCGGGTCACCACGACCAGCACCGCTGCCACGAGCAGTGTGAACACGATGGCGACGTCGGGCGTGCCGTACCGCCGGTTGGAGTGGGCCAGGCCGCGTGGAAGTCGTCGGTCCCGCGCCAGGGCGAACAGGCCGTGGGAGGACGCCACGGCGCAGCCCAGGCACACGGCCAACAGATCGAGGAGCGCCAACGCGAAGAGCGCCTTCGCGATGAACTCGCTCCCGAACTCGGGGTTGCTTCCCAGGGTGATCAGGACCGCCTGGTCTTGCGCCCACGCGTTGCCGTCCAGCCCCAAACCGATGGAGTAGGAGTAGGTCACGACGACGAAGTAGACGCCGACCAACCCCAGGGCCGTTAGCACGGCCCGGGGGATGTTCCGATGGGGGTCGCGGGTTTCCTCGCCGAGGTTCGCCGCGGTCTCGAATCCGGTGAAGATCAGAATGGCGTAGAGCAGCCCGAAGAAGATCCCTTCCCAGCCCTCAGGGCTCGCTCCCACGGTGAACGGCTTGATGGTGTTGCCCTGCGGACCCCCGTTGATGATGATCGAGACGGCGAACAGCAGGACGAAGAGCATGGTGAAGCCCGCCAGAATGAGCTGCGCTCGCGTCGAGATCTTCACCCCGAAGTAGAGGATGGGGAACAGGATCACGATCAGGATGAGGCCGAGCACCCAGTATGGAACCCCAACGTCGTAGAACCCGTGCAGGTAGTCCTGGAGCAGCCCGCCCAGGAACAAGACCGCGTTCACGGCGAGGATCAGAATGCCGAGGTAGTAGATCCATCCCGCCACGAATCCGGCGCTTTCACCGAACGAGTACGTCACGTAGTCGTACAGCGAGCCGGCCGCGCGGATCCGGCGTGCGAACAAAGCGACGATCCAGGCAATGGCCGTCATGCCGATCAGGGCGAAAAAGATGGCCAGCGGCACCACCGCGCCGGCGCCCTTCCCCGCGTTCCCAGCGCCCGCGACCAGGAACGTCAGGAACGCCATGCCGAACACCGGACCC
>DATABA010000006.1:0-6405 GCA_036259835.1 Actinomycetota bacterium
TGATGTCCGGATGCGCGGGGGACGGTGAGGAGCCGTCCACTCGCCGGGTGACCCAGGGGAAGGCGGGGGCGGTCACCGTCAATGACTACGATCCGGGCAACTTCAGCGACCCCACGAACGTCGACAATCCATATTCGCCAAGGCAACCCGGCATGCGATGGGTCTGGGAAGGGAAGGCGTTGGACGACGAGGGCAATCCGGTCGACCGTCGCGTGGAAATGGTCGTCAGCGACATGACGAAGGTGCTCAACGGCGTGCCCGCGGTCGTCGCCATTGACAAGGATTACAACGACGGGGAGATAGGCGAGTACGAACTGATCTTCTTCTCACAGGACGATCAGGGAACCGTCTGGCTCCACGGCTACTACTCCGAGGAGTGGGAAGAGGGGAAACGGGTCGGTGCCTCGGGCTGGCTCGGCGGCGTGAACGATGCCAAGTCGGGGATTTACATGCACGCTCGGCCGGCAGTGGAATCGCCAGCCTACGAGCAGGGGATACCGCCGGTCGAGCACGAGGCCCCGGACTACGCGGAGGTGTTCCAGACCGGCCTGAGGACCTGCACACCGGTCGACTGCTATCAGAACGTCGTGGTGACGCGGGAGTGGCACCCTTCCGAACCGGGCGTCTACCAGTTGAAGTATTACGCGCCAGGCGTGGGCAACGTTCGTATCGGGTACCTGGGACCGGACGATCCCGAGAAGGAGCAGATGACCCTGACTGAGTTCGAGCGAATGGGTCCCGAAGAGCTGGCAAAGGTCCGCGAAGAAGTACTTGCGCTGGAGGAGCGGGCATACAAATTCAACAAAGACTTCTACGGAGAGACCGAACCAGCGGAACAGCTCCAAGAGGCCTGAAGTCGGCTGCCAACGACGTAAGGCGGTATGAGTGCGGGTCCTGGTCGTCGAAGATGAGAAGCGCCTCGCCGCGGGACTGAAGAAGGGTCTCCGAGCCGAAGGCTTCGCCGCGGACGTCGCGTTGACGGGAACGGAAGGCCTGTCGATGGCTCGGTCGAACGCCTACGACGCCATCGTCCTGGACGTCATGCTTCCCGGGATGAACGGCAACAAGGTCTGCGCCCGGCTCCGCCGGGACGGGGTGTGGACCCCAATTCTCATGCTGACCGCTAAGGACAGTGATTCCGATGTTGCGGGCGCTCTGGACACGGGGGCGGACGACTATCTCACCAAGCCCTTTTCCTTTCTTGTATTGATGGCTCGGCTCCGCGCCCTCATTCGTCGCGGAGCGACCGAACGGCCGGCCATCCTCCAGGCCGGAGATCTCAGGTTCGACCCAGGCGCACGCCGGGCGTTCCGGGGTAGCACCGAAGTGGACCTCACGGCCCGCGAGATGGCCCTTCTGGAGTTCCTCATGCGGCATAAGGGTGAAGTGGTCTCGAAACATGAAATCCTGGAGCACGTATGGGATCAGGACTTCGAGGGGGACCCGAACATCGTGGAGGTGTACGTGCGACGACTCCGGAACAAGCTGGATCGACCATTTGGACGGGACGGGATCGAAACCTTGCACGGGATCGGCTACCGGGTCGTAGCCGACGGCGGATGAACGTATTCAGCTCGGTCCTTTCCCGCCTCCGAGGGCGTGCGGGGACCGTCCGCGCACGGACGACAACACTTGCGGTGGTCGTGGTCGGAGGCTCACTCGTCATCGGAGGCCTGGCCATGCGGACATTCCTCGAACGCTCGTTGACCAGCACCGTCCGAGAGGCAGCCTTCCTCCAAGCCCGTGACGCTGTGGATGGCGTTGCCGAGGGCGAGATCGAAAGGCCGATCGACGTCCTTAACGCAGAAACCGACTTCGTTCAAGTGCTGGATTCTCAGGGCGAAGTATTCGACTACAGCGCCAACCTAGAGGGGAGGCCGCCCGTCGCGCTCCTGCGGCCTCAGGAGGTCCGGAAGATCAGTGTTCCATTTGAAGAAGTTCCGTTTCTCGCGGTTGCACTTCAGGCGTCGTTGGGCGGGGAAAACTACACGGTCATCTCCGGCAAGAGCCTCGAGACCGTCACCGAACCCGTGCGGGTGGTGAGCGGTCTTCTTCTTGTCGGGATTCCGCTGCTCGTCGTCGTGGGAGGACTAACGACCTGGAGAGTCGTGCGCCGGGCCCTCATGCCCGTGGAGTCGATCAGGGCCGAAGTGGAGGGCATTTCGACCGGTGACCTTGATCGCAGGGTTCCGGTCCCGAAAAGCGAGGACGAAATCGCCCGGCTTGGCCGAACCATGAACGCCATGCTTGCGCGGCTCGAAGAGAGCCAGAGACGGCAACGCCGGTTCGTTTCGGATGCCTCCCACGAGCTCCGGTCGCCCGTGTCCTCGATTCGTCAGCATGCGGAAGTCGCCCTGTCGCACCCCGAGCAGACGCCCGTCCAGGAGCTCGCGGACGTCGTCCTGGAAGAGAACCTCCGGCTCCAGCGCGTGGTGGAAGATTTGCTGCTCCTCACCAAGATGGATGAAGGGACACTGAGACTTCGGACGGAACCAGTTGACCTTGACGACCTGGTATTCGAGGAGGCTGGACGCCTCCGATCTTCGACGAAGCTTCAGATCGATACGAGTGCGGTATCGGCGGGGCGAGTTCTCGGAGACCGAGAACAACTGGCGAGGCTGGTCCGGAATCTGACGGATAATGCCGCGCGTCACGGTCGCGGCACCGTTGCCCTGGCGCTTCATCAGGACAATGGCGTCGCGGTTTTGGAAGTCGATGACGACGGTCAGGGGATCCCGCCCACTGACCGAGAGCGGATTTTCGAGCGATTCGTGCGCCTGGAGGAGGCCCGTGATCGAGACTCGGGTGGAAGCGGGCTCGGTCTGGCCATCGTCGCAGAGATCGCCGCCGCACATGGGGGGAAAGTTTCGGTGAGGGACGCTCCGCTCGGCGGTGCGCGATTCGAGGTTGAGCTCCCGTCCGTCAGGGAGTGAGCGTCAGACGCGGCGAGCTCGTTCGAGCGCGTCAGCCCACGCTCCAATTTCGGCCTTCTTCCTGAGGTTCCCCTGCCGAAGCTGGGTGATGGCATCCTTGCGAGCCGCTCGCTTGGGAAGGAGCCGAATCCGCAGATCGTTTGGCGGGTTCAAATCAGGCGGCGGGACGAAGTAGAACGCGACCATCGCCGGCTGGTCCCGCATGGCCACGCTGATCTCCAGTACGGGGCTTCCACGAACGCGTCGGACCTTCCGCAAGGCCTTGAGCGGAATGATCGTGTCGCCGAATGCCGTCGACGCCGGCCGGAACACCACGGAATCGGCCTCGAGCAAGAGCGTTCCCTTCCTGCCGGTGACGCCCGTTCTCGCACTGACCATCCACACGGTGCTTGGTCTCACGCGACGTGAGCGTAGCGGCGCTTGGCCATAATCGACGAAGGATGTTCACGGACGAAGTCGAGATCGTGGTTCGCGGCGGCGACGGTGGACCGGGCAGCGCCTCGGTTCGGAGAGAGCCGTACAAACCTCGCGGGGGTCCGGACGGCGGCGATGGAGGGCGTGGCGGAGACGTGATCCTGCGCGCCGACCCCTCGGAATTTGACCTTTCGGTGTTCACGGAGCATCGTCGTCACCGCGCCCAGAGCGGTTCGGCGGGCTCCGGTAACAACCGCCAGGGTGCCAACGGCGAAGACCTCGTGCTCGGGGTACCGGACGGCACGGTCGTCACCGATGAAGACGGCCTGATCGCCGATCTGGTTGGAGCCGGTGCGTCGGTGGTCGTTGCCCGCGGCGGGCGTGGCGGAAGGGGTACCGCGTCCTTGGCCTCTGCTCGGAACCGGGTTCCACGCATCGCGGAGCGAGGGGAGAAAGGCGAAGAGCGGCGCCTTCGCCTGGAACTCAAGCTGGTCGCCGACGCGGCCCTGGTGGGGCTGCCGAATGCAGGAAAATCCACCCTTCTGGCCGCGCTCACCGCCGCGCGACCGAAGATCGCGGCATATCCCTTCACCACGATCACGCCGAATCTCGGCGTCGCGGGCGGCGACGAACGCTTTGTCGTGGCGGACATCCCCGGCTTGATCGAGGGAGCCCATGAAGGAAAGGGGCTCGGGCTGGCGTTTCTCCGCCACGTCTCGCGGTGCAGGGTGCTCCTGTATGTGGTGGACCTCACGGCGGATCCGGAGCGTGACCTTCACGCCGTCCGAGAGGAGATCGCCTCGTTCGACGAGGATCTGGCCAAACGACGCTCTCTGGTGGTCGGGACGAAGGCGGATCTGGTCGAGCCCGGCTCGGTCGACCATCGAGTGGTTGAGATCGTGGTGTCCGGCGTCACCGGTGAGGGGATCGAGAAGCTCCAGATGCGGCTTCGCGAGCTTGTGGAGGAGGCTCGACGAGATGAACGGCCGGCCGCGCCGTTCGTGGTTCTCAGGCCCGCCAGGGAGGCATTCGTGGTCAAGCGGGAGGGGCAGCGGTACCGGGTATCCGGGCCTCGAGTGGAACGATGGGTCGCCGAGGCCGACCTGGACGACGACACGCAGGTCGGCGAACTCCAGCGACGCCTGGTACGGGCCGGCGTCGAGAAGCGGCTGGCCGAGGCTGGGGCCAGAAGAGGCGACGAGGTGGTCATTGGGAATTCGACGTTCGAGTTCATTCCGGACGACGACGGATCGAAGTTAGCTCCGCCTTGCTGAAGAGGCAGGGTGGGGGGAGCTTCAGGAGCTGGTGTCGTCGTTGACGCCCGAGCAGATGGAGGAGTCCCGCTACACCGCGGAGGGCTGGTCTGTGAAGGACCTGATGGCCCACATCGCCGCATGGCTCGCTGAAGCGACGCGGGTCTTCGAACAGATCCAGTACGGCACGTACCGACCTCAACGGTTGGACGTGGACGACTTGAACCGGCAGTTCTACGAGGCGAACAAGGATCTGCCCGTGCCATTGGTAAGAGCGGAGTGTGCGGCCGCCAGGAACCGGATGCTGGTCGAATGGAGCGCGCTTCCCGAAATCACGGCCGAGGCCAGGGAGTGGTTCCGAGAATCCGGACCCGCGCACTACGCCGAACACCTCCCGGTGCTCAGGGAATGGGTTCAATCGCTGAGGAGCCGGTAGGCCATGCCACACCCAAAGCGACTCGGCGTCATGGGCGGGACCTTCGACCCCATCCATTACGGCCACCTGGTGACGGCCGAGGCGGCGCTCGCCGAGTTCCATCTGGATGAGGTGGTCTTCGTCCCGACCGGGCAACCGTGGATGAAGGCAGAGCGCGACGTCGCCGCGCCCGAGGACCGCTATCTCATGACCGTCATCGCGACGTCGAGCAACCCGCGATTCTCGGTGTCGCGAATCGAGGTCGAGCGAGAGGGGCCCACGTACACCGTTGAGACGCTTTTGGAGCTGCGTCGTCAGAGTGGTGACGGCGTGGAGCTGTTCTTCATCACCGGGGCGGACGCCATCCTGGAGATCTTCCAGTGGAAGGACCCCGAGGAGGTCTTGAGCCTCGCCCATTTCATCGCTGCGACGCGGCCGGGGTATGACGTCGCCCGGTTCGAGCGAGAGGCGCCGACCAGGCACCCGAACATCTCGGTGATGAGTGTCCCGGCGCTCGCCATCTCCTCGAGCGACATTCGGCTACGGGTTCGAGAGGGCCGGCCGATCCGCTATCTCGTCCCCGAAGGGGTTCAGACCTACATCGAGAAGAGCCAGTTGTACCGGTAAGCTTGTGGCCGTATTGATTCTCGAGCGAGGAACCATATCGCCAGCGCGGTGACCGACTCCGGGGAGCTCGCCCGGCTCGCCGCCCGAGCGGCATCCTCGAAGCAGGGTGAAGCCACCGTCATCCTGGACCTCCGGGATCTCCTGACGATCACCGACTATTTCGTGATCACTTCGGGAACCTCCGACCGCCAGGTCAAGACTGTCGCCGAGGAGATCGTCCGGGCAATGAAGGAACACGGAACCCGCCCAGTCCGCGAAGAGGGGGATGCTCAGGCC
Source organism: Actinomycetota bacterium (assembly GCA_036259835.1). GTDB lineage: Bacteria > Actinomycetota > UBA4738 > UBA4738 > UBA4738 > JALYGK01. The sequence goes on from DATABA010000006.1 coordinate 5,919, forward strand.
GGATGGATCCTGCTCGACTTTGTTGATTTCGTCGTCCACGTGTTTCGCCAGGAGGAGCGCGACTACTACCGGCTGGAGAACCTGTGGGGCGACGCCCCGAGGGTTTCCTGGGAGGAAGAAGCGAAAGCCTCCTCCGGGTAGCTGCACGCCTCGCTGCTAACATCGAGGCTCCGATCGGGCCTGTAGCTCAGTTGGTAGAGCGCGTGCTCGGCAGGCACGAGGTCAGGGGTTCGATTCCCCTCAGGTCCACGATTCGGAACCGCAGGCCAGAGCGGTTTCTCGTCCTCCCGACGCGCGCGAATACGGTCCTGAAAGTCGTTTCTTGCGTCTCGCCGCGAATCTCCCCGAAGGCCCAAGAAACCTGCTGCCGTACCATCGGACCCACCATGGCGGACTTCCGACGCTCCCGACCGCTCGGCGCAGCTCATCTGCGAAGACGGCTCGCGGTTGACGCCGCGAGCGAGGTCGCGCGGCGATTTGGGATACC
>DATABA010000007.1:0-2997 GCA_036259835.1 Actinomycetota bacterium
GCCGGTTAGCGAATAAAGCCGCGCGACGAAATCTCCACAGGACTAAAGCCCCAGGCGGGCCATCGCCTTTGGGTCGCGCTGCCATTCCTTCAACACCTTCACCCGAAGCTCAAGGAAGACGCGGGTCTCGAGCAGGGTCTCGAGTTCCTCTCTTGCCCTGGTTCCGATCTCCTTCAGCGTCGCTCCGCCCTTGCCGATCACGATGCCCTTCTGGGAGTCGCGTTCGACGAACACATGACAAGAGACGCGAAGCAACCCCGTTCCCTCGTCACGCTCGACCTCATCGACGGCGACGGCGATGGAGTGCGGAAGCTCTTCCCGAGCCAGGGCGAGCGCCTTCTCCCGAACGATCTCGGCGATCCGAGTCTCGAGCGGCTGATCGGTGGTCTGATCCATCGGATACAGCGGTTGGCCTATCGGGAGTCCCTCCACCAGCGCAGTTCGAAGCTCGTCCAGACCCCGTCTCGTTCTCGCCGACACCGGGACGATGTGGTCGAACGAGGCAAGTTCGGCCGCCGCTGCCAGCTGAGGAACCTCCGCGTGGCCACGCAGGAGGTCGATCTTGTTGACGGCGCAGACCTTGGCGCCTCGATGGCGAGCGACCTGCTGGTGGGCGACAAAGGCGTCACCACGCCCAACCCCGGCCGCTCCGTCCACGACCAGCAGGACCTCATCCACGTCACCGACCGCTTCCCCCACGACAAGGTTCAGCCGTTCACCGAGCAGCGTCCTCGGCTTGTGGAATCCCGGCGTGTCGGTGAAGACGATCTGAAAGTCGGGCCCGTTCAGGACTCCCCGGACCGGCAAGCGGGTCGTCTGTGGTTTGTCGGAGACGATGGCCACCTTCCGCCCGACCAGGGCGTTGATCAGGCTCGACTTGCCGACGTTCGGCCGGCCGACCACCGCCACGAACCCCGAGCGGAAGACTCCTTCGCCGGCCCGGCTACTCACCCACGGGCTCGGCCTCGGTGGGTTGCTTCTTCTGGATCAGGACTTTGGCGATTCGCCGCCCCTGCACCTTTTCGGCCGTGAACGTCAGATTGTCAAAGGAGACTTCCTCGCCCTGCGTCGGCACTGCCCCGAGCAAGCCGTACATGAGCCCGGCCACCGTGTCCCATTCATCGTGAGGCAGCTCCACGTCCAACAGCTCGTTGAGGTCGTCGATGGAGAATCGTCCGTTGACGCGGAACGAGTCCCCATTCACCTTCTCCAGCTCCGGCTCTTCGCGGTCGTACTCGTCTGCGATCTCTCCGACCAGCTCCTCGAGGAGGTCCTCGATCGTCACGAGACCGGCCGTCGATCCGTACTCGTCGAGCACGATGGCGATGTGGACCCGGCGCCGCTGCATCTCTCTCAGCAGCTCGGCGACCTTCTTGGTTTCCGGAACGAAGTACGGCTCCCGCGCAATGGACTCCAGACGAACGTTCTCCTTGCCCGCGTGGAGGTGGCGAAGGACATCCTTGGCGTAGACCACGCCCATGATCTCGTCGACGCTCTCTCGGTACACCGGGATGCGCGAGTACCCGTGGCGGAGCATGAGGTCGAGGACCTGCCGCATCCCCGACTCAATCGGCGCGGTGATCATGTCGGGTCGCGGGACCATGACCTCGCGGACCAGGGTGTCGCCGAACTCAAAAATGGAGTGGATGAGATCTTTCTCGTCGGCCTCGATGACTCCTTCCTCGTGTCCGACCTCGGCCATGGAGCGGATTTCTTCCTCGGATACGAACGGGCCCTGTTTCAGTCCCCTTCCGGGCAGCAGAAGGTTGGCCAGCCCGATGAGCCCTCGGGTCGGAATCGCCAGCATCCGCCCCAGACCCCACACGATTGGCGATAGCGCCAACGCCGCCCGGTCGCTGTGGAGCACCCCGAACGTCTTCGACATCGCCTCGACGATCACGAAATAGGCGACGGTGAATCCGAACGAGAGAAGGGCGATGCCCAGATTCCCGAACGTTCGCTGGGCCAGGATCGCCACGAGAATCGCCGACCCGTTCTGCACCAGCATCACGGCCAGATAGATCGAGTTCAGGTACCGCGGAGGGTTGCTCTCGAGCTCTTCGAGGATCCGCGCGTTCCGCCGCCCCTCTTCGCGAAGGGCGATGGCGCGAACCCTGCTCATGCGGGTCAGGGACGCCTCCGCGACGGCCAGGACCGAGCCCAGCATCACCAGGATCACCACGACGACCCAAAGAACCGTCACGTCGAACGCACTCCCGCATACATCTCCTGTTTCCCCCACATCACTCGGCGGTCCTCTTCTTCTTCGTGGTCATAGCCGAGAAGGTGAAGGATCCCGTGGACGACCAGCAGCCGAACCTCGCCCACCGAGTCGTCCGGATTGTTTCGCTGCGCCTCGTCGGGGCACACGATCACGTCGCCGAGGAGCCCATCCTCGTCCAGCGGGAAGGACAGGACGTCGGTCGGCTCCGCCTCACCGGCATATTGCTCGTGCAGCCGGCTCATCTCTTCCGGGGTGACGAAGGAGACCGAGAGCTCTCCGCTTTGTCTTCCCTCCGCCAGGAGCGTTCGCTCCGCCAGAGCCGATAGTGCAGCCTCATCGACGTCGAGCTCCTGACGGTTGGAGATGAGAACGCGCGGCCTCCTGTCAGAGGCCGAACGTTTCGGAACGGGCGATTCGTTCATCCCGGGAGTGGGTCAGCGCTTGGTACGACGCTCACCATGTTCGCGGTACGCCTCCACGATCTCCTGCACGATCCTGTGCCGGACCACATCCCTGGCCCCGAGCTGAACGAACTGTATGCCCTCGATCCCCGACAGGATCTCCTCAATGACGACGAGCCCCGAACGATCCCCCGAAGGGAGGTCGATCTGGGTGACGTCGCCGTTCACCACAACCTTGGACCCGAACCCGAGGCGGGTCAGGAACATCTTCATCTGTTCGGGCGTCGTGTTCTGTGCCTCATCGAGGATGATGAAGGAGCTGTTCAACGTACGACCGCGCAGGTATGCGAGCGGTGCGACCTCGATCGTTGC
>DATABA010000008.1:0-4090 GCA_036259835.1 Actinomycetota bacterium
TCGTTCCGCACACCGGAACGGGGAGCGGGATCCAGCTGAACGCCCGCCTGTACGACGTGTTTCCCGACGGGAAGGCCGTGATGGTCGATCGGGGAGTGCGCCGGGTGCCTTCAGCAAACGCGACGACGATCTTCGACCTCAACGGCAACGGCTGGCTCTTTCAGGAGGGACATCGGATTCGGATCGAGCTTGCCCAAGACGACGATCCCTACATGAAGCAATCGACCCAGCCGTCGTCGCTCACCCTGACCGGACTGAAGCTTCGGATACCGGTTCGCCAACCGTCCGCGACGATCAACGCGACGGCGGTGACCTAGCGCGGTCGAGCGGCGGATCTCAGGCGTTCTCCCGGCCGGCCCTCTGACCTGAAATGGCCAGGCGCGTTCATGTCATCGTCGGGGGAGAGGTGCAGGGCGTGAGCTTCCGGTGGTACTGCAGCAAGGAAGCGTCGTCGCGGGGAGTGGGAGGGTTCATCCGCAACCTTCGCGATGGACGGGTGGAGGCAGTCTTCGAAGGCGATCCCCAAAGCGTGGACTCGATGATCGAATGGTGTCGCCACGGGCCACCGGGGGCCAGGGTGCGCGACATCGAGGTCACGGAGGAACAGCCCACCGGCGATCGCGACTTCACGATCGGTCGCTGACGATTCGGCGACGCGCCGTCCGGGCGAAATTCCTCGATTTCCCAGAATGCGACGAACGCCCGGTTAGCATTTTGCCCCAAGGTGTTTCTTCGTTCGCTCTCCTTGCGCGGCTTCAAGTCGTTCGGCGACAAGACGACTCTTGAATTCACCTCTGGCATCAGCGTCATCGTCGGACCGAACGGCTCGGGCAAGTCGAACATCGTCGATGCCATCTCCTGGGTGCTCGGCGAGCAGGGTCCCCGCGCGCTGCGCGGGGCCAGCATGGGCGATGTCATCTTCGCCGGGAGCCCGGCCCGACCGGCGCTCGGCATGGCCGAGGTGCGGCTGGTCATCGACAACGGCGCGGGCAAAATCCCCGTCCCCGCGACCGAGCTCGAGATCAGCCGCGCGGTGTATCGCTCGGGCGAGAGCGAATACCGCCTGGCCGGCAGGCCGTGCCGGCTGCTGGACATCCAGGAGATCCTCTCCGATTCAGGGGTGGGCCGCGCGCTCCACACGATCGTCGGCCAGGGCCAGCTCGACGCGGTCCTGTGGGCGCGTCCGGAAGAGCGCCGACAGTTCATCGAGGAAGCCGCGGGCATCGCCAAGCACCGACGGCGGCGGGACCGGGCCGAGCGAAAGCTCGCCGGGCTCGAGCAGGACCTGATTCGCCTCCAGGATGTGGCGAGCGAGCTTCGGCGCCAGCTCAAGCCGCTCAAACAACAGGCGGACCTGGCGCGGCGCCACGAATCTCTTTCCGCAGAAGCGGCCGAGGTTGCCGCGAAGCTGGCGGCCGCAAGGCTTCGGGAGCTCTACGCGGAACGCGACCGGCGGCTCCCGGCATGGGAAGCCGTCGCCGCCAAACAGCAGAAGATGCGGGAGCGTCTGGCGCAGCTGGACAACGAGCTGGCGCGGTTGGACGGCGAGCGCGCGGTGGCGGAAGCGGCGGAACGCCGGGCGGAGGAGCTGTACCTGGCCGCGGTCGCCGCACGGACTGACGCCGAGTCCCGTCTTCGCTTGGCCATCCGGCGGGAGGGGGAGGCCAGGGAGCGGGCGGGATCGTCGGGGAACCGCACCGCGCGGCTCTTCGCATTGGAAGAGGAGCTCGAGCGCACCGAGCAGAGCCTGGCCACGGTCCGGCCGGCGTTCGAGGAGAAGGAGTCCGCCCTCCGGGCGGTGGAAGCGGCCGCAGTCGAAGCCCGTTCCACGGAGCTCGCCGCCCTCCGGACACGGATGGCCGACCTCGAGCAGCGAGCGGAGCGCCTGGAAGTGGAGATTGAGCGGCTGGACGCGACGGAAACCCCCCTCGCCGCAGAGGAGACGGAGCTCACGAAGCGTGAGACCGAACTGGCCGGCGAGCTCGCCGAGCTGGAGGTCAAGGATCGCGGGCTCCGGGCCCGGGCGGAGCTGTTGGAGGCGCGACGAAGGGAGCTCACCGAGACGCCCGGGACCGCGTTCCTCGAGCGCACCGCGCGGCAGGCGATCGGCATCCTCCGAGACCTCATCTCCGTCCCCGAGCATCTCGAGGAGGCGCTCAGGGCGGCGCTCGGACCGGCCGGCGACGCCGTCGTTTACGCCGATCAGGAAGTTCTTCTCTCGGACGCCGAGGGCGATTCAGTCGGCGCCGTCGTGTTGATGGCGGCGGAACCCGTCGAAGCGCGGACGCCCTATCCGAAAGGAACCGACGCAAACCCGGGCGAGCCACTGCTCGGCCATGTGACGCCCGACCCGCGAGTTCGCCGCCTGGCGAGCGTGCTCCTGGCGAACGTGTATCTGGCCGGCGACCTTCGCGAAGCCGTTACACGCCGTGAGGCTCACCCGTGGGCCCAGTTCGTCACGCCCGATGGCTACATCGTGGGCGAAACGTTCGTCCGGACGCCGGCCGCAGCCGACCGGTGGCTCGAGGAGGTTGCGACGGAGCAGGAGTCGGTCGAACGGCAGCTTGCTGCGACGCGGGACCGGCTGGGCGAGGCCGGGCGTGTTCGGGCGGAGGTCTCCGCCCGAATGGCTAGCGTGAAGGAGCAGTTGGAACAGACGGACCTGGCCATCACCGCCGCGGCCGAAGAGAAGGCAGACACGGAACGAGAGCTCGCATCGCTCCGCCGCCAGGAGCAGGTCCTCTCCGAGCGTCTCGGTTCCACCCCGGAGACTCCGATCGACCTGCGCGTCGAGGTCGAGGCCCTTCGCCGGGACCGGTCACGGCTGGATGTCGCCGTCCAGAGGCTTCGGAAGGAGATTGCCACGCTGGCCTCGGAGGATCCCGAGGCGCTTCTCCAGTCCATTCGGGAGGCCCAGGCCGAACGCGGGAGCGCGGAAGAGCTGCTTCGAAACGCGGAAGGGAACCTGGCCGGAGCGGAGGCCGCCCGTCGAGCGGCGACCGAGGCACTGCGCAAGCTCCAGGCCGAACAGGACCGGACGAACCGCGACTGGCGGCACGAAGCGGCGATGGCGGAACGACTCCGTGAGGAGCACGAAGAGGACGATCGGGCCAGGCACGATCTGGAATTGCGAATTGGTGAGGCGGAGCGGATTCTCCGGGAAGGGCACGACGCCGACGCAGGGGAAGTGGTGGCGTCGCTCACCGAAGATGATTCGGTCGATGCTCTCCAGCGGCGGGCGGATGTGGTGGCGCGCCGGCTCAACCTGGTCGGACGCGTCAACATGCTCGCCCTCGGGGAGCTCGAGTCACTCCAGGAACGACACGACTTTCTGAACCGGGAGCTCGAGGACGTGAGGGCGGCTCGGCGGGATCTCCACCAGGTGATCCGCGAAATCGACGGCCGCATCGCGGAGCTCTTCCAGACCGCGTTCGCCGACGTCTCGCGGGAGTTCTCCTCGCTCTTTTCGACGATGTTCCCCGACGGCGAGGGCCGCCTGACGCTTCTCGATCCCGATGCGCCGCTCAGTTCCGGCGTGGAGATCGAGGCGCGCCCCGGACGCGGTCGGGTCAAGCGGCTCTCGCTGCTTTCCGGCGGCGAACGAGCCCTTTCCTCGCTTGCCTTTCTGTTCGCGATCTTCCGGGCGCGACCCAGCCCGTTCTATGTCCTCGACGAGGTGGAGGCGGCGCTGGACGACGTCAACCTTCATCGGTTCCTCGAGGTGTTGCGCGAGTTCGCCAGGGACGCTCAGATCCTGGTGGTGACCCATCAGAAGCGAACCATGGAGATCGCCGACGTGCTGTATGGAGTTTCGATGAGGAACGACGGCGCCTCGCGGGTAATCTCTCAACGGCTTGCCGTCGAGGCCGGGGTCCGGTAGCTCCTCCGGACTTCGCCTCCGCGGGCATCTTCCCTCGACCGCGAAAGGAGTCCGCGCATCGCGACCATCATCGGTATTGCCATCGCCGTTGTGATTCTGGTGGTCGTCGTGGCGGCGGCGGTGACGACACGTCGAAGAGGCGCTTTGCCTCGCTCCACCGCGCCATCGCAGGTGAGGGAGGCCCCCGCTCCGGCGCGGGCCCCCACTGCA
>DATABA010000009.1:0-1648 GCA_036259835.1 Actinomycetota bacterium
AAGGCGCGGGTCGGCATCCAGACCCCCATCTCGCAGAACGCACCGCAGCAGAACCTGCCGCCACAGAACCTGCCACCACAGAACCTGCCACCGGGTTGAGCTGAGGTAGCGCCGTGGTCACCTCCGGCCGCGTGGTGATGAGACGACCGTTCAGATGAAGGTCGCCGTTGTGGCCAACCCGACGTCGGGACGAGGCAGGGGAGCCACGCTCATCCCTCAGGTTGAGGCGCTCCTTCGGTCGCTCGGTGTCGAGCACAGCACCCATGTCAGCCAGAGCGCGGCGGATCCCGAACGCCTCGCCTGGACCGCCGCTGCCGATGGCGCCGACGTGGTCGCGGCGCTGGGTGGCGATGGTCACGTCGGCGCATGCGTCAACGGGGTGATGAACGCCGGGGCTGTCGCCGCGTTGGCAGTCATTCCGGCAGGCACTGGCAACGACTTCGCCCGGCTGATCGGGATGAACCCGAAGGAGCCACTCGGCGCGGTTCGCGTACTGCGCGAGCCGACGGTAAAGAGAATTGACGTCGTCCGCCTGAAGCTGCCGCAAGGAGAGCGTTACTACGTGAACGTCGGAAGCGCCGGCTTCGACTCGGAGGCGAACGCCTACGCCAATCGAATGCGATGGTTCAGGGGCAAGACGAAGTACGTCATCGCGACATTCATGCTTCTTCCCCGGTTCCGCGCCGCTCGATTCGAGATCACCGTGGACGGCGAACACCGCGAAGTCCCGGGGATGCTCATCGCGGTTGGGAACGGGCGTTCCTACGGCGGCGGAATGCACGTGTGTCCCGACGCTGAGGTGGACGACGGCGTGCTGGACGTCACGGTGGTGGGAGAAGTCTCCAAGCCGGACTTCATCAAGACCTTCCCCAAGGTCTTCACCGGACGACACGTCCGTCACCCGAAGGTGAAACAGTTTCGCGGAGGCGAGGTCCTGATCACGGCCGAGCGGACCCTTCAGGTCTTCGCCGACGGGGAGCATGCCGGAACGCTGCCGGCGACGTTCAGGGTGGTGCCTTCGGCGCTGGGAGTCGTTGTTCCCGCAGACGAACGAAAGGACATGACATGACCGACGGATTGCTGCTCATCCACGCGTTTCCGCTCGACGCCTCGATGTGGGAGCCCCAGATCACCGGGCTGCCAGGCGTCGCCCTCGCCGCGCCCAACCTTCCGGGCTTCGGAGGAACACCGCTGTCCGAGGGGACGCTCACGATGGACGCGGCCGCAGATGCCGTCGCGGAGGCCGCGAGCCGTGAAGGTCTGGACCGAGTCGTGGTGTGCGGACTTTCACTGGGCGGCTACGTCGCGTTCGCGTTCTGGCGTCGCCACCAGGATCGCGTCTCCGGCCTGGTGCTGGCGAACACGCGAGCCGTCGCGGACGACGAGGAGGGGAAGCAACGAAGGCTGGCCCTAGCCGAGCGGCTGCGGAGCGAGGGAAACGTCCTGGTGGACAACCCTCCACCGCTTCTCTCCGAGGGCGCCTCCGAAGAGCTCTGGGATCGCGTGAAAGGGATCATCGCCCGCCAGCCCGCCGAGGCCATCGCCGCCGTCTCGACGGGAATGGCGGAACGTCCGGACTCGACCGGCGACCTCGGCGGCATCGACGTCCCCACGCTGGTCATCACCTCCACCGGCGACACGCTCATCC
>DATABA010000010.1:0-14106 GCA_036259835.1 Actinomycetota bacterium
GGCCGCCACGACCTCCTCCTTCTTCACCGCGTTCGGGATCGATGCGTCCAGGCTCGGCTGAAACAAGGCACCGAAGACTCCGAGCGTCACGGCGACCCCGTAGATGTGCACCAGCGACGGGGTCGAATCAAGCAGCAAGGAAGCAACGGCGGCCGCTCGGACGACGTCGGCCGCGATCATGATTCGAACCCGGGAATACCGGTCGTGGACGGCCCCGAGCGCGCCCCCGAGAACGGCGGCCGGCGCAACCTGCGCGACCAGGAGGAACGCGAACGCTTTCGCGCTGTTGGTCTGGCCGACCAGAGTGGTCGCGACCCCAATTGCGTACAGCCAGTCCCCCAGGTTCGAAACTCCCTGCGCCGACCAGAGACGGAGGAATGTCGGTTGACGGAACAGTGGAGCGAACTGTCCGGTCCCGGAAGGCACCAGGCGAGAGCCGGTGGCCCGGTGGATGACGACGATTGCCCCAATGGCAATGCAGACATCCCCCGGACTGAAGACGTTGGAGAGCGGCCACGACTCCGGGACCGCGAAGATGTCTCCGAGGAACGAGAGCGTCGGCGCGGCCACCGCGGCGGAATTCTCGAAGCGGCCGGGGCTTGTGGGAAGCCCCGCCGCGGCCAGTGCCTCCGGCGAAGCCGGCATGACGCCGCCGTTCGCTGCGATGACGACAACGTTCATCATGGTTCCCACTCCGACCAGCCAGATGCCCGGAATCCCTCGGTTCACCACGATGAAGGCGACGATGAACCCGTATGACGCGATGTGGGCCACGTAGTGGGCGGCCGTTCGCGACCCCTCGAAGACAAGGGTTATCGCCAGTTGAAGGAGTAGAGCGACGAGCAGCAGCCAGCTGCGTTGAAAGCGAAGCTGCGCCAAACCAAGAAATCGGCCTCGAGCGAGCGGGACCATCGCCACGCCGAGAAAGACCACCAACAACAGGAGCATCCGATCTCCTCGAGGTTGTCGCCGTGCTCCCCGTATCGACGGAGGCGCTTCGGCGGTTGAGGGGGCCGGCGCCGAAATAGGGGGCGAAAGGCCGACAACGGAGGGTTAGGACTTTGGGCCGGCCAAAGAGCCCCAACTTACGGATTTACACGACCCCCGGTCGGTCCTACCGTCGGATGGCAAGACAGCCTTCAAGTTTGGGAGCGGTTTCTACCGAAAACACAGGAGACGCGTTCGAGCTTTCCAAGACGATCGCGCGGGCCATGGAGAGGAGGTGGACGAATGAAGTCGATAAAGGCCACGGCGTATCGGATCGCCACAGCACTCGCCTCCCTCGCCATGCTTGCGGCGCTCGCGGGAGCCGGGAAGAAGTGGAAGTGACCTGAAGCCATGAAATCGCGCGACTTAACCGCTCCGGGCTCTTCGCCCGGAGCGTCGCGTTTTTGGCGATCCGGGCTTCAGCAACGAGTCCGGACGGCGGGTTCGCTCCGACGGCTCGAGCCCGTCGAGCGCTACGCCGCCGCGGTGGTCGCCCTCGGCGTCTCTCTTTTGGCCGCGATTGCCCTCATCGAGGGACAAGCCGGCGGCATGTTCCGTCGCGGCATCGGCCTCTACGCCATGCTGGCGGGAGCCGTGTTGATCGGCGAGCTCTTCCCGATCCGGGTTCGAAGGGGCGACGTCGTCCACGAGATCACCACCTCAACGACGTTCGCCTTTGCGCTGATGCTCGGATGGGGAACGGCCAGCGCCATTGCGGCATTGGTCGTCGCGTCAAGCGTCGCCGACATCGTGCAGCGGAAGTCCCTTCTCAAGGTGGCGTTCAACGCGAGCCAGTACGCCATTTCGCTCGGTGTCGCCGGCCTCGTCCTTCACGGCTTCGGAGGGACGCAGGTGGAAGCGGCAAGCGGGACGTGGCCGCCTGTTTCGGAACTCCCGCTGCTTCTCGCCGCGGCCGGGACCTTCTTCGTCCTGAACGAGATACTTCCCAGCGTTGCGATCAGCCTGGCCGGTGCGGTTCCGATCCGGCAGCATGTCGGGTCCACACTTGCCTTCGATGCGGGCGTGGCGTCGACCCTCTTGGCCATGGCGCCGGTAGTCGTCGTGCTGGTCGATCACAGTCCGCTTCTGCTTCCGGTCATCGCCTTTCCGGTCGTAACGGTCTACGTCGGCGCACGCGCCATGCTCAGGAACATCGAGTTCTTCCAATCCAAGAACGCGGAATTGGAACAGTTGAACCGTCTCAAGGACGACTTCGTGGCCATGGTGTCGCACGAGCTTCGCACGCCGCTGACCTCGATCAAGGGCTCCGTCAAGACGCTGGTCGCGCTGGGGCATGACCTTCCCGAACAGGATCGTGCCTCGCTGCTCGAGGCGGTGGATCGAAAGAGTGATCACCTGCATACATTGATCGAACGCCTCCTGGTCGTCTCGCAGCTCGAAGCGGGGCGGCAAGATGAAACTGCGTCGCACACTCGTGTAGGACTCGGCGCGGTGTGCGCCGAGGTGCTCTTGGATCTGAAACCGTCGATCGGGGATCGATACTTCAACGTCGATTTCGATCCGCCTCTCGTCGAGGTCGAAACCGACAAGGAGAAGGTCCACCAGATCATCTCCAACCTGGTGGAAAACGCGTTGAAGTACTCGTATCGCCGTTCGGACATCACGCTGAGATGCCGCGTCGAACCGGGAGCGGCGGTGTTCTCCGTGGAGGACCACGGACCGGGGATACCACCGGCCGCTCGGGAGAGACTGTTCGATCGGTTCTATCAGGTTGATCAATCCCGTACGAGAGAGGTGGGCGGCATCGGCCTCGGGCTCTACATCAGCCGGAGCCTGGCGCGTGCGCTGGGCGGCGAGCTGTGGCTGGACGAGAACTACTCCGCCGGGTGTCGCTTCTGCCTGCGTATCCCCGGCCTGGTCGTCGGTCCCGGCGGCGACGAGCCGACCGTGACGCCATCTCGGGTCTGACCGAAGCGCGTAGTCTTCCTGCTGGAGGTAAGCAGGGAGCAGGTGAGGCCGTGACCATTCGAGAGCTTCCCATTGCGTGCTCGCTCGACGGCCAGAGCCGAGTGGCTCGCGAAGAGGACTGGAACGAGTTTCTCGCCGAGACGATGATCGAACGTCGGCCGATCGCTGGTGGTGTCGCCCTTCAACTCCAGCCATCACCCCAGGCCGTTTCGAGATTGCGGCGCCTGATCGAGTCGGAACAGAGCTGCTGTCCCTGGATCCGTTGGACCATTACCGAAGGCGACGTGCTCTCCGTCGAAGCGACTTCTCCTCGGGAAGACGGCGAAGAGCTGCTCGCCCGGTGGTTCGGCGTTTCAGATCAGCGCTGAGTTCCTCGAAACAGGGCTAGACATCTGTCCGGTCGATCGCCGAAAGTTTCTTTGGATTCATCAGGATGTAGATCGTCTGAACTTTGTCCTCCGCGGCGTCGGCCATGATCATCGCCCACGGTCGCTTCTCGTTGCGAATCAAGATCGCCGGACCACCATTGACCTCCAGGACCTGCGATTCCAGGTAGGGAGTGAGGTCCTTCGATACGCCATTCAGGAACCGGGCAATCTTGTCCGGGCCGTGGATCGGCCGCCGCGCCGCGCGAACCTCTCCGCCGCCGTCCGTGTAGCACACGGCGTCTTCCGCGAGCAGCTCGACCAGGGCGTCAACCTCACCGGTTGAAACGGCGAACAGGAACTTGGCGAGCAACTCCCGCTGCTTCTCCTTGTCGGCCTCGAACCGTTGGCGCCGCTCCCCGATTCGCTGTCTGGCTCGGTGAACGAGCTGGCGAACGTTCGCTTCGTTCGTCCTGAGCAGGCCGGCGATCTCGCCGTACGGATAACCGAATACTTCTCGAAGCAAGAACGCGGCCCGCTCGGCCGGGGTGAGCGATTCGAGCACCAGGAGAAACGCCATCGAGAGTGAGTCGGAGATCTCGGCGGCTTCGGATGCGTCGGGCATGTGGTCGTCCAGCAACGGCTCGGGCAGCCACGGGCCGACATACCGCTCCCGCCGAGCCCTGGCGGACTTCAGGTGATCGATTGACAGGCGTGTCACCACGGTCGTCAGGAATGCGGCCGGCTCACGGACGCCCTTGGCGTTCTGCCATCGGAGGAACGCCTCCTGGACGACGTCTTCGGCGTCGGCAACACTCCCAAGCATGCGGTACGCCAGGCCGAACATTCGCGGCCGAAGCTCCTCGAACACGGCAACGTCGTTCTCAGCCTTCATCGTTCTCGAGACGTACCTACATCAATGACGAGCCGCCGCCGCCACGTGTGACACCTCCGTCACAGGACGGCGCGGCCCGTCGTCAATTCTGGTGGACGGAGAAAGATGTCGGGACGACGGCTAGCGGTGATATCTGCGTGGGTCGGCGTCGCGTTCGCCGTCCTCACCGGGGCGTGGGCCTTCCTCGCACCCGGCTCGTTCTACGAGGTCGTGGCCGAGTACCCGCCGTTCAACCGGCATCTGTTCCATGACCTGGGCGCTTTCCAGCTCGGGATCGCCGCGTCTCTGGTCGCGGGGCTGGCTCGTCGAACCGCCATCGCGGTGGGGCTATGGGGTGGCGCCGTCGGAGCGACACTCCACGCCGTTTCGCACTGGATCGACGTCGACCGCGGGGGCCGTGCCAGCGACCCGTGGCTTCTGAGCCTGCTTGCGCTCGTGCTTGTGGCAGGTTTGATCGCAGCGGAGGTGCGAAGGTGAAGATTTTTCTGGCGGGAGGGACCGGTGTCGTCGGCCGTCCGCTGGTCCCCCGGCTCGTGGAGGACGGCCACCATGTCACGGCAATCACCCGGAAGCGCGACCGGCTCCCCCTGCTCGAGGAGCAGGGGGCCGAAGCAGTGATCTGCGATGTACTCGACGCCGAGCGGCTTCTCGGAGTCGTCCAGGACGCTGCGCCCGAGGTCGTACTCCAACACCTGACGGATCTTCCGCCGGATCTGAATCCCCGAAATCTCAAGAAGGCGTACGAGCGGAACGACCTGGTTCGAGGAGTGGGGAGCAAGAACCTCCTCGCGGCGGCCGAGGCGGCGGGCGCGAAGCGATACATCGCGCAGAACGTTTGCTTCTTCTACGCGCCCGTGGGACCGCGCGTCGTGAGCGAAGATGCGCCGCTGTGGACGGATGCCCCCGAACCCTTCGGGTCGTCGGTGCGCCTCCACGTCGAGATGGAACGACGGATCGTCGACAACCCGAACCTCGAGGGGCTGGCTCTGCGTTACGGGTTCTGGTACGGACCCGGGACGTCGCTCGCTCCCGACGGCCATACCGCTCGAGAGGTCCGCCGGAGAAGGTATCCGGTGGTCGGAGCGGGTACCGGCTTCCAGTCGTTCATTCATTTGGACGACGTGGTGGAAACAACCGTTCTTGCCCTCGAGCGAGGCAATCCGGGTGTCTACAACGTCGTCGACGACGACCCGGCTCCCATGCACCAGTGGCTGCCGGCGTACGCCGCGGCGATCGGCGCGCCCGAGCCCCGTCGCGTTCCGGCGTGGTTGGCCCGTCTGGTGGTCGGAGGCTTCATCACCGCGCAGGCGCTCCACATGCGCGGCGTGTCGAACGAGAAGGCCAAGCAGGCCTTCGACTGGAAGCCCAAGTACGCCAGTTGGCGTGATGGGTTCCGCGTGGCCTTGGGCTAAAGGGCTCCGCCGATTGAGAGGCGGTGGTTCCTGTGATTCGATCAGCCCGACATCTCCATGGAAGAAAACCGATTGCCGAGGCGCCGCTTCGTGCCGGGCTGGATTCCGCTGCTGCTCGCCCTCGTTGTCTCCGGCGTGGCGCTTCTTCTGATGAACGGCCAGGTTCAGGAAGCCCGAAGGGAGCGAGACGCCACGGTGGCCCGGTTGCGTGCGGCGCAGAAGCGAATCGGACGACTGCTGTTCGAGGCTGAGGGACTCCAGGGCAACATCAGCTCGCTCAGAGACAGGGAGCGACAGCTTCAGGAAGGCGTCAGAGCGTGTCAGGCCGCGGCGGACAAGTCGGTCGAGGTCCAGCGGCTGGCGGTTCGAACGGTCGACACGCTGACGTTGGCAGTCGTCGCGGTCCAGGCGGGAAACATCCGAGAGGCAAACCAGCAATTGGATCAGGCCAGATCCAACAGCGATGAGATGAACGCCGGGGTCGACGAGGCGAACCGGCGGCTAAACGAATGTCGCTCGGTTCTCGTGTTCACCGATCGCGGTTCATAGGAGGAATCGGCGAAGGACATCGACGAACGGTTGCGGCGCCGAATAGTTGACGCAGTGCGCTGCACCGGGAACGACGGCGAGCCGTCCATTCGGCAGCAGAGCAGCGGCTTCTTCGGCCCATCGCTGCGGGACCATCATGTCCCGGCTGCCGCGCACGACGAGTGTCGGCGCCACCACTCGCGGCAACTTATGTCGATTCGGTCGCGTACGACGTATCGGAATGTCACGAGGGACCGACGGACGCCCGCATCGATGAAGTCGCGCAGCACGATTGGATACAAGGAGAACGGCTCCAGGACGCCGTTCGTCAACCATCGTCCGAACTGCCGAACCATGCTGCGTGCCCGCGGGTCAACGGTCGGCCCCTGCAAGACGACTCGGCGAACCCGCACGGGATGGCGCAGCGCAACCTCAACCGCCAGCTGACAACCGACCGAGTTTCCGATGAGGTCGGCCCGACCGATGCCGACCGCGTCCATCCATTCAACCAGCGTCTCTGAGAGCTCGGGCACGTCGAGGATTCGACGCGGCGACTCGGAAAGACCGAACCCCGGAAGGTCTGGCACGAAGACTCGGCAGAAGCCGGCGAGAACCTTCGCTGTCGGGACGAAGTACCGGTGGGACACCGCCACGCCATGGAGGAGAACGACGGTCGGTGCGGAGGCTGCAAGTTGACCCGTGGATTGAAGCGAGTGCATCCACCGCTCCCGCACGCGGTCGTAGCGGTGCACGAGCCGATTGACCGAGCGCTCGGGTCGGGGCTGAATTTCAGGGCGAGGTCCGGCACGCACACCGCGCCTTTACCCGATTGCAAGGAGGTCAGTCGGCGGGAGTGGATGCTGCCCCGACCGCGTGGAAGCCGCCGTCCACGTGGAGCACTTCGCCGGTGACTCCTCGCGAGTGATCAGAGAAGAGAAAGGCGGCCGCCTGGGCGACCGGTGAGGGGTCATTCGGATCCCAACCGAGAGGGGCGCGCTTCGGCCACTCATTTGTGAATCCATCGAACCCCGGAATTCCTTTCGCCGCTACAGTTCGAATTGGCCCCGCCGCGATGCAATTGACGCGTATCCGGTGCGGTCCGAGATCTCGGGCCAGGTACCGCGTCACCGATTCAAGGGCCGCCTTCGAGACACCCATCCAGTCGTACGCGGGCCAAGCCACGGAAGCATCGAAGTCGAGGGCCACCACGCTTCCACCCTGCTCGGCCAACAGCGGCTGCATGGCAGCGGCCAATTCCTTCAGTGAGAACGCACTCACGTGAAGAGCGGCAGCGGCGCTCTCCCACGGCGTGGAGAGGAACCGGCCTCCGAGCGCGTCCTCCGGTGCGTAGGCGACCGCGTGCAGTGCACCGTCCAGCCGCCCCCAGCGGTCCCGTAAAGCGCCGGCGACTTCGGCTACCTGTTCCGGCGCCGTGACGTCCATCTCGAGAACGTCTACGGGGTAGGGGAGGCGCTGGGCCGACCGTTTCGTTAGCGAGAGTCCCCGCCCGAAGCCGGTCAAGACGATCTCCGCGCCCTCCTCCTGAGCGACGTTAGCCACGCAGAAGGCGATGCTGTCCGGCGTCAAGACGCCGGTGATCAGGAGTTTTTTCCCGGACAGGAGCGACATCGGCGGTTGGACGGTCAACGGACCCGAACGGTTACGCCCGTGACGCAACCTACCGAGGAGGAGGTTGCTGCTTTCGCGTAACCCGGGTCGGGCGGTCCGCGTCTTATGGCCTCAATGGCACGGGCTCGCCCAACCTTGCTTCTCCCACACGATCCGCAGGGGTCGCGGCTTGCCGTCGTCTTTCCCGGGCAGGGATCGCAGTACGCCGGTATGGCCGATCCGTGGCTCACACACGAAGCGGGCCGCTTCGTGCTCGAGGAATGCTCAAGCGCCGTTGGTCTGGACCTCGTGGAGATCTGCCGTGACGGTGACGCGCTCGCGCGGACGGACCTGGTCCAGCCCGCGCAGTTCGCGTGTGACGTGGCGGCGTTCCGAGTTCTGGAGAGCGAGGCGGTCCAGCCCGTCGTGGTGGCCGGCCACTCCCTCGGTGAGTATGCCGCCCTGGTCGCTGCCGGAGTTCTCGACCTGCAGTCCACGGCCCGCGCCGTGGCCGAGCGGGGCGCCGCTACTCATGAAGCAGCGATATCGCATCCGGGGGCGATGACGGCGCTGGTCGGCGTCAGTCCCGAAGACGCCGCCGACCTGTGCAGAACGGCCGGTCGCGGAGACGTCCTGGCCGTTGCAAACGAGAACAGCACTTCGCAGACCGTCCTCTCCGGCACGGTCGCGGCAATCGAACGAGCCGAAGCCCTCGCCCGAACACGCAACGTGAAGGCGGTCCGGTTGAAGGTCGAGGGCGCATTTCACTCGCCATTGATCCAGCCGGCGCTCGACCGTGTTCGCCGAGCTATCGCCGGCCTCGAGTTTCGGGAGCCTCGCTTCGCCGTCATCCCGAACGCGAGCGGACGTCCGACCACGAGTCCACACGAGATCCGCGACCTGCTCGGTCGTCAGCTCATGTCTCCGGTTCGCTGGTCCCGAACGATGGAGTCCCTCGCCGACTTCGCGGTGGATACCGTGATCGAAGCTGGGCCGTCCGACGTGTTGACTCGACTGGCACGCCGTTCGATTCCGGGAGCCCGTGCGGTGGCGGTCGGTTCGCCCGAAGATGCGCGTTCCGTCATGGCTCGACAGGCCACCGCGCCATGACCGCGGGAACCGAGGCGCCCTTGCGACTGCGGTTGGTTATCACGCCTGCCGCTGGACGAGTGAGGTTGTTGCCGCCGCGGCGGTTCCTGGAAGGCAGGGAAATCGTCGAAGCCGGTCAGCCACTGGCCCGCCTGGAACAGGGACACCGCCACACGGTCATTCGAACCCCCGTGAACGGATCGGTCTCGTCGGTCCTGGCCATCGAGGGGGAGCCCGTCGTTCCGAACCAGCCGCTGTTCGCCATTGAGCCGGAGGACGAGTGACCGGTCGATTCGCCTGCGTCGCTGGAACCGGGTCCGCGCTGGGATCGCGCGTGGTGTCGAACAACGAGTTGGCGCGGGATCTGGACACGTCGGACGAATGGATCCGGTCCCGAACCGGCATCGTGGAACGTCGGTTTGCCGAACCCGATGAGACGGCGTCCTCTCTGGCGGCCTCTGCTGCTTCGCGGGCGCTCGATGCAGCCGGGATGGACCCGGCAGTCATCGACCTGACGATCGTGGCGACGATCTCGGGGGACCAACCGCTTCCATCGACGGCCAGCTTCGTCCAGCAGCGGCTCGGAATTTCCGGGGGAGCGTTCGACCTGGCGGCGGCGTGTGCGGGATTCATTTACGGGGTCGACGTCGGCGCCGCCCAAATCTCGTCCGGTTCGGCAGACACGGTGCTCGTCGTCGGGACCGAAGTGCTCTCACGGTTTCTCGACTTCTCGGATCGAACGACGTGCGTGCTCTTCGGCGACGGAGCCGGCGCGGTGGTCCTGACCGCGGGACACGAACCGGGTGTGATCGGGTCCGTCCTGGAGAACGACGGGACTCATGCCGGCCTGTTGCGGATCCCCGCCGGGGGGAGCCGGGAGCCGGCATCCGCTGAAACCGTCGGACGGTTGGAGCACACCATTCGAATGACGAGCGGCAGCGAAGTCTTTCGTCGCGCCGTCGAGGCGATGTCCGACTCCGCGGCGTCGCTCTTGGAGAAATCCGGGATGGCGGCGGACGACGTGACGCTACTGGTTCCTCACCAGGCGAACGCGCGCATCATTCACGCGGTCGCCCAGCGACTTTCGTTTCCGGAGGACCGCGTGTTCGTCGACTTGGAGCACGTCGGGAACACCTCTGCCGCCTCTGTCCCCGTGGCGATCGACCGAGCATGGCGGGCGGGACGCCTCTCGCCGGGCGACACGGTCCTCACCGTCGCGTTCGGGGCCGGGCTGGCGTGGGGCGCGAACCTCATTCGCTGGAGTGCACCGAGGGAGCCGAAGTGACCAGGGCGGCGCTGGTCACGGGCGCGTCGCGCGGGATCGGGCGTGCCGTTGCTTTGAGCCTCGGAGAAAGCGGATTCAGCGTCGCCTGCGGCTATCTGAACGATGACGCCTCGGCGAAGGAGACCGTTGACATGGTCGAGGGAGCGGGGGGAACGGCGGCTGCCTTTCGCGTCGACGTGACCGAAGCCGCGGAGATCGAAGAGCTGTTCCGGCAGGTTCGCGAATGGGTGGGACCACCGCTCGTTCTGGTCAACAACGCCGGTGTGAGCAAGGACGGGCTCGCGCTGACGTACTCGCCGGACGATCTCGACCGAACCCTCGACACCAACCTTCGCGGCGCCTTCCTGTGTGCTCGAGCCGCTCTCCCCGGAATGCTTCGAGCTCGGCAGGGTCGCATCGTGAACATCGCTTCGGCGGTCGCTCTTAGAGGAAACCCGGGGCAGACCGCGTACGCGGCGTCGAAGGCGGGACTGGTCGGGTTCACCCGTTCGCTGGCCCGGGAAGTCGGGCGCAAGGGGATCACGGTGAACGCCCTCTGCCCCGGCCTGATCGAAACGGACATCGCCGAAGCGATGACGCCGGCCCAGCGCGACGCACTCGTGGCATCGACGCCGGCGGGCCGTCTCGGTAACTCCAGCGAGGTTGCGGCCGCGGTGACTTTCCTGGCAAGCGACGCGGCGTCGTACGTGAACGGCGCCGTGCTGACCGTGGATGGAGGACTGACTGCCTAGGCCGGGCGAGCGCCCGGTGGAAAAGGAGGAACGGTGAACAGAAGCGAAGTGGAGGACAAGGTTCGAACGCTGTTCTCGGAGCAGCTCCAGGTCGACCGCGACGAGGTCAAGCCCGAGACGCGGTTCCGTGAGGACCTTGACGTCGATTCGTTGGACCTGGTCGAAGCCACCCTCGCCCTCGAGGACGCCCTCGGAATCAAGATCCCCGAGGAAGAGATGGAGGACGTCCAGACCGTCGGGCAAGCGGTCGAGCTGGTCGCGGCCAAGCTGGGCGCGGCGTGAACCGCCGGCGAGTCGTCATCACGGGGATCGGTCCGGTCACCCCGGTCGGTATCGGGGTAGACCCGTTCTGGTCGGCCGTGGCTACCGGCCGGTCCGGAATCAGCACGGTGACCTTGTTCGATGCTTCCGACTATCCGGTGAAGATCGCGGGCGAGGTTCGTGACTTCGATCCGGCCAACTGGATGGATCGCCGGGACGCTCGTCGAACTGACCGGGTGGTGCACTTCGCTTCAGCCGCCGCGCGGCTCGCCTGGGAAGACGCCGGCTCCCCGCACGTAGAACCGTCGCGGGCCGCGGTTCTCATGGGGACCGGAATCGGCGGCATCGCAACGTTCAGCGATCAGGTCGGCGTCCTGGTTTCGAGGGGTCCCGACCGGGTCTCCCCCTTCACCGTTCCGGCGATGATGCCGAACGCTGCCGCGGCCCACGTTGCCATGGATCTCGGGCTCACCGGCCCCAACATGTGCATCGTCACGGCATGTGCGGGGGGCGCCCACGCCGTGGGTGAAGGGTTCCGCTATGTCCGCGAGGGTCTGGCCGACGTCTGCCTTGCCGGTGGCACCGAGGCTGCCGTCGTCCCAATCGCCATGGCGGCGTTCGCGAAGATGGGAGCGCTGTCGCGAAACCCGCAGCCGGAGCGCGCGTCACGCCCCTTCGACGCCGAGCGAGATGGATTCGTCCTCTCCGAGGGTGCGTGCGTGCTGGTTCTCGAGGAGGCGGAGCGTGCGGCCGCGCGTGGAGCTCGGGTGTACGCGGAGGTTGCTGGATACGGTGCCTCCGCCGACGCGCACCACGTGACGCAGCCGGAGCCGGACGGCGCGGCTGCGGTGGCGGCCATGCAAGCTGCGCTCGCCGACGCGGGGGAGCCGGCCGAAGCGGTCGAGTACGTCAACGCTCACGGAACATCGACGCCGCTCAACGACGCCGCCGAGACGCGAGCACTGAAGAAGGCCTTGGGCGACCACGCCGGCGATGTTTCGATCAGCTCCACGAAGTCCGTGACGGGTCACCTGCTGGGCGCCGCCGGGGCGGTGGAAGCCGCGGTGGCGGCGTTATCGGTGCACACCGGAAGGGTTCCTCCGACCATCAACCTGGAGAGCCCGGACCCGGACTGCGACCTGGACTACACACCGAACGAAGCCCGGCAGCGCGCCATCCGGTTGGCGCTTTCCAACTCCTTCGGATTCGGCGGGCACAACGCAGTCCTGGCGGTTCGTCGAGCTGACGGCTAGGAGGAAGGCGTCAGGCGGGGACGCGCCAGACCTGGTTGAACGCGAAGTCGGCCTCTCTTTCCGAGCCCCTCCGTGTGTTATTCAACCAGCATGGTCAATCAGACGGATCGCGCAGGTGATGCTTCTCTAGGCGCTCGCAAGAGGCAGCGCGTTCACCACCTGGATTGGCTTCGAGTGGCGGCGGTGTTCGGTGTGTTCCTCTTTCATGCAATCCATCCCTTCGACGAGTTCGAGTGGCACGTCAAGAACGCCGAGCAGAGCAGCGTCATCAGCTTCCTGATCGTCGTGCTCTTTCCGTGGGGGCTGGGATTCTTCTTTCTGATTTCGGGTGCGAGCAGCTTTCTGGCGTTGAGATTCCGAAGCACGTCCGCCTACGTCCGCGAGCGACTTCAGCGACTTCTGGTCCCCTTCGTAGTTGGGTGGCTCGTGCTGTCACCGGTCCAGGCCTTCATCGAGCTGCGCCATAAAGGTCAGTGGCAAGGTGGTTTCCTCAGCTTCGTTCCGCATTTCTTCAGCCCGAACGGCGAAGCGGCGCTTCAACTCCGGCTCCGGCCGTTGCCGCTCGGCTGGAGCTACCACCTGTGGTTTCTGGTCTTCCTTCTTTGGTTTTCGCTCCTCGGCCTGCCGTTGTTCCTGGCGCTTCGGCGCTCGAATCATCGTTTCGTGGACTGGCTCGCCGAGCGAAGTGGGTGGCGAGGGTCGACGCTGCTGTTCGCGGTCCCCGTAGCTTTGGCCCACATCGCCGTTCGAGCCGCCTCGCCCGACGAGCATGAATGGGGGGAGTTCGCGTACTACTTCGCCTTCTTCGTCGTCGGTTACCTGCTGGTGAGCGACGAGCGGCTGATTGGTGCGGTTCGGCGAGACCTCGTCCCCGCCGTCGTTCTTGCCGTGGTTGGCGGCGGGATTTTCCTCGCACTGAACCCGGTCGAGTGGGTCGAGCAGTGGTCGGAACTGCCACGGTACTCGTGGACCTACGTCGTGATGTTTTCGATGTTCTCGATTCAGGCGTGGGGATGGGCGCTCGCTGCATTCAGCATCGGGTTGCGGCTGAAGACGCTTTCACGGCCGTTGCCGCAAACGATTGGAAGCCGTGCGATGCCGTTCTTCGTGCTCCACCAGCCGGTGATCCTCGCGTTCGCCTACTTCATCGTCGGGATGAGCGCCGGGATTCCACTCAAACTAACGGCGGTGCTCTTGCCGTCGTTCGTCGTGACGGCCTTATTGTCGGTTGGCGCGGAAACGGCTCCGGGTATCCGATCGCTGCTGGGTTCGAAACCCCGTCCCTGATCTCCAAACGGAGCAGAGCGGGTCCCCCATACTTGTCGGAATGCTCCGAGCCGAGCTCGCGAACCGCATGGCGAACGAGTTCGGGACGCCGCTGGTCGTCGTCGACGAGGATCATGTGCGAGCCCGGTGCAGGGAGTTCAAAGACGCCTTCCCTCGTGTTCTCTGGGCCGTCAAGGCATTTCCCGCCCGGGCGCTCATTCGAATGGTCAGGAGGGAGGGTCTCGGTCTCCTCGCCGAAACGGGTGGAGAGATGGATACGTGCTTCCGGGCCGGAGCAGAGCCGGACTCGATTGCTCTCCACGGCAACAACAAGAGCGACGAGGAGATCCATGAAGCGACCGCGAAGGGGATTGGTCTGCTCATCGCGGACAACGAAGAGGAGCTTTCGCGGATCGATACGTTTGCCAGGCAAGTCGGTAGAACACAGCCGATTCTCCTCCGCCTCGCGCCGGGCATCGATGTCGACGCACACCGGT
>DATABA010000011.1:0-63531 GCA_036259835.1 Actinomycetota bacterium
GCCAAGCAGCTGCTCGAGCCGGTGGAGCCTTCATGCTGCGGCGGCGCACGAGATCGGCCACGCGTTCGGCCTGAACCACGTGTCCGAGGCGGATCACGGTTCGCTCACCATGAGCCCCAGGATCAACGCCTGCCAGGCCGCTGAGGTCACCCTCGGTCTGGGCGACCTGAAGGGCCTCGAGGCCCTGTACTGAGTCCCGAATCCCCTAGCTAGGCCTCGCGTTCTCTCTCTCCACCCCGGGATCACAACCCTCGGATTTCTCAAGGCTGCATTCCGCACTTGAGCCGATGTGGCGCGTCCTCTCTTCTTCGGACCGTTACGGAAATCGCGGCTGGCCTTTTTGCCTAGCCCGAGAAAAGCACGAATCCACTGCGGCGGATACGCGAATCGGACCTTCGGCTCCAACTCGCCGTCACGGGTAAAGGGGCCATTCGCGGGTTTGTCGATAACCCACTCAGAGACAACAGCCCACGCCTAGGCCATGGCACCAGAGCCGCCGGCCTACCGACGAAGGGGACGCCCATGTTGAGAGTCGTTCGTATCGCCACCCTGGTCCTTCTCGCAGTGATTGTTTCTCGCGGACTTGCGCCGCAGTCTTCACAGCCTTCTCAGGCCGTGCCCAGTTTCGCCGAGGATGGAAGCTCCAGGGCGGCCGACCTTCGACCCGGCATGGACTTCACCGAGAACGGACTCACCCTCCGCGTCCCACCGCGTGGCGAAAGCGTGGCCGCCGAGGCGATTGATGGAAAGGGCAAGGCAGTCGAGCTCGCGCTCGAGACCCAGGACGACGGGTCCGTGATCGTCCACCGCGGCGAGCAGGCGGAGCGCGTCGCGATCGTCGGCGGAACATCCGGCGCCTGCGGCGACGGCGCGTACACCCTCGCCGGCACGCGATGGGCGTCGACATACAAGTTCTACGTGAGCTCCTCGAACCTGCCGAGCAACCTCTCGTTCAGCGGCGCAGAAGCAGCGTTCAAGAAGGCCGTTTTTAACATCGTCAACGCGTACAACGACTGTGGCCGTGGGGACGCGGTTGCCGCGAGCGCGACCTACGTGGGCAAGACGTCCTCCTCGCCGGAGATAAGCGACCGGGCCGCCTGCCAATCGCGTGACGGAAGGAACGAGCTCGGGTTCAAGCGGCTCCCCTCGAACTACCTGGCCTACTCCTGCCGCTGGTGGGGCGGAGGCTACTATGTGGAGGGCGACACCGCGTACAACACCTACTACAAGTGGTACTCGTCGAAGCCGTCCAGTTGCTCCTGGCGGTGGAGCATCACGAACGTCGCCACCCACGAGCTCGGACACACTTTCGGCCTCTCGCACGTGTCCGAATCGTCCCACCCGAAGCTCACCATGAGCCCAACGATCTACCCGTGCACGAATAGCGATGCCACGCTGGGGCTCGGTGACCTGCGTGGCCTGGAATCCCTCTACTGACTGAGCTGACTAGCGGTTGCAGGGGCCGGTCGACACTCGTTGCGTCCGGCCCTGTGCCGCTTCAACCAGCGGAATGACCTCTGGTGACGTCACCGCGTAGCCGATCCGCGGATCGGTGGTCGAAGCCGCCATCACGACACCGGCCACGTCGCCATTCGTGAGGACGAACGGGCCTCCGGAGTTCCCCGGCCGGACCACCGTCTGAAGCTCGTACACGTTTCGTCGGACTGTGGACTCCCCGTAGATATCTTTTCCAATCGCGTCCAGCTCCCGCCGGACCGCCGCCGGTTGGAACTCGAGCCCTCCTCCCCCGGGGTACCCAAGGACCGCACCCGCCGCACCTCGAGATTCGTTGGAATCCGTCAGCGCAAGAGGTGGAGCAAGATTCGTGCCGATCCGAAGGACGGCAATGTCGAGTTTCGGATCGAACAGAACCGGTGTCGCCGGCTGGGAACCGCCGTTGTGCTGTTGTACCTGCGGCGAGGTGACTCCGGCAATCACGTGGGCGTTCGTGACGACGTAGTTGGATGCAGCCACGAACCCGCTTCCCTCCTGGATGACGTCGCATGCCTCTCCCAAGATCCGGACCGTGCTGTCCATGGCCTGATCGGCCGCGGCGGCGGCCTGTCCCCTTGACGGCCCCTTCACCGGTCCCGCTGGGGCCGGTGGCAGACCCTCGAACACCTCGGGGAAGTCGAATCGGTTCAGGAACTTCCGGACGCCCGAGATGAGCGACGGTGGCCGGGGAAGGGCATGGTCCAGCGTCCGAACGACTTGTGACCCTCGTATTTGCCTCGCGAGGCCCGGAACCGGGCCGTTCGCCAGATTCACGCCGAGGAACCACACGGTCAGCAGCACCGCGGCTACGGCGACGATGGACCCGATGGCCGAATCGAACGCGCGAAAGGAACTTCGTCTTGCGATGGCCCAGAACCGGGAGCCGATGAACCATCCCAGGCCGTCTCCGATCGCGGCCAGCACCAGCAGCGTGGACAACGCGACCATGGCTTGGGCGAACGAGGAGTCCACCAGGTCCGCCAGAACGGGCGCGAGGAGCGCTCCGGCCAGCAATCCGCCGATGAGGCCGGCGTACGCGGTCAACTGAAGCGCCGCCCCTCTTCTGAACCCGTTGACGCCGGCCAGAATGGCGAAGAGAAGGATGAAGAGATCCAGCAGGTTCACGCCCGTATGGTGACAGAACGCGGAGGTAGACTGGCTTGATGGTCACGATCGCGCAGATCTCGGACCTGCACGTCGGTTCCCCGTACTTCGTTCCGAATCTCATGAATCGCGTGATCGTCGAGCTCAATCAGCTCAACCCCGACATCGTCGTGTGCACCGGCGACCTGACGAACGAGGGATACCGTCAGGAGTACAAGAACGTCGTCGCGTACCTCGAGCGGATCAAGAGTCGCGTGGTGACCGTGCCGGGCAACCACGATGCCCGGAACGTCGGGTACCTCCATTTCGAGGAGCTGATCGGCCCGCGTCACTGGTCCACGGACGTCCAGGGTGTCCGAATCGTCGGCGCCGATTCGAGCGAGCCCGACCTCAACGAAGGTCAGATCGGCCGTGAGCGGTACGTCTGGATCAAGGAGCAGTTCGATGTTCCGGCCCCCCTCAAGATGTTCGCGATCCATCACCATCTCTTGCCCGTTCCAGGAACCGGACGGGAACGAAGCATTGTCAGCGACGCGGGGGATCTGTTGGAAGTTCTGATTGAAGCGGGCGTCAACATCGTCCTCACGGGGCACAAGCACGTGCCGTACGTGTGGCGTCTGGAGAACATCTACGTCGCGAACGCCGGGACCGCGTCGTCGCTCCGACTGCGGGGCCATACCCGGCCGTGCTACAACGTGGTCGAAGTCGACGGCGACGAGGTGAAGATCTTTCGCACGTTCCCCTTCGGTGGCCAGACCATGCTGGCGCACTTCTCACTGTCCACGGGCACGCAGTACTACCGGGAGCTCGAGGAGCTGGTCCAGGAACCGCGCTCGGACGTCGCCGTCGCCTCAGAATAGGACCGCGAGACCCCGGCGGGCGACGTCCTTCCCACGACATGTACTGCACATCGTGAACGTCATTGCCCTGGTGGACGGTGAGCATCACCCGCCGGTAACCCGCTGGGGGCTCGAAAAAGCCGCCGATTCGGGGTTCACGGTTATGTCGGCGCTCGTCATCGGAGGGACCGAAAAACTGCCCGTTGGCGGGGAGTTGGAACTCGGGAACGTCGAGGTTATCCGAGGGGAAGACGATCCGGCCGCTGCGCTGCGTGATGCGATCGCGTCGTTTCGACCCGAGGGTGTCCTCGACCTCTCGGACGAGCCCGTGGCGGGGTACGAGCGACGTATGGAGCTCGTGGCGGTCGCACTTGCGGCCGGCCTCTCGTACATAGGGGCGGATTTCCGCTTCGATCCCCCGGTAACCGCAAAGCCCTTGCCGACACCTTCGCTGGCCGTTATCGGGACCGGAAAGCGAGTCGGTAAGACGGCAGTCGCCGGCCATCTGGCGCGTCTGTGCGCTGCCCGAGGCGACCGTCCGGTCATCGTGGCGATGGGCCGGGGCGGCCCTCTGGAGCCGGTCGCAGCCGGTCCTTCGGACGCCGAGCTGTCGGCGCTGCTTGCCCGAGTCGAGGCCGGGCAACACGCCGCCTCCGATTTCCTGGAGGATGCGTTGACGGCGGGAGTGACCACGGTTGGGGCCCGCCGCTGTGGCGGGGGACTTGCCGGGAAGCCGTTCGCGACGAATGTCGAGGAGGCGGCCGCTGTGGCGGCTTCGCTGGACGCCGGTCTGGTCATCCTGGAAGGGAGCGGCGCCTCCGTGCCGACCGTTCCGTGGGACGCCGGAATCCTCGTGATGCCGGCATCGCTCCCGATGGAGCACCTGAGGGGTTACTTCGGACCTTTTCGACTATTGCTTTCGGACCTCGCGGTTATTATGATGGAACACGGTCCTCATTCGGGGCCGGACAACCTTTCCACTCTCTATCCCGAGGTTCGCCGCCTGCATGCAGACATCCGGGTGGTTGCCGCGGAGCTTCTTCCGGTGCCGATGGCGGACGTGAGGGGCAAGGATGCGTTGTTCACCACCACGGCACAACCTCAGCTGGCGGATCGGCAAGCGGCTCGCCTCGAGCAATCGGCAGGATGCCGAATCGTCATGACGTCGCCCCACCTTGGCCATCGCGAAAGGTTGGAACAAGAGATGAAGAGCGCTCCTCCGTTCGACGTGCTTCTCACGGAGCTCAAGGGAGCCGCGGTGGATGTGGCGGCTCGCCAAGCGCTGGAGCGCGGTGCCGAGGTCGTGTTCGTAGACAACCGCCCGAAAACGGTGGAAGGCGACGGCGAGATCGACGACCTCCTCCTGGACGCGGCTTCGCTCGCTCGAGCCCGGGCGAGTGAACGGTTGAGTGCAAGGGGGAAGCCGTGACCGACGGCAGGGTCATCGTCATCTCGGGCGACAAGCCCGGGCTCCCATATTCCAAGGGGCTGCGGGCGTCGGAGCTCATGGTGACCGGTCTTTCCCCCCTTCGCGCCTACCAGGTGGCCGAACAGGTCGAGGAGCGACTTCGCGGGCGGAAGGTGAGCAGCGTGACGCTCGACGAGCTGGACGACATGACGGTGGCCGTCTTGGCCGACGTCGCCGGCGAGCGCTACGCCAGCAGATTCGTCAACTGGCACACGCTCTCCACGCTGAACGTTCCGATCGTGGTGCTGATCGGAGGGGCCACTGGCGTGGGAAAGTCGACCATCGCCACGCAGCTTGCGGTCCGGCTGGGGATCGTTCGCGTGGTGGCCACCGACGCCGTCAGGGAAGTCATGAGAGCGCTGTTCACCAGTGAATTGATGCCGACTCTCTACACTTCTTCCTTCGACGCCGATTCGGCGTTGCGGGAACCGCCTCCTCGGCCAGCCGACCGCGTCATCGTGGGATTCAGGGAACAAACAGCCGCCGTGGCTGTTGGAATCAGAGCACTCGTGGAGCGAGCAGCCGTCGAGGGAACCAGCATCGTGATCGAGGGGGCTCACGTCGTACCCGGGTTCGTGGATCTCGGACCGTTTCAGGACCGAGTGCTCCCCGTCCCAGTGGTGATCACCGTGGACGACGAAGAGGTTCACCGGAGCCACTTCGTCGCACGGGCCGCAGATTCGTCCTCGCGCCACTACGAGAGATATCAGAGAGGTTTCCGGAACATCAGAAAGGTGCAGAAATACATCAAGAGCCAGGCGCTCAGCCACGGCGTCCCGATCATTCCCAACTACAGCTTGGATCAGGCGATGTCGGGTCTCACCGACCTGGTCGTCGAGAAAGCCACCGACGTGGTCCGTGGGGGCGCCACGACAACGACACCACAGAAGGAAGTCAGCCCACCGATAGAGATGGAGGCGAGCAATCAATGAAGCTGTTTCTGGATACGGCGAACCTGGACGAGATCCGCGAGATCAAGGAATGGGGCGTTCTTTCGGGATGCACCACCAACCCCTCGCTTCTCGCGAAGGAGAAGAACGACTGGGAGCTCCAGATGAAGGAGGTCGCCAACGAGGTTGACGGCGACGTGTCGCTGGAGACCACGGAAGAGAAGGCAGACGCGATCTTCGAAGAGGGGATGAAACTCGCCAGCATCGCGCCGAACGTCGTGGTGAAAGTCGCCATGACGGAGGAGGGCCTGAAGGCCGGAAGGCGGCTGGTTGGAGAGGGTGTCCCGATCAACGTCACGCTGACGTTCTCTCCCGCACAGGCGATCCTCGCGGCAGAGATCGGAGCAAAGTACGTTTCGCCGTTCCTCGGGCGCCTCGACGACATTGGCGCGGACGGAATGTACGTACTGAAGGAGATCTGCAAGATTTACGACGCTCAGAAGTACGATACTCTTGTACTGGCAGCGTCCCTCCGTCACCCAATGCACGTGGTGGAAGCGGCCAAGTATGGAGCGGACGTGGCCACCATGCCGTTCGATGTCTTTTCACAACTGGTGAAGCACCCGCTGACTGACGCGGGGCTCACAAAATTCCTCAGCGATTGGAAGAAGCTCCAAGAGGAGCTCAAGAAAGAAGGAGCCTGACAGTGGATTCCCGAACCCTCGAGAGGTCCGACCTCGAAGGAAAGGTCCTCGCCGAACTCCAACAGATCGCCCAGGCCGTGGGCGTCGAGAACCACCGCATGAAGAAGAGCGATCTGATCGACGCCATCCTGGCCAAGGCTTCGGAGAACGGGCAGGATGCCGCGGCCGTGACGTCTGCAGGCACCACATCTGTGGGCCGGAGCGAAGCATCCGGGAATGGACCGGCGGCCGCGGCGACCGGCGGAGGGGACGCAGGCACGGCGACCGCCGACGCGGCGAGTCCCGCAACGGATGCGACCGCCGGCGGTGAGGGTTCGGTGACGACAGAAGCGGAAGCGCCTCAGGGCGCAGCCGGAAGGCAGGACGGCGGCGGAGCGGCGACCGGGGAGGCACCGGCTCGCCAGGAGGGGCACGGCCGTGCCGGAGTCATGGAGCGGCCACGGCGGCCGAGTCGTGAGGAGCGGCGGCGCCAGCGGGAGCTTCGCCGGGAGCGCGAACGCGAAGAACGCGAGCAGGAGCTCGCCGAGGCGCCCACGAGAACGGGAATTCTGGACATCTTGCCGGAGGGGTACGGCTTCCTTCGGACCACCGGATACCTGCCGGGTCCCGAGGACGTCTACGTGTCGCTTTCGCAGATCAGGCGGTTCGGTCTGCGACGCGGCGACGTGATCGCCGGCCAGGTTCGCTCACCACGGGACAACGAGAAGTATCCGGCCCTCCTGCGGATCGAGACGGTGGCGGAGGTGGACCCGGACACGGCGCAACGGCGTCCCAACTTCGACAAGCTGACGCCGCTGTTCCCCGATGAGCGGTATCGCCTGGAGCATGACCCGAAGCAGATCACCGAGCGGATCATCGACCTGGTCGCTCCGGTCGGAAAGGGCCAGCGCGGCATGGTTGTGTCACCGCCAAAGGCCGGAAAGACCACCGTCCTCAAGCAGATCGCCGGCGGGATCATCGCCGACGACCCGAACACGCACGTGATGATCCTCTTGGTGGACGAACGGCCCGAGGAGGTCACGGACTGGCAGCGAACAGTGGAGGCCGCCGAGGTGGTGTACTCCACGTTCGACAAGCCTGCCGACCAGCACACCCAGGTCACCGAGCTGGTGCTCGAGCGCGCCAAGCGCCTGGTCGAGCAGGGCAGGGACGTGGCAATCCTTCTCGACTCGATCACCCGGTTGGCCCGGGCCTACAACCTGGCCGCACCCGCGTCGGGCCGAATCCTCTCCGGTGGTGTCGACTCCACGGCGCTGTACCCGCCGAAGCGGTTCTTCGGCGCCGCCCGGAACCTGGAAGAGGGCGGTTCGCTTACCATCATTGCCAGCGCCTTGGTCGAGACTGGGTCCCGAATGGACGAGGTCATCTTCGAGGAGTTCAAGGGGACCGGTAACTGGGAGATCAGGCTGGACCGGCAGCTCTCGGAGAAGCGGATCTTCCCGGCTCTCAACATCGAAGCGTCCGGGACCCGAAAGGAGGAGCGCCTGCTCTCCAACGAGGAGCTCGCCCTGGTGTGGCGTCTTCGCCGCGTCCTCCACGCGTTGGAGCCCGCCGCCTCCCTGGAGCTGCTCATCGACAAGATCCGCGCCACCAAGTCGAACGACCAGTTCCTGAAAGAGATCTCCAAGGCGCCGGTCGGCGAGTAGGCAGTAGCTGCACGGATGGCCGGCTGGGGAGACGACCCGGTAATGACGGAGCTTCAGGCCGCGATCTTCGACGGGTGGAGCCCCGTGAAGGTCCGCGAAGAGCGCGATTCGAGCGGCACCAGCTTCGACGTGGTCACCGTGGAAAAGGAAGGCGATCAAAAGGAATTTCGGAGCGACCATCTGGCGTTTCACCGATACGTGGAAGGCCTGATGGAGGACTTCGGTCTCTCCTACTCATGAAAGGACTGTCATGAAGCAGGGAATTCACCCCGAGTACGTCACCGCCACGGTTCGGTGCTCCTGCGGGAACACCTTCACCACGCGTTCGACCAAGCCCGAGATCCACGTGGAGATCTGCTCGAACTGCCACCCCTTCTACACGGGCAAGCAGAAGCTAGTGGACACCGGTGGGCGGGTCGAGCGGTTCCAGCGGCGGTACGGGCAGCGAGGCTCGAAGAGCTAACAGCGTTTCGTGCCTTCGAGCGAGCACTACTACGGAGGGCAGGCCGTCCTCGAAGGCGTCATGATGCGCGGCCGCGATCACTGGGCGATCGCGGTCCGCAAGCCCGACCAGACCATTCATCTCGAATCGCACGACATCGACTCGGTCGCCAAACGAGTCCCCATTCTTCGGAAGCCCGGGCTTCGCGGCGTGATCGCCCTGGGGCAGGCGCTTTCGATCGGCGTTCGAGCATTGACCATCTCGGCCAATCAGTCGGTGGAAGACGAGCAGAAGCTGACGCCTCAGCAGATGGCGGTCTCCATGGTGCTGGCGTTCATCCTTTTCATCGGACTGTTCATCGTGGGGCCGTTTCTCGGCTTCAGGCTTCTTCGGGGTGTGGTCGCCTCGACCATCCTCCGGAACGTGCTGGAGGGCGTTCTCCGCGTCGGGTTGTTCCTTGGATACCTCGCGCTGATCGGACGGATGAAAGAGATTCGCCGGGTGTTCCAGTACCACGGCGCAGAGCACAAGACCATCGCGGCGTTCGAGAGCGGAGACGACCTCACCAAGCATGGTGTCGATCGCCATTCGACGCTTCACGTTCGATGCGGCACGAACTTTCTGTTGATCGTGATGGTCCTGACCATCCTGGTCTATTCGGTGTTCACCGTTCGGGGATTTTGGTGGGGACTGCTTCTTCGCCTGATCGCGATACCCCTGATCGCCGGGATTTCGTACGAGCTGCTTCGTTTGGGCGCTCGCTATCGGCGTTCGTTAATCATGCGGGCGCTGATGGCCCCAGGTCTGTGGCTCCAGAAGATCACCACGCGCCCGCCGGATGAATCGCAGATTGAAGTGGCGATCACGTCCTTCCAGGAATTGCTGAAACGGGAAGGGAAGCTCACACCGGCAAATCCTTGATCCGCTCCTTGTCAGGGCTACAGTGGGCCTGCGCCCGGTTGAAGACGACAGAGGAGTACGGATGCTAGCCCGACAAGATATGGAGTCGGTGTTTCTTCGGCCCTCGATCGTGGCCAGTCGCCGATTCACTCGAACCACCGGTGGCTACGACCCCGAGGAAGTGCATCAGTTTCTCGAGGATGTCGCCGACTACATGAGCCGCCTGGAGGCCGAGCTCGAATGGCGGCGCGCCCGGCGCAGCGTTCGGCAGACCGGGACCGTCGGCGAACAGCGCGAAGCCATCAGCGTGGTGGCGGCGGCGCGAGAGCAGGCCGAGAGAATTCTGGCCGATGCCCGAAGGGATGCAGAGGGGTTCGTCCGGCTCGCCAGAGCGATCGCTCACCAACTTGCGTTGGAGGCGCAAGCCCGCCGTCCGCAGGTGGCTCTTGCGGTCACCCGAGCCAGTGGATCGAGCACCACCGTTGAGGGACATGAGGACTTCGAGGACCTGGAAGTGTGGATCGACGCTTCCATCTTCGATCTGACGAAGGTCGAACAGGCCGAGAACGGAGAAAAGACTCCGGATGCCGCAGTGGCCGTTGAAGCTCCGGCCGCTGAAGAGACCACAGAAGCTAGCGCCGCGGAAGGGACTGCGGACCCTCCGGCGGCGGAGGCGTCTGCAAACGTCGAGTCATCTGAAACGACGACGGAAGTTTCCGCCCTAACGGAGACGGCCGCCATAGATGAGGCCGCGAACGAACACGATGTGGTCACGACGACGTCGGACGAGTCAGCCCCGCCCGAAGAACCGTCAGCGTCGATCGGTGTTGCAACGTCGGACGATCCCGCGACGCCTGATCGGAAGCCTGGCAAGAAGAAAAAGAAGAAGTCCAAGAAGAAGTTCTGACCAGCGCTTCTTCCCCACAGCCGATAATTGCTGTCATGCGACAGCGTCTCGATGAACTCAAACAGCGCTACGAGGAGCTGAGTCGTGAGCTCTCGAGCCCGGACGTGGCGAGCGACCCTGCTCGACTCCGCGATCTCGGGAAGCAGCACGCGGAGCTTCACGAAATCGTCTCGACCCACCGCCGGCTGGAAGAGGAGCGGCGGCAAGCGGATGAGGCACGAGTGCTTGCACGGGCCGAGCGGGATCCCGAGATGGCCGATTACTTCCTCGCCGAAGAGCGCGAGGCCCAGGGCCGAGTAGAGGAACTGGACCGGCGGCTCCAGGAGCTCCTGGCGCCAAAGGACCCCAACGACGAGAAGGACGTCGTGGTGGAGATTCGAGCCGGCACCGGCGGCCAGGAGGCGGCGCTGTTCGCCGGCGATCTTCTCGAGATGTACCGACGCTACGCCGAACGAATGGGCTGGAAGACGGAAGTGCTGTCGTCGAGTCCTTCGGAAGTCGGCGGCTTCAAGGAGATCATCCTCGAGATACGCGGGCGAGGCGCTTATTCGAGGTTGAAGCACGAGTCGGGCGTTCACCGCGTGCAACGCATCCCGGTCACAGAGTCCGGGGGCCGCATCCATACGTCGACCGCAACCGTGGCGGTGCTCCCAGAAGCCGACGAGGTGGATGTGCGAATCGATCCGGAGGAGCTTGAGATCCAGGTCTACCGCTCCTCAGGCCCGGGCGGCCAAAGCGTGAACACCACCGACTCGGCTGTTCGAATTGTCCACAAGCCGACGGGCCTAAAGGTCGAAGTGCAGGAGGAACGATCCCAGCGCCAGAACAAAGAGAAGGCGCTTCGGTACCTGCGGTCGAGGTTGCTCCAGATTGCCCAGGATGAGCAACAGCGGGAAGAGGCCGCAGCTCGGAAGGCGCAGGTCGGAACGGGCGAGCGATCCGAGAAGATCCGAACGTATAACTTCCCGCAGAACCGGGTTACGGACCACCGGGTCGGAATATCGATTCACAACCTCCCACAGGTGCTGGAGGGCGACCTGGACGACTTCATCGAGGCTCTGGTCGCTGAGGAGCGCAACGCCAAACTCGAAGGGGACGGGCGTCGCCGATGACCGAAGCCGCCTCTCAGGAACGGCTGAATGGGCCGCGTTCGAGCGGTGGGCTCTCGCCGGCCGCGACGCTCACGAGGGCCACCGAATACCTGGCGAGGCACGGCGTCGACGCACCACGACGGACGGCAGAGATTCTCCTCATGCGAGTCCTGAAGACGGATCGGGCCGGACTCTATCGGCGTCGCGAGGGATTGAACTCAACAGAGGCCCGGCTCTTCGGTCGGCTCTTGTGTCAGCGCTGCACGGGGACTCCGCTGCAGTACGTGGTCCCAGAGCAGCAGTTCATGGATCTGGTCTTGGAGACGAAGCCTGGCGTCTTCGTGCCGCGGCCCGAGACCGAGCAACTGGTCGAAGCAGCGCTCGAGGTTCTCGCGGGCGGACCGGCCGAACCGATTGTCGTTGATGTTGGAACCGGAACGGGCGCAATCGCCCTCGCGATCAAGCGGTTCACTTCTGGAGCGCGAGTTCTGGCCACGGACATCTCGTTGGATGCCGTCAACCTCGCCCAGGCGAATGCCGATCGCCTCAATCTCGATATTGGAATCCGCCACGGCGACTTGCTCGATCCGCTTCCGAGTGAGTTGCGAGGCCGAGTCGATCTGCTGGTGAGCAATCCGCCGTACATCGGACTCGAGGAGTACGAATCGCTGCCGTCCGAGGTGAAGGCGGAACCGTACGAGGCGCTCGTCGGCGGAATCGAATTTCACCGCCGACTGGCGGACTCCGCTCTCGAATGGCTGGCGCCGGGCGGCTGGCTGATGACGGAGATCGGCGCTGGGCAAGGCAACGAGGTGAAACGGCTCTTCGCCGAGCTCCTCGATCGAGTCGAAGTGCTCAAGGACCTGGCCGCCCGCGACCGTGTCGTCCGCGGGTCGTTGAAGAAGCTCGCCTGACGAGCACCGGGGAGTCGAAGGCTGACATCCTTGCTCCGTGGAAATTTTCGAGGTCGATCCGGCGCGGCCAGAGATCGCAGATGAAGCGATTGACGCAGCCGCTGCTGCACTCGTAGCAGGGAAGCTCGTCGTCCTTCCCACCGAAACGGTCTACGGGATCGCGGCTCGGCCGGATCACGAATCTGCCACCAGAGATCTTTTCGAAGCGAAGCGGCGGCCGGCCGGTCTGAATCTCCCCGTTTTGGCCCCGACCTCGGAATCAGCCTGGACCGTCGGCGTCAGGACCGAGGGTGCCGGATCGCTCGCGTCGGAGTTCTGGCCGGGTGCGTTGACCCTCGTGCTTCGCAGGACTGAAATCGCGCGTGACTGGTACCTCGGCGAGGAACCACAGACGGTGGGCGTGCGAGTCCCGGATCATCCAATTGCATCGCACCTCCTCGCCAGGACCGGTCCGATCGTAGCCACGAGCGCCAATCTCTCCGGGCAGCCGCCGCTCAACTCTCGCGAGGATCTGGTCGGCGCATTCGGCAACGCCGTCGCCGTGTACTTGGTCCTTGCACCTGGACTACCGGCCCCGCATGGCCAGGCGTCGACCGTTGCCGACCTCACCGGGGGCGCTCCGAAGGTCCTGCGCGAGGGGCCGATCAGCGAAGCGAGCGTCCATTCCGCTTTTTTCAGGGAAGCGCAAGCCACTCGTTAGACTCGCCATCGATGTCCACCATCCTTGTGGTGTGCACGGGCAACATCTGCCGTTCTCCGATCGCGGAAGGCTTCCTTCGACAGCTCCTCCAGGACCGCGGCATCGACGGCGTTTCTGTCGAGTCGGCCGGCGTGTCCGGCCTTCGGGGCTATCCCGCCGACCCGGAGGCGGTTCGGGCGACAGCCGAGCAGGGAGTCGACATCTCGCGGCACCGGGCGCGTCGGGTCAACCCAAAGATGATCGCTGCGGCCGACCTCGTCCTCGCCATGACGGCTCAGCAACGCGACACGGTAGCCCGACAGGTCCCTGAAGCGGCGAGTCGAACGTTCACGCTGAAGGAGCTGATCTTTCTTCTGGAGAAGACGAACGGCGAATCGCCTGCGGACAACGCGGAGGAACGGCTTGCCAGCGCCGTTGCTCACGCCAATGCGCTTCGCGAATCTGAGCCGGGCCTCGAGCTTCTGGACGAAGACGTCTCCGATCCACTGGGTCTGGGCCCGGACGCCTTCCGTGCCGCGGTATGGGAGATTGGGCAGCTCTTGGAGCGGTTTGCCGACAAGACGTTCGGATCAGGGGACAAGCAGCCGGTAGGTGAGGCCAGAGGGGGAAGTGATGAAGGACTTCGCAGCTGACTGGGAAGCGCTAAAGCGAACCGATCCCGAGGTCGCCACGGCGATTGCCAACGAGCTAAATCGTGAGCGGACGACGCTTCGGCTGATCGCATCCGAGAACTACGCCAGTCCGGCCGTCCTGGCCGCTCTTGCGTCCTCGATGAACAACAAGTACGCCGAGGGCTACCCGGGACGGCGCTACTACGGAGGCTGCGAGTTCGTCGACGTGACCGAGTCACTCGCCATCGAGCGGGCGAAGCAGCTGTTCGGAGCGGAGCACGTGAACGTCCAGCCCCATGCCGGCGCGCAGGCCAACATGGCGGTGTACGGGGCGTTCTTGGAGCCGAAGAACCTCGAACAAAAGGTCCTCGGCATGGTCCTCGCGCACGGAGGCCACCTCACCCATGGATCCCCCGTGAACTTCTCCGGGAAGTGGTTTTCGTTCGTCGGCTACGAGGTCGAACGGGACACTGAGCTCATCGACATGGACAAGGTCAGGGACCTCGCCCTCCAGCACCGGCCGAAAATCGTCCTGGCGGGATATACGGCGTATCCCCGCACCATCGACTTCGCGGCGTTCCGACAGATCGCGGACGAGGTCGGCGCCATCTTCATGGTTGACGCGGCGCACTTCATCGGACTGGTTGCCGGAGGCGCATACCCCAGCCCGGTTCCCCATGCAGA
Source organism: Actinomycetota bacterium (assembly GCA_036259835.1). Taxonomy (GTDB): domain Bacteria; phylum Actinomycetota; class UBA4738; order UBA4738; family UBA4738; genus JALYGK01. Next base: position 14,395 of record DATABA010000011.1, read on the forward strand.
CGTGGTGACGTTCACCACGCACAAAACGCTGCGTGGCCCGCGAGGAGCGATGATCCTGTCGAAGCAGGAACACGCAAAGGCCATCGACAAGGCGGTCTTCCCAATGATGCAGGGCGGCCCGCTCGAGAACGCCATCGCCGCGAAGGCGGTCTGCCTGAAGGAGGCCATGGAGCCTTCGTTCCGCGACTACGCGCATCGCGTCGTGCGAACGGCACGGGCCCTCGCTCAAGGACTGGCGGACGAGGGGCTCCGGGTCGTTTCAGGCGGAACCGATTCCCATCTCGCGCTGCTCGACCTTCGCCCCATCGAGATGACCGGCGCGGACGCGGAGACCGCGTGCGTCGACGTCGGGATCGCGCTGAACAAGAACGCCATTCCGTTCGACCCGCTGCCGCCGGCCACCGCGTCGGGCATCCGACTGGGGACGCCGGGACCGGCGACGCTCGGCATGGACGAACCGGAGATGAAGGAGATTACGGGCATCATCGGCGACGTGCTTCGGCGGCCGGGGGACGAGTCCGTCAAGAAGTCTGCTCGCCATACGGTTCGCGATCTGATGGAACGCTTTCCGGCCTATCCGGGCTGATGGTTCGCTATCTCGCGGTCTTCCTCGCGACTGCAGGCGCGGTCCTGCTCGCCACGCCGCTGGTGCGTCGGATGGCCGTGAGGCTTGGGGCCATCGACCGTCCCTCTGATCGAAAGGTCCATCCCAAACCGACGCCAACGCTCGGCGGGATCGCGATTTTGGTCGGCGTGCTGATCGGCCTAGGTGTGGCTTATCTCATCCCATCGTTTCGGTCGCTGTACCACCAATCGCTCGAGCTCCAGGGCACGCTGATCGCGGCGGTCGTTATTACCGGAATCGGCGTCCTCGACGACACGCGGACGCTTTCCGTGCCGGCGAAGGTGGCAGGGCAGCTGCTCGCCGCCGGGCTCCTCATCCTGAATGGGGTCGAGCTGTTGTTCTTCTGGTTCCCCACGCAGGGGGTGATCTCCCTCGGTTCGGATCTCTCCGTGCCACTGACCGCGCTGTGGATCCTGACCATGGTGAACGGGGTCAATCTCATCGACGGTCTGGACGGCCTTGCGGCCGGCATCGTGACGATCGCGGCGTTGGCCTTCTTCACGTGGGTGTTCGTCTCGCCGCCGCTGGGGGTGCAGCCGCTTTCGACCGCGGCGCTGTTGTCGGCTGTGGCGGCTGGGGCGGCGTTGGGGTTCCTTCCCTACAACTTCTACCCGGCGAAGATCTTCATGGGCGATTCCGGCGCGATGCTGCTGGGGATCGTGCTCGCCTCGGCGACCCTGTCGGGAGTGGGCCGGACCGTCCAGCCGTCGGGCGGCGACATCGCGGCTTTCTCCATCCCGGTCCTCATCCCGATGATCGTGTTGGCCGTCCCGCTGGTCGACGTGGCCCTGGCAATCATTCGCCGGATGCGGAAGGGAAGGGCGGTCTTCGCCCCGGACAAGGAGCACATCCATCACCAGCTGAGGGAAATCGGGCACACGCATCGTCAGGCGGTGTTGACGATGTATTTCTGGAGCATCCTCCTGGCGGGTTCGGCACTGGCGGTGGCGTTTATCAATGGGCGCTTGGTGGTGGGCTCAATCTTGATCGTGGCCGCAGCGCTCTTCGTGGCCACGCTGGTTCCGGCCCGCCTCCGCCGGCGGAGGGCCACTGCCTGAGCTGCTTTGCTAAGCTGCGCTTGTGAAAATTTTCACAAAGTCCGAGCCCGCGGGCGGAAAAGGCGCTTCTAGCAGCGAAAACGCCACTTTGACGCCCGTTTCAGGGCGCCGATATACTCAGCCGGCTTTGGGCGGCCCACCCGACCCACGAGACCCCTACCAGAACGTGTGGGCGGGGGCCTCGGACGGTCTAGCTATCACGGCCACCCTTTTGAGCGCCCTGCTTGTGTGGGGTGGCATCGGCTTCTTGATCGACTGGCTGGCAGGAACGCCGAAGGTCTTCACTGCTGCCGGCATGATCCTCGGAGCCGTTCTCGGCATCTATCTCATCTATGTGAAGTACGGCAAGGAGCATGACAAGCGCTGAACCCGAGCTCGAGATGGTCCGCCGCGGCGTCTGGTTCGGCCCGCCGGCATTCGTTCTGGCGCTGGCCATCGGTGCTGCCGCCGGTGGATGGAACATCGGTTGGTCGGCGGCGATCGGCATCGCCGTGGTGTTCGCCAACTTCGTGGCGCATGGTTTCTCCCTCGCCTGGGCGGCACGGCGGTCGCTCACGGCACTCGCCGCGGTGGCGATGGGCGGATTCATCGTCCGGCTCGGCGCCATCGTCGCCGTCATGTTCGTCCTGAACCGACTGTCGTTCTTCTCGCCGTTGGCGTTCGGTCTGGCCGTCGTGCCGGCGACGATCCTTCTGCTGGTCTTCGAGATGAAGCTCCTGGCTGGCGGCCTCGGCTCGGAGCTGCGCTTGGCACAAGAGGAGGCGATGAGTTCGTGAGCAACCTCGGCACTGTTGGCGCGATCATCGCCGCGGAGTTCCACCCGCCGACGACAAAAGACTTCGTGTGGCCGTGCTGGGGTCCGGAGCTCCACGTGGGTGGACTCTCCTTCTGCTACAACTTCATCTTCTTCCTGCTCACGCTGGCGTTCGCCGCGACGATTCTCTTCTTCTACATCGGCCTTCGCCGGCCGAAGCTCGTCCCTGGAAAGTTTCAGGCGCTGGTCGAGTCGGCCATCGAGTTCGTCCGGAACCAGATCCAGATGCAGATGATCGGCCCCGAGGGAGCGCGGTTCCTTCCCCTTCTGATGGCGCTGTTCTTCTTCATCTTCTTCGGCAACATCCTGGAGGTCACGCCCGGGGTCATGTTTCCCCTGCACTCGCGCATCGCCTTCCCCATCGTGATGGCTCTCATCGCGTGGGTCGTCTACAACTACGTGGGGATTCGAAAGCACGGCTTCATCGGCTACGCGAAGATGGTGATGTTCCCGCCGGGAGCTCCCTTGTGGCTCTACCCGCTCTTGGTCCCCATCGAGTTCTTCACCACGATCATCATCCGGCCGATCACGCTCTCCGTCCGACTCTTCGCCAACATGGTCGCCGGCCACTTCCTGCTCGCGGTGTTCTTCTTGGGATCACTGGCCTTGATCACCGGCTTCCCCTACATCCTTGGCGTGGTGTCGTTCGGGATGGGCGTCGCCCTGGTTGGATTCGAGATCTTCGTGTCGGGTTTGCAAGCGTTCATCTTCGCCGTGCTCACGGCCTCCTACATCGGCGGTGCGCTGGCGGAGGAACACTGAGGAAGAGGAGGAGCTGATGTTCCATCTGCTGGCCACCATCGCAACGATCCTCGCTCAGGCTGCCGAAGGTGGCACCACGGGGAGCCTGGACACCATTGGAAAGGGTCTTGTTTATGGTCTCGCGGCCATCGGGCCCGGCATCGGCATCGGGGTCCTGATGGGCAAGTCCGTGGAGGCCATGGCCCGCCAACCCGAAGCCGCCGGCATGGTCCGCGGGACCATGTTCATCGGCATCGGCCTGATCGAGGCGTTGGCGCTATTCGGTTTCGTGTTGTCGTTCATCATCTAAAGGAGGGGATCAATGCGCGCCGTCATCACCTCACTGCTCCTCCAGGCGGAGGAAGAGGTCAGTGAGCCGAAAGACCTCTATCCGCACCTGGAGGAACTCATCGTCGGCGCGCTCGCCTTCGCCATCATCTTCTTCTTCATGTCGAAGTGGGTGGTTCCCCGGATGAACGAGGCACTGGAGGCCCGCCGGCAGAAGATCCAGGGCGATCTGGAGAAGGCGGAGCAGGACCGCGCCGAGGCCGACAAGCTGCTGAACGAATACCGGGAGAAGCTCTCCGGCGCTCGCGAAGAGGCCAACCGGATCATCGAGGAGGCCCGGAACACCGCGGAGGCGATGCGAAGGGACCTCACGGCGAAGGCCGAGCAGGAGTACCAGGCCATTCTGGATCGAGCCCAGGACGAGATCCGGGCCGAGCGGGACCGCGTCTTTCAGGAGTTGAAGGGCCAGGTCGGAGAGCTCTCACTCCAGCTTGCCGGTCGGATGGTCGGAGAGTCGCTCGACGAGGACCGGCAGCTTCGGCTGGTCGACCAGTACATCGAGGAGCTGGGCGCCGCGGCGCCTTCAGGGAACGGCCAACGTGGCTGAGCGCGACCGCCTGATTCAGGGTTACGCGCAGGCCCTGTTCGCAGTGGCCGAGGCCGAGGGGAACCTCGAAGACGTCGAGGACGAGCTGTTTCGTTTCGGGAAGGTCGTCGAGTCGCAGCCCGAGTTGCGGGAGTCCCTGACCGATCCCAGCCTCCCCGCGGACCGGAAGAAAGCGGTGGTGCGGGAGCTCCTCGGCAACAGGGCAAGCGCGCAAACCATCTCGCTGGTTGGGTTCGTCATCGACCAGGGTCGCGGGAAGGACATCGCGAAGATCACCGAGGCGATGGCCGAGCTCGCCGCGCGGCGCCAGCACAGGGCCGTCGCGGAGGTACGTACTGCGGTTCCGCTCGATGATGAGCGGCGCGAGCGGCTCGTCGAGGCGCTCTCCAAGGCCACAGGGCGGGAGGTCGAGGTGAAGACCGTGGTGGATCCATCCGTGATCGGTGGCGTTGTGACGCGGGTTGGAGCACACGTATACGACGGGTCGATTCGACGGAAGCTCGAGATGGCCCGCGAACAATTGACGCGGCGCTGATCGCCGTCTGAGGGAGGAAAGCGAGTTGGCGAAAGAACTGACCATTTCACCGAACGAGATCGCAGACGCGCTCCGCAAGTACGTCGAGACGTACGAACCGTCCATGGAGCGCGAGGAGGTGGGCCACGTCATCTCGACCGGAGACGGCGTGGCCATCGTCGAAGGCCTCCCTCGAGCCATGGCCAACGAGCTCCTCGAGTTCATGAATGGCGTCCTCGGGCTGGCGTTCAACCTGGATGAGGACTCCATCGGCTGCATCGTCTTCGGCAATGCAGAAGACATCGAGGAAGGCGACCCCGTGAAGCAAACGGGACGAATCCTCTCCGTCGCCGTCGGGGACTCATTGCTGGGTCGCGTGATCGACCCGGTGGGCCGCCCCCTCGACGGGAAGGGTCCGATTCAGACCGACGAGACCCGCGCTCTCGAGCTCCAGGCGCCGTCGGTCATCCAGCGCCAGCCGGTCAAGGAGCCGCTTCAGACCGGAATCATGGCCATCGACGCCATGACGCCGATCGGGCGGGGCCAGCGCGAGCTGATCATCGGAGACCGTCAGACCGGCAAGACCGCCATCGTCCTCGACACGATCATCAATCAGCGGGAGAACTGGAAGACCGGCGACCCCAAGAAGCAGGTCAAGTGCATCTACGTCGCGGTCGGGCAGAAAGGTTCGACCGTCCGCGAGGCAGTCCAGGTGCTCGAGGACCAGGGCGCCCTGGAGTACACGGTGATCGTCGATGCGTCGGCGGCCTACCCGGCGTCCTTCAAGTACATCGCTCCCTACGTCGGCTCCGCGATCGGACAGCACTGGATGTATCAGGGGCAGCACGCCCTGGTGATCTTCGACGACCTTTCGAAGCAGGCGGAGGCGTACCGTGAGCTCTCGTTGCTCCTGCGCCGGCCGGCGGGCCGCGAGGCGTACCCGGGTGACGTGTTCTACCTCCACTCCCGGTTGCTCGAGCGGTGCGCGAAGCTCTCCGACGACCTCGGGGGCGGTTCGCTGACGGGCCTTCCGCTGGTGGAGACCAAAGGCGGCGACGTTTCCGCGTATATCCCGACGAATGTGATTTCGATTACCGACGGACAGATCTACCTGGAGAAGGACCTGTTCAACGCGGGGGTTCGCCCCGCCATCAACGTCGGCATCTCGGTCTCCCGGGTCGGCGGTGCCGCGCAGATCAAGGCTATGAAGAAGGTGGCCGGCCGGCTCCGGTTGGACCTGGCGCAGTATCGGGAGCTCGAGTCCTTCGCCACGTTCGGATCCGAGCTGGACAAGGCCTCCCAGGCGCAGCTCGACCGTGGAGCCCGGGTGGTCGAGGTCCTCAAGCAGCCGCAGTACGACCCCATGGCGGTGGAGAAACAGGTGATCCTGATCTTCGCGGTCACCAACGGCTTCCTCGACGACGTGCCCGTTCCGGACGCGAGGCGCTTCCAGGACGAGCTCTTCCCGTACATCGAGTCGCGGCACCCGGACATCGCCAAGAGCATCTCCGAGTCGGGCGACCTTCCGGACGACACGGCGGCCGCGCTTCGCGCGGCCATCGATGACTTCCGCTCGAACTTCCAGACATCGGAGGGCAAGACGCTGAAGGAGGCCGAGGCCGAGCCGCTCCCCGACGAAGAGCAGGAGCAGGAAAAGCTCAAGCGATACAAGCGGAAGCCGCCGGAGGAGCGGAAAGCCGGCTAGACATGGGAGCGAAGCTTCGGGAGGTCCGGCGCCGGATTCGTTCCGTCCAGTCGACCATGAAGATCACGCGGGCCATGGAGCTCATCGCCACGTCGCGGATCATGAAGGCACAGGAACGCGTGGAGCAGTCGCGCCCCTACGCGAACCGGCTCACCGCGGCCATCACCGACGTCGCTTCCGTGAGCGCCGTCCCCGGCATCGAACTCTTGGAAGAACGGCCCGAACCGAAGGCGTCCGCCGTGTTCGTGGTCACCTCCGACCGAGGCCTGGCGGGCGGCTACAACGCCAACGTATTGCGCGTCGCCGAAGAGCTGTTCGCGAAGGTCCGCTCCGAGGGGAAGGAGCCGAAGCTCTTCGTCTCCGGCCGGAAGGGCGTTTCCTACTACCGGTTCCGTGGACGGCGAATCGAGGAATCGTGGACGGGGTTTTCAGAGACGCCGAACTACGACCATGCGGTGGAGATCGCCGACGCTCTCATCGAGAAGTTCGTCAACGAAGAGGTCGACGAGATCCACGGCGTCTACACGGACTTCGAATCGCCAATGCGCCAGCGACCGGCGGCGGTTCGGTTCGTCCCGATGGTGTTCGAGGAGGTCGAGCGGCCCGTCGAGGAGGAAGGTCCGCAGAACCAATACATCTTCGAGCCGGAACCTGCGGCCCTGCTGGAGGCGCTCCTACCTCGCTACATCAGAACGCGGGTGTTCAACGCGCTCTTGGAGTCAGCGGCGTCCGAGCATGCCGCAAGGCGTCGAGCGATGGCGGCGGCCACAGAGAACGCCGACGAGCTGATCAAGGTGTTGACCCGGGAGGCCAACCAGGCCCGGCAGACCGAGATCACCACGGAGATCATGGAAATCGTGGGTGGTGCGGAGGCCCTTCGAAAGCAAGCGGGTGGGCAGGGCGGGACCCCGAGCGGCGCTCGGCAAGAAGAACCTGAACCCGCGACGCCCGTCGGTTAAAGGAGAGAGGACGAAGGATATGGCTGAGAACGGAAACGGCGACGCGATGGGAAGGGTGGTTCGGGTGATCGGCCCGGTGGTCGACGTCGACTTTCCGCCCGACGCGCTCCCAGAGATCAATACCGCGCTCGAGGTGGACCGAACACTCGACGGTGAGTCAATCACCATCACCTGCGAAGTGGCCCAGCACATCGGTGACTCCACGGTTCGAACGATTGCCATGCGTCCGACCGACGGCGTGGTGCGCGGGACGACCGTTACCAACACCGGCCGGCCGATCGCCGTCCCGGTGGGGGAGAAGGTGCTCGGCCACGTCTACAACGTGCTGGGCCACCCGCTCGACACGGAAAAAGTGGATGCCGAGGACTACTGGCCTATCCATCGGGAGGCGCCGCACTTCGACGAGCTGGAGCCCCGGACCGAGATGTTCGAAACCGGGATAAAGGTCATCGACCTGCTCGAGCCCTACGTGAAGGGCGGGAAGATCGGCATGTTCGGCGGCGCCGGGGTGGGCAAGACCGTGATCATCCAGGAGATGATCTACCGGATCGCCAAGCAGCACGGTGGGGTTTCCGTGTTTGCGGGTGTCGGCGAGCGGACCCGCGAGGGCAACGACCTCTGGCTGGAGATGAAGGAGTCAGGGGTCATCGACTCCACGGCGCTGGTGTTCGGCCAGATGGATGAGCCCCCGGGCGTTCGTCTTCGCGTTGGACTCGGCGCCCTGACCATTGCCGAGTACTTCCGGGACGTTCAGCACCAGGACGTGTTGCTGTTCGTCGACAACATCTTCCGGTTCGTCCAGGCAGGGTCTGAGGTCTCGACGCTTCTCGGCCGGATGCCGTCGGCGGTCGGCTACCAGCCCACGCTGGCCGACGAGATGGGAGAGCTCCAGGAACGAATCACTTCGACTCGTGGACGCTCAATCACCTCCCTCCAGGCGGTGTACGTGCCTGCCGACGACATCACCGACCCCGCCCCGCACACCACGTTCGCTCACCTGGACGCCACCACGGTGCTGTCTCGAGCGATCGTCGAGCAGGGGATCTATCCCGCGGTCGACCCGCTGGACTCGGTCTCGCGAATCCTGGACGCTCGGTACGTCGGTGAGGAGCACTACACCGTCGCCCGGCGCGTGCAGGAAATCCTTCAGCGGTACAAGGACCTCCAAGACATCATCGCCATCCTCGGTGTCGACGAGCTGTCGGAGGAGGACAAGGTCGTCGTGGGCCGGGCCCGAAAGATCCAGCGGTTCCTGTCCCAGCCGTTCTACGTGGCGGAGACCTACACGGGGATCGAGGGCAAGTACACCCCGATCGACGAGACCATCGCCTCGTTCAAGGCGCTGGCCGAGGGCGAGTACGACCACCTTCCCGAGCAGGCTTTCTACATGGTCGGTGGGATCGAGGAGGCCGAAGCGAAGGGCAAGGAGTACGAAAAGTCCGGCAAGGACAAGGAGGAGTAGTGACCCTCGAGGTCTTCGTGGTCACGCCCGAGCGCGAGCTCTGGTCCGGCGAAGCGAGGATGGTCGTCGCCCGCGGGAGCGAGGGCGAGGTGGGCATCATGTCGGGTCACGCGCCTCTGTTGGTCCAGCTCGGGATCGGACCGCTCTTCATCCACACCGAGGGTGAGCGGATGGCCGCCGCCATCGACGGTGGCTTCCTCCATGTCATGTCTGAAGGGATGGACTCACGCGTGGACATCCTGGCCGAGCACGCCGAGCTCGAACAGGACATCGACGTCAATCGCGCCCAGCAGCAGAAGGAAGAAGCCGAACGGCGGCTCAGGGAGCAGGATGATGCCGACGCCGCGGCCGAGCTGGCGAAGGCGCTGACCAGGCTGAACCTGCGCGGCTAGCCCATACAATCCACTCATGGATCGGCTGCTCGTAACGGGTGGACGCCGGCTTTCCGGCCGCGTTCCGATCAACGGCGCGAAGAATTCGGCGCTGAAGCTGATGGCGGCGTCATTGCTGGCGCGAGGCCGCTCGAAGATCGAGAACGTTCCTCGGATCCAGGACTGCCTGACGATGGCCGATGTGCTGGAACATCTCGGCGCGACGGTCGAGTGGGACGGTTCGGCGGTCATCGTCGATACGTCGGGGGCCGACGGCCTGGAGACCCCGTACGAGCTTGTGAGACGAATGCGCGCCTCCATCGTGGTTCTCGGGCCGCTGCTCGCGCGGTTCGGTCAGGCCAGGGTGGCCATGCCGGGCGGGTGCAACATCGGTTCGCGAAAGATCGATCTTCACCTCAAGGGCTTCGAGAAGATGGGCGCCGAGTTCGTCTACGAACACGGCTACCTGGAGGCGAAGGCGCCGGAGCTCAAGGGGGCGCTGGTCTCACTGGACTTCCCGAGCGTCGGCGCGACGGAGAACGTCCTCATGGCGGCGGTAGCAGCGAAGGGCACGACGGTGATCGAGAACGCCGCGCGCGAGCCGGAGATCCAGGACCTCGCTGCGGCGCTCGTCGAGATGGGGGCAAGGATCAGCGGCGCCGGTACGACCAGCATTGAAATCGACGGGACGGAGAGCTTCGCACCGCTGAACCACCGAGTGATCCCCGACCGAATCGAGGCCGGGACGTTCGCCATCGCGGCGTGCGCCACTGCGGGAGACGTGGTCCTGGACGACGCTCGAGCCGATCATATGGATCTGGTGCTCGACAAGCTGTCCGAGACCGGAGCGTCGGTCACCATTGAAGACACCGGAATTCGGGTCGGTGCGAACGACCGGCCCTCAGCGGCGGACTTCGTGACGCTGCCATATCCCGGGTTCCCCACCGACCTTCAGCCGCAGATGATGGCCCTGCTGGCGATCGCCCGGGGAACCAGCATCGCCACGGAGAACGTATTCGAAAGCCGGTTCATGTTCGTCGATGAGCTCAACCGCATGGGAGCGGACATTCGAACCGAGGGGCACCATGCGGTGATTCGCGGTGTGGAGCACCTTTCTGCTGCTCCGGTCAGGGCGCTCGACATCCGGGCCGGAGCGGCCATGGTCATCGCCGCCCTCGCAGCCGACGGCGTGACAGAGATCTCGCATCTGTACCACGTGGATCGGGGCTACGAGGATTTCGACGGGCGGCTCGCGTCATTGGGTGCAGAGCTTCGCCGGGAGCAATCGCTGTCGCCAGCGCTCGCGTGAAGCGAGCCGGGGCGGCGCTGTCTCTGATCTCAGTCTCCTTCGCGGTTCTGTCGTTGCACGAGGTTCACGCGGTCGGCCAGGTCCGTACACCGCCGCCCATTGGGTCGGTATACATGTACGTCGTCCCGGGCGTCTCCTTCGAACAGTTCAATGCCGTTCCGGAGATCGGCCGGCTTGCGTCGCGAGGAGGCGTCGCGCTCATGACGACAAAAGGCGGCAGCGGAGACCGTTCGACGGCGAGTTACGTCACCCTTCTGAACGGCCGCATCACCGATGCCTCGGAAAGACGACCTCCTATGCTCCTCCGTGCGCTTCGGAGCAGCACCACTTTTATCTGCCGAGCCGAAAACCTGGGGACGAGAAGCCAACTGGCATGCCCCATCGATCCGAACCTCATGCCAGTTCGAAGGTTCACGCTCCTCGACCTTCGGCGTGGCGCTGACGCGGTCCTGCCTCCGGGCGCCTCGTCAGTCTTCACGACCTCGGGGCTCCTGGCCGCCGTGGCGAGGGACGTCGAACGGAGGGACGCGCTGGATCCCATGGGCATCCTTGCCCTCGTGGTGAGTCCCGCACCGTCGAAGGAGATGGATCGCGTGGGCGATGAAGTTGCGCCACTCCTGGCGGTGTGGCGCCCGCGGGCGTCAGGAGGTCACACCTTGAGGAGCGACACCACGCGCCTGGACGGACTCGTGGCGAACGTGGACGTTGCACCGACGATTCTCCAGTTCCTCGAGGTGCCGATTCCTGGAGAGATGAATGGGCAGCCGATCCGATTGTCGAGGGGATCACCGTTCGAGTTGCACAGACTGCATCTCGAACAGCGGCGCATTCGCCTCCCGATTCAGCTCGGTCAGATCGCGTTCATGGCGTTTCTTGCGCTCGTCGGCGTGCCGGCCCTCCTCTACCTTCGACGACGGCCATCGCTCTCGCATCGTGCCGCGATGGCCCTCCAGTTCGTGGCGCTGTCCGGCCTGGCGTTTCCAGTGACGGTGCTGGCTGGAGGTTTGCTGCCTAGCCTCACCTACGGAGTGGTCGTGCCCTACCTCGTCGTCACTACGATCGCCGTTGCGGGTCTGTCGTTGTCGGCGCGGAAGCGTGGGCCGATGGGACCGGTCGTGTTCATCGGCGCTGTCAGCCTCGGCTTCGTGGTGCTCGACGGGGCGCTTGGGGGGCGCGCGTTTCGCATGCCTCTCATGGGCGGGACGATGTTCGACGGCGTGAGGTTCTACGGCCTGCCGAACGCGTTCGTTGCCGTTCCGCTGGCCGGGGCGCTGTTCGTGGCCACGACGCTCCGTCCGTACACGGCCTTCGTCCTCCTCATTGGCGTCGCACTCTTTGCGGGGTCTCCCTCGCTGGGAGCAAATCTCGGCGCGGCCGCGACGATCTTCATCGCCGCGGGTCTCTGGTGGGTGTTCACCACCAGAGGCCGATTTGGCCTCCGAGAGCTTTCATTTGTGGCCGGCGTCGTAGCCCTCGGCGTCGGCGTCGTCCTTCTGGTCAATCAGTACCTCGCCGACGCTCCCACGCACATCGGGCGCTTCGCTGAGGAGACGGGCGGACCCGGGGGTCTGGTCGCCACCATGTGGCGGCGGCTTGAGATCGGTTTCGGCATGCTCAACGATGTCCCGATCGCCTACGTGCCGGTGTTGGGACTCCCGGCTGCCGCGTGGCTCGCCCGCCGAGGCCCCCGGCCGATCGCCGAGGGGCTCAGGCTAGCCGGTGAACCATGGCGCGATGCGATCGTGGCGGTTGCCGTGTCGAGTTTCCTCGCCTTCTTCGCCGAAGACACGGGAGTGGCGGCCGCGGCGCCGGGTTTCCTGTTTGCGCTGGCCCCGCTTGCGTACGCTGCGTTCGTGGGAACCGCCACGTCGAAGGCAGCGCCGGAGAGGAAGGCAGGGAATGAGTGATCGGGTTGAGCTCGTCTGGTACGGAGACGACGCTCCGTGGTACGACCACGGCCCCCAGCACCCGCTTCGACCGCAACGCGTGCTGCTCACGCGTGAGCTGATCAAGGCGTACGGGATCGTCGACGGACAGCGGGTCGTGGAGAGCTCGGCGCGCGACTCGACCGACGAAGAGCTGCTCCTGGTTCACACCGAGCCATATATCGACGCGGTGAAGGGCGCGGGTTCCGGCCGGCCGGGTGATTGGTGGCGGTTCGGGTTCGGGCCCGGCGACAACCCGGTCTTCCCGAACATGCACGAAGCGTCGACGCGGGTCGCGGGTGCCTCGCTGGCGGCGGCCGAAGCAGTCCTCTCGGGGCGAAGCCAGCACGCATTCAACCCGGCCGGCGGCCTCCATCACGCAATGCCCGAGCGGGCCAGCGGATTCTGCGTGTACGACGACCCGGCCATCGCGATTGCCTGGCTGCTGCAACGGGGCGTCAATCGGATCGCGTACGTGGATGTCGACGTTCACCACGGCGATGGGCCGCAAGCCATCTTCTACGACGATCCTCGCGTCCTCACGATCTCGATCCACCAGGACGGACGAACGCTCTTCCCCGGAACCGGCTTCATCGACGAGCTGGGGTCGGGCGACGCCCGCGGCACGAAGGTGAACGTTCCCCTGCCGCCGTACACGCTCGACGACGAATGGCTTCACGCATTCCAGGAAGTCGTTCCGCCCCTAGTTTCACAGTGGCGACCCGACGTCCTGGTCACCCAACTGGGGTGCGACACGCACTACACGGACCCCCTGGCGATGATAGGGCTCACCACGCGGGCATACTTCGAGGCCGCGAGGATGCTCCACGAACTGGCGCACGATGCCGCCGATGGCCGATGGCTGGCGACCGGCGGAGGCGGCTACCAATGGGTCCGCGTCGTGCCGAGGGCGTGGACCATCTATTTCGCCGAGATGGCGCGGGCGGAGCTACCCGACGAGATCCCCGAGTCGTGGATCGAACAAGCGGAACGCGAAGCCGGCCACGAGGTCCCCCACACCCTGTCGGAGGCTGCGCCGTCCAGCCCGAGGCAAACCTCCGAAGCGGTCGAGGCCGTACTTCGGAAGGTGAAGTTGACGGTGTTCCCGCTCCACGGGCTGAGCGGAGAGCGACTGCAGTTCTAGGGTTACGCGGGCGACTCGTCGGGGCGAGCGTGGTCGTGGATGTGACCCTCGCGCTGGTGTTCTTTCTCGGGCTCCTCGTGCCGTTCGTGCTCGTGTGACAGCGCCGGATGGTTGTGCTCGTGAGCGTGGCTCGCTTCCATGTGCGTGATGTCTTCGCCCGGCCGGCTGTAGTGCGTCACGTGGACGTGCTCGTGCTCGTGCACCACGGATTCATGATCGTGAGTCTCGGTCATGTTCGTCCTCCCGTCGGTCTTTCGTTCGAGTTTATCTCCCGCTATGTGGGAGCGGTGAGACCACGTCGGTATCGCCGATGTCTCTGTTCACCCGCCCTCCGAGGAGCTGCTCGGCCTCCATGACGAACGGCTCCGCCTTGAGCTCCTCGAACGTGCGTCGTGCCGCCTCCAGGGAATTCCCACCGTCCGATCGGCCAAGCGCCAGAAGGCATCGCCCCATGCCGAGCGATGCCCGGCCCGCTTCGAATGTGCACCCGTAGGATCCCCATCCGTCCGCGGCGTCCTCGTACAACTTCACCGCGTCGGCGGAGTTCCCGCGCGCTTCCTCGAGCATTCCTCGCGAGCTCAGCAACGAGAGGCGATGTCGCAGGGGCGAACTCTCGACGCCGTCCAACAACTCCTCGCCGAGCGAAGCCGCGTTGCAGGAAACCGCGACCTGAACCAGGTCGATCAGGCTTACGGCCCGCTGCCACGCGGCTTCCCGGGTCGCATCGACGACGTCTGAGACGTGCTCAAGCGCGGTCCGGTCGTTCCCCCTTGCGTGCTCGGTGAGGGCGGCGACAGACAGGACGGGAACCAGCACTTGTTGGTCGCCGATCTCTCGGGCAGGAGAAAGTACCGCAGCTGCAAGCGCGGTGGCTTCATCCACGGCACCCCGGAGCAACCTCACTCGTGCCTTCATCGAGTCGGCCAGAACCGCGAAATATTGTTCGCCGTTCGCGCGGCTCCACTTCGCCACGTACTCCGCGGTTTCGACAACCTGATCCCATTTGCCGAGGTCGAACAACGGCCCGAGCATCGTCACGCGGATCGCCATCGCGAGCTCCACGTTTCCGCGCCCTTCGGATAGCTCGATCCCCGTCCTCGCATCCTCCAGGGCCGGGACCGGCCCCTCGGTGATCCAGAGCAAGTCGGCCAGAATCGCGTGAACCCGGGCCGTCTCTCGACTCAAACCGAGTTCGAACGAAACCTCCAGCGCCTTCCTGACGTCATCGATCCCGCCAAGGTCGCCAAGGTAGGCCCGAGCTGTCCCTCGATGTGCGAGGGCTCGAGGCTTCTGGTCGTCGACCCCAAGCTTGTCGGCGAGGGCAAGGGCCTTTTCGGACCACTCCACCGCTTCCCTCAGCGCGCCGGCCGCGACCCTGTCGCTTCCCATTTCGACGTAGGCCAGGACCAGCTGTGGTCCGGGCGCTTCGCGCTCCAGGAGGTCGATCGCCCGTTGGAGGAGGTCGCGGCAAGCGCTGGTGTCTCCACGAAACCACAGAAGAATGGAGAACTTCACCATCGCCTCGGCTGCCGCGACGATGTTGCCGTGGGTCATGGAGTCGTTGATGGCCTGCTCGAACATTCCCTCCGCTTCGGTGAATTGGCCGGCTCGTCCCGTCGCCTCCGCCGCTTTCGTCAGGACGACCGCGCGGTCGGGATCATCGACGTCGAAGAGCGACACGGCGCGGCGATAGTGCTCCGCTGCCTTGGCGACGTCGAAGGCCATCGCTCGATCTCCGGCCATCGTCAGGAATCGCCGGGCCCGTTCCCGGAGCGGGCCGGCTTCGGTCGAATCGCCCGCGGCCAGCGCCAACTCGAGCCCCCTGCTGTAGTGATAGGCAAGGACCTCGACGTAATCGGCCACGCGCTCTCCGGCCACCTGCTCCGTCCATTCGGCGGCCTTCCGGTGTTTCTTGGCTCGTGCCGCCCGGGGTATCTGCATGTACGCCACGTCGGCGATGAGGAAGTGCCAGAAGGAGAATTCGGACTGGTCCTTCATCGACGATGACCGGCTGGGCCGGACCAGCTCCTTACGGGTGAGTTCATGCAGGCCGGCGCGGACGGCCCCTTCCTCCACGGCCCCCATGAAGGCCAGCGCCCCCGACCAGAAGGTATTTCCGAGCACCGCGGCGTCCTGGAGCAGCGACTTTCGCTCGGGCGGAAGCGTGTCCAGACGAGCGGCGATGATGGCCTGGATCGAGTCGGGAAGCCGGGCCTCTACGTCTCCTCGCTGGGCGGTCTCCCGGGCCGTGAGTCTCTGTTCGGTCAGCATCCCGATGAACTCTTCTGCATAGAGCGGATTCCCCTCGGCCCGCTGGAGGATCAAGCCGCGCGTTTCGGGACCGAGCTCCGCCGGTGGCAGCAGGGCGGACAGGAGCTCCTCCATCTCCTCTCCGGAGAGAGGAGGAAGAGAAATGGTCGTCGAGTTCCGTTTTCCGCCGCCCCACCCGGGACGGTGCTCGAAGAGCTCGGGACGGGTCGTGCAGAGGACGAGCATCGGGACGCCGCTCGACCAGTCGACGAGGTGCTCGATGAAATCCACCATGGCGTCATCGGCCCAATGAAGATCCTCGAAGAGGAGGATCAGAGGCGTGGCCGAGGCGAGCGCGTCAATGAATCGTCGCCACGCACTGAACGACTCTTCCCGGCGCCCTTCAGCCGCCCCATCAACCGTGTGAACCCCGATCAGCGGACCAAGCCGCAGGGCAAGCCACTCTCGCTCGGCAGTGTCCTCGACCGCCGCTTCGACGGCAGCTTCGAGCTTTCGCTCGGCCGTTTCGAGGCTGTCTGTCTCGAGAATCCCCGCCTCGCCCTTGATCACTTCGCCGAGCGGCCAGAAGGTGATGCCCTCGCCATACGGCAGGCAGCGGCCCTGTCGGGACCTGACCTTCGGGTCTTGGGCCGTGACGAGAACGGAGAACTCCTCCGTCAGCCGGGTCTTGCCGGCGCCCGGCTCTCCGATCAACGTCACCAGCTGCACCGACGGCTCCCGGCGGGCCCGTGCGTAAACCCGCTTGAGGAGCTCGAGCTCGTCCTCCCGCCCCACGAACGGCGTCGAGCGCGTCGCCGGACGTAGCTGCTGCGGAAATCTGGGTGCGTTCGCTTTCCACACGGAAAGCGGCTGTGACTTCCCCTTGACCTGGACGGTGCCGAGCTCCTCGTAATCGAAGAGGTCCCTGGTGGCCCGGTACGTTGCCTCGCCCACCACCACCGACTCGGGTGGAGCGCTCGTCTCGATTCGCGCCGCGGTGTTCACGACGTCTCCGGCCACCATTGCCTCCTCGCCAACGACCGGATCCTGGAGGGAGACCATCGCTTCGCCCGTGTTGATGCCGATCCGAACAGCAAGCTGGAGGTTGGGCTGGCGCTCATTCAGGTCGCGGATCGCGTGGAGGATGTCCAGGCCAGTTCGGACGGCTCGCTCGGCGTCGTCCTCATGCGCGACCGGAGCACCCCACACCGCCATGACCGCGTCACCGATGAACTTCTCGACGGTTCCTCCGAACCGCTCGATCTCTTCGCGAAGTCGCTCGTGGTACGGGCGCAAGGTGTCCCGGACGTCCTCAGGGTCGGCGTTGTCCGAGATGGCGGTGAAGCCGACCAGGTCGCAGAAGAGAACGGTGACGACCTTTCGCTCTTCAGTCGCCGGCCGGCGTCGGCTTTCAAGCGCTCGGCCGCAGTTCAGACAAAACCGGGCGATCGCGGGATTTTCCTGACCGCAGGAGCGACAGAGCGGCATCCAGAGCAGTGTATGGCCGCTGCCGGTGGCCGTTCCAGAGGAACCGAAATCTTGACGCCAGGTGAGAGCTCACCGTACGGTCATCGCTCACGTCGGCGGAGAAAGGGAGGAGCGATGGGAGCCGAAGCGAAGGGAGTATCCGATTTCCTGGACGAGCTCTCGACGAACGATCAACTGGCTGCCGATTGGGCGGCGGCGGACAAGGACGAGCGAAGGACCATCCTTCAGCAGCGGGGATACTCGGGCGGCGTGCTGCAGGCTCTGCTGAGGCTCGAGCGCGACGAGCTCAAACGGATGATCCGGGGTGAGAAGGGCGGCAACGTCTTTGTCTATCGGTACATCAAGTAGAAGTAGCTCAGATCGGAGCACCGCACCCTCGAAGGGACGGTCCGGATCGCTGACGGTCGTCGGCACGGGCATCCAGTTCGGAAACCAGACGACGCTCGAGGCCCGGCGCGAGATCGAGCAGGCGGACAAGGTCCTTTATCTATTCGTCGATCCTGCTCCGGAGCCGTGGATCACCCGACTCAACCGAACGGCTGAATCCCTCGACGCGTACTACGCGGAAGGGAAGCCGAGAAGCGAGACGTATGAGCAGATCGTCGAGGAGATACTGAGGTGGGTTCGGCGAGGTCTACGCGTTTGCGCCGTCTTCTACGGACATCCCGGTGTCTTCGTCACGCCCTCCCACGAAGCCGTGGCACGAGCACGCTCCGAAGGGTTCGCGGCGAGGATGCTTCCGGGTGTCTCGGCCGAGGACTGCTTGTTCGCCGATCTGGGTGTGGATCCCGGCACCGCCGGGTGCCAGAGTTTCGAAGCAACCAGCTTCCTCTTGTACCACCGCGAATTCGACACCTCGATCCCTCTCGTCCTGTGGCAGATCGCGACCATCGGCCAGCGAGAAGGGCTCACCCAGCCCAGTCGACACGGGCTCGAGATCCTGCTCGACCGTCTCACGGAACGGTACGGGGCGAACCACCACGTGGTTCTGTACGAGGCCTCGCCGTACTCGATCGGCGAGCCAGTCATCAAGGACGTCCCCTTGAACGAGGTCGACCCCGACCAAGTCACCGGCATGGCGACCATGTATGTGCCGCCAAAGGGCGAACCCGCACCTGATCCAGAGATGGCAGAGCGGTTGCGCCTCGCTGGGCCGGTCATGCGCTAGCTCGCGAAGCGAGCGCGAGCCGTTCCTAGTCGGCTCGGAGCTTCCTGGTGCTCATGCCTCGCCTGGACATTCGCCTGAGCGCCGCCCGGTACAGCGGCGGGGCGAGAACGCGAACCGATTGCATCGATGCCATCCACCGAGGAACCGAGACCTCCGGCGCTTTCTCCTTCTTCACCACATCGACGATGGCCCCGGCGACTTGATCCGCGTCCAGGACGATCGCCTTCGGGAGCTTCTCCATGTCGCCCGCCGAGAAGCCCTCCGTCCGGACGAAGCTCGGGTTCACCGTGGTGACCCGTACTCCCTGGGATGCGAGCTCGTAGTACAGCGCTTCGGAGAACGCCACGACGGCGTGCTTCGTCGAGCTGTACACCGATGAGCCGGGGACCGCATAGCGACCGGCGAGCGAAGCGACGTTCACGATATGGCCGCGCCGGGCCTTGAGCATGCCCGGGAGAAAGGCCTTCGTGCAATAGAGGACGCCGAGGTAGTTGGTGCGCACCACGCGTTCGATCTGGTCCACCGAAACGTTGGTGAACGGACCTCCGCCCGCCACGCCGGCGTTGTTGACCAGCACGTCGCACCGGCCGAACGCCTCGTCGACGGCCCGTCGAAGGCCTTCGACCTGGTCGCGGTCCGCAACGTCGCACTCGACGGCGAGCGCGGTGCCTCCGCCCTGTTCGATCGCGCCGGCCAGCCGGTCGAGCCGGTCCTTACGTCGAGCCGCTCCCACAACCGTGGCGCCGGCCTTTGCAAACGCCAACGCCGTTTCCCACCCGATACCGGATGACGCTCCCGTCACGACCACTACGGCACCTCGGAGGCGCACGGTCTCAGCCTCCGACCAGATTCGCCACAGTCTGCCCGCCGTCGATTACCAATACCGCGCCGGTGATGAACGAAGCGGCTGGGGAGCACAAGAACAGCGCAGCAGCGGCGACCTCCTCCGGCTGACCCCACCGTCCGAGCGGAATGGCGGCCGTCGTGCTCCGGACGAACTCCGGTGCCCGATCGCGCGCCCGCTCGTTCATGTCGGTTTCCACCCATCCTGGCGCAACGGCGTTCACGCGGATACCTGATGCCGCCCACTCCCTGGCGAGCGTCTTCGTCAAGTTGATCATCGCAGCCTTCGCACCGGCGTAGTAGGTGAGACCGGGGCTGGCGATGAACCCCGCCACGGAAGCGACGTTCAAGACCGAGCCCGACCCCTTCGGCAGCAGGATAGGCGCGACCGCTTTCGAGCAGTAGACGGCGCTCATGAAGTTGACGCGGAAGTACTTCTCGAATCCTTCCAGCCGAATCTGATCGATCGTCGAAAGGAACGGCGCCGCGCCCGCGTTGTTCACCAGAATGTCGACCGTTCCGAACGCGTCGACTGTCTTGCCAACCAGCGCCTCGACCTGCGCGGGGTCGGTGACGTCGGTGACCACGGGAATGGCCTGGCCGCCGGCAGCCTCGATCTCCTTCGCCGTCTGGACGAGGTCGTCTTCGCCGCGCGCTGCAAGGGCCACCGCCGCCCCGGCCTCGGCAAAGGCCAGCGCGATGGCGCGCCCGATGCCCTTGCTGCCGCCCGTGACGATGGCGACCTGTTCCTTCAGTCCGAACTCAGGCACGCTCAGATCCTCCTGTCGCAATGCTCGCACGAAGAGGAATGGGAAGCAGGCGGCGCCGCCGGGACCGCCGCTCCGTGATCCGATTCGTACGTCGTTACGTCACGCGATGGCCGCTGACGTCGTAGGCGACGTTGACCGTCTCGTCTGCGCCCGGATTGGGTCGCCAGCCGCCCGCGAAGGTCTCCCGGTCCTCACTCCATGTGCCCTCGAATGTCGCGTCCAGCGGGGGAAAGGACACGGAGATCCTGATCCTGTCGTCTTCGACTTCCCATCGATACGGAAGCGGCACCGGAGACATATTCGAGAACACTGTTGACGGGAACGTCCCCGTCTCCGGGTCATAGCCGATGAACTCGACGCTCTCGATCTCGTACTGCATGAAATCAAGCTTGATCCGTTGCTCGAGGAAGAATCCGCCGGGAAGCCACTGATAGGTCGCCTCCCCCGTAATCGTGTCCTTGTCCGAGCCGACCAGATGTCCTCTTATCGTCCACGTCCCTACGAATCGATCCAAAAGTCGGAGCGCTGGATCGGGCTGCGGCAATCCGGACTGCTCAGCTGCTGCTTGCTCGAGTTCATTCGTCATGGGACCTTCCTCCTCGTCTCAGAATCTGTTCATTACTCCCTATTTCGAGCGCAGGCGCCCTTTCAGCGCCGAGAACTGAAGGCGGAGGAGTCGCCTGAGCGACTCTGCCGCACCCCATAGTCTGTAAGGGATGCCCCAGGAACGGACCCTCGGGAAGGGCGGCGACCCGCAGCTCTGGCGGCCGGGCCGCTTCAGCGATCAGGAGCTTGCTGAGGCGCTGGTTCGCGCCGCGATCGCCGGACCGGTGGCGTCGCACGATCGCGCCAATGTGTTGTGGCGGATCGGACGCCTGGTCGATGGCGACCCGGAAGAGCGGTTCGGCCTGTCGGGACTCCCGGCCCTGACCGCCGCCGAAATCTTGGCCCTGATTGCTGCGGAAACGGGCTTCGACGCCGATCCCACGCTGCAGGTGGGAGAAGTGTCGATCGACCCCGCGCGTTTGTTGCAAGCCCTGAAGGAAGCCGGCGTCCGGTTGGCCGACGCGGCAAAGAAGGGAGAGCGTGTCCTGCTCGCCACCGGTCACCCGGGCACGCTGCTTCTCTTCTACGGTGCTGTTGCGGACTTGCTACGCGAAAACGGCGCGAAGCTGCTCACTCCCATGGAAGGGGCGCGCAGCAGCGACCTCATGCACATCGGTGAGATCGCCTACGTCGACGATGTCGGTGTGTTCGCGACGATGGGCGGGCCGATCCATACTCACGGGCCCGAACCCATGGAGCGAATGCTGGAAGAAGCGGAGCCGGATCTCGCGTTCGCCGACCACGGGTTCGCGGGCGCCGCGATTCAGGCGGGCGTCGAAACCATCGCCATCGCCGACGTCAACGATCCGGCTCCAATCGTGGCGAAGGCACAGGGACGAACGAACCTGGTAATCGTCATGGATGACGGGCGCCGACGAAAGGACTACTGGCCTGCCTACCAGGCCATGGCGGCCGGATTCGGCTCGTCCTAGAATCGACTCGAAGAAACTGCCGACGCCGTTCGAGAAGCTCGATTTGCTGGGATGACGGGAAGTTCGCCGAGTCGATTCGCGAAAGATGCAGAGGACGAGAGCAGAGCCTTACTGAAGACGGAAGCCCTCATCTAGCACGGTCGTTTCTCGAACGGCGCCACCGGAGGAGTGGCGTGGAACGATACAGCGCGGTCGTGGAGCGAGTCGCGTCGACCGCAACTGTCGTAACGCTGATCGGAGGGCTCGACTCCGGAAAGAGCACGCTGGGCCGCGCCCTTGCGAAGCAGGCGCTGGACGCCGGTCGAACAGTCGCGTACCTCGACACCGATCTCGGGCAGAAGACGATCGGACCGCCGGCCGCGGTGACGGTCCGGATGTTCGGCAACCGCGACGAATCGGCGGCGCGCGGAACCGGTCGGGTTGACGCGTTGTACTTCGTCGGCTCGACGTCTCCGCAGGGACAGCTGCTCCCGCTCGTCGTCGGCGCCGCGAAGCTGTTGAGCTGGGCGCAGTCCAGAGGTGCCGACATGGTGATCGTGGATACGAGCGGCCTGGTTTCAGGCGTGTACGGCCAGGTCCTGAAATACCACAAGATCGAGCTCCTCCAGCCCGACGTGGTGATCGGCCTCCAGCGGGGTGAGGAGCTCGCGCCGCTGCTCGGGATCATCCAGCGCTTCTTCTCCTGCGAGGTCCTGGCGCTGCCCGTGCCCGCGGAGACCCGAACGACGTCCGCGGACCAGCGAGCCCGCAACCGGGAGGCGGCGCTTCGAAACTACTTCTCGGGGCCGGTCCAACGGTGGCGCGTCAAACCCAGCGTGTTCATGCCGGCGCTTCCCGCCCTGTTCGAGGAGCAGCCGCTCGACCGTCTGCTTGTCGGGCTCTCCGACGGCAAAGGGGAATACACGGGCCTCGGCTATCTCGAATACTCGGCCGAAGACGGCCTCCTGAGGCTCCTGTCGCCCGTAGCGGAAGCACCAAAGGCGCTCAAGCTCGGGTCGGTTCGGGTGGACGAAGACTTCCGCCTTCGTCGCGTCGACCTGCGGAGTTTGTTCGGAACCGACTAGACTTTCGGGCTTCCGCCCAAATCGGAAAGGGATTCTGTTTGCCTTCGGTCGTCAAGAAACGCCGCAAGAAGATGCGGAAAAAGAAGCATAAGAAGCTGCTCAAGAAGACGCGCTGGCAGCGCCGCCAGAAGTAGACCCTGGCCGGATCCATGTCGCCGGCCCGCTCCATCGCTTTCCTCTCGGACTATGGGCTGGAAGACGAGTTCGTCGGCGTCTGCCACGCCGTGATGGCGCAGATCTCGCCGGAAAGCACGATCGTTGATTTGTCGCATCTGGTGCCTCCCCAAGATGTGCTTGCGGGCGCGCTCATCCTCAGCCGAGCGATTCGTTCGCTGCCGCCCGCAACCGTAATCGTCGCCGTCGTCGATCCTGGCGTTGGGACGGTCCGACGGTCGATCGCCGTCGAAACCCGAACGGATGGCCGCCTCCTGGTCGGTCCGGATAACGGCCTTCTCTCCATCGCCTGGGCGGAGGACGAGGGGATCACTCGTGCGGTCGAAATCACGGCTCCAAACGTGCTGCGGCAGCCGGTATCGGCGACGTTCCACGGACGGGACATCTTCGCCCCAGCCGCAGCGCATCTGGCAGCGGGGTTCGCCATTGAAGAGTTGGGCCCTTCCGTCGATCTCGATTCGCTGACGGTGCTGTCCATTCCCGAACCCGTGGTTCGCGACGGACGAATCGATTGCCAGGTCCTTTCGTCCGACCGATTCGGAAACATTCGGCTTTCGGCCCGCGCCGCGGATCTCGAAACCGCGGGAGTGAAGGCCGCCTCCTCAATCGAGGTTGGGTCGAAGGGTGACGCGGTTTCTGCCCGAAGAGTCCGGACCTTTGGCGACGTCCGCGAGGGCGAGCTTGCGCTTATCGTCGATTCGGTGGGCGGGCTCGGGCTCGTGGTCAATAAAGGAAGCGCCGCCGAACGGCTCGGACTGAGGAGAGGCGACACGGTGACCCTCCGGGGGGCCGAGGCGGTAGCCTAGGACTGCATGGGTCAGAGAATCCTCATCACGGGCGTGTCGAGGCACCTTCCCGGCCGGCTCGCCCAGCGGCTCGAACAGGATCCAGACGTCGACCATATCGTCGGCATCGACGTCGAGGAGCCGGAGGTCGACCTGGAGCGGACGGAATATGTCCGTGCCGACATTCGAAACCCCCTCATCCTCAAGACCATCCAGGCATCGGAGGCCGATACGGTCGTCCACCTCTCGGTCATCACCACTCCGACGCGCGTGGGCGGTCGCCTCAACATGAAGGACATCAACGTCATCGGCTCAATGCAGCTCTTCGCGGCGTGCCAGAAAGCCCCCGAGGTGAAGAAACTCGTCATGAAGTCGAGTACGGCGGTCTACGGATCGAGCCCACTGGATCCGGCCGTCTTCACCGAGGACATGTCGGCGCGGGCGGCGCCGGTCGGGTATGCAAAGGACTCCATCGAGATCGAGGAGTACGCCCGCGACTTCGGACGCCGGAGGAAAGACGTCTCGCTCACCATCCTTCGGTTTGCCAATTTCATGGGATCAGGTATCGAAACGACGCTCACGCGATACTTTTCGCTGCCCGTCATTCCGTCGCCGTTTGGATACGATCCTCGGCTCCAGTTCATTCACGAGGACGACGCTCTTGAGGTGCTGTATCGCGCGGTCCGCGAGGATCACAAAGGTATCTTCAACGTCGCCGCGGACGGCGTTCTGTACCTGTCGCAGGCGATTCGAATGTGCGGGAAGTTGCCGTTCAAGGTGCTGTATCCGTTCGGAATGCCCCTGGCGGCGTTGATTCGCCGAGCCGGGCTGGTGGATTTCCCTACGGACCAGATCGATTACCTGGTGTACGGGCGAGTCGCGGACAACGAACGGCTGAAGTCGATCTTCGGGTACACGCCTCGGTTCACCACGCGGGAAGCACTGGAGGAGTTCATCGCCGGCCAGCGGTTTCGCCGGCTCTTCACCCCGGAACAGGCAAGCGAGTGGGAGCGGAACGTGTACGACCTGCTCCAGCGAGGACGGCGTGATCGAAGGCAGAAGGTGAGGACCTGATGGCAGAAGTGATCTCCCTGGATCAGGCCAGGGGAGTCGCCAACCGGTGCAGGGCACTCACCGCGAGCGGAAAGCCGTGCCGGAACCTCGCCCAGGCCAACGGATTCTGCCGGCGCCATCAGCCTCCAACCCCGGGGGAGCGGGTCGGGCCGTTCGAGGGGCAGGCAGTCAAGCGATCGCTCGAGTACCTGCGGCGCCGCCTGACGGGCGAATACAACATCGACGAGTTTGGCTTCGACACTGAGATCACCGAGAACGTCTTCGCGCCGCTGGTCCGACCGTGGCACGAACGGTACTGGCGGGTGGACTGGCTTGGCCTCGACAACGTGCCGTCGCAAGGTGCGGCGCTCTTGGTCGGAAACCACTCCGGAACGCTCCCGGTCGACGCCATGGTGATGAAGTTCGGGCTGCTCGATCGACATCCCGCCCATCGCCACGTTCGGCTGCTGGCGGCGAATCTGGCATTTCGAATGCCCATCGTCGGAGTCATGGCTCGCAAGATGGGCGCCACGTTGGCGTGCGACGAAGATGCGCTCCGCCTCTTGCGCAGCGGCGAGCTGGTCGGTGTGTTCCCCGAGGGCTACAAGGGCGTCGGGAAGGGGTACCGCAACCGGTACAAGCTCCAGCGGTTCGGGCGAGGCGGGTTCGTGGAGCTGGCGCTGCGGACCGGGGCGCCGATCGTTCCTGCGGCGATCGTCGGTTCCGAGGAGATCTACCCGATGATCTACAACGCGAAGACGCTGGCGAAGTTGGGAGGTTTCCCGTACTTCCCGATCACACCGTTCTTCCCGTGGCTTGGCCCCCTCGGGCTCATCCCCCTTCCATCGAAGTGGATCATCGAGTTCGGCGAGCCCATTCCGACGGACGAATTTCCCCGAGATGCATGGCAGGACTCGATGCTCGTGTTCGAGCTGACTGACCGGATCAGGGACACCATCCAGCAGATGCTGTACAAGAACGTCCTGGCTCGTAAGAACGTTTTCTTCTAGCAGCCGCGATAACTCCGAACCACGATTAGGAGTCAATGGCATCGGCAGCGGCCGCCTCGTTGCTCGGGGCCCCCTGGCCGCAGTTGCTTTGAACCAGGATCAGTCCACTACTTCTGGCCAGATTCGGTACAGTTCCGGCCGCTTCCTGGTAGTGGGCGAAAACTAGTCCGTCGGTCCCAAGGAGGGGGGAATCTTGAAGAGACGCGTAATCGCGGTCGGGGTCCTGACCGCCACCACGATTTTGGCGACACTGTCCAGCGCCCCGCCGGCCCCCGCAGCAGTCGGCACCGATTCGCGGGCCCTGCGAAAGGCCGTGACGCTTTCCGGCGTCATGGAGCACCAGCGGGCATTTCAGAAAATCGCCGATCGAAACAACGACACCCGAGCGTCGGGAACTCCGGGTTATGATCAGTCGGCCGACTACGTGGCCAAGCGGCTTCGGGCCGCCGGTTTTCGAGTGACCCAGCAGTTCTTCGACTATCCGTTCTTCCAGGAAACCGCCACGCCACAACTCAACCGGGTGTCCCCTGATCCAGTCACTTACGTGCACAATCAGGACTTCATCACCATGGACTACTCGGGAAGTGGTGACGTTACCTCCGACGTTGTCCCTACCAACGACATCCTCATTCCGCCGCCGGCGACCCCCGGCTCCACCAGCGGGTGTGAGGCGCCCGACTTCCCCGCCTCCGTTGCAGGGAGCATCGCGTTGATTCAGCGGGGAACCTGCACTTTTGCCCAGAAGGCGCTCAACGCGCAGAACGCAGGGGCGGTGGGCGTGATCATTTTCAACGAGGGCCAAGCGGGACGAACCGATGCATTTGCCGGGACGCTGGGAGCACCGGACTTCCGCATCCCGATTACGGGGACGTCCTTCGCTCTCGGTGCGGACCAGTACCAACGGATCCGCTCGGGGCAGACGGTGATGATGCACATGTTCGTGCAATCGATCTCCGAGATTCGCCAGACCTCGAACGTGATCGGTGAGACCACCTCGGGGCGCAGTGACCGAGTGGCCTTCGCTGGGGCACACCTCGACTCAGTGACCGAAGGACCCGGCATCAACGACAACGGCAGCGGCTCATCCACGTTGCTGGAGATTGCCGAGCAGTTGTCAGCTCTGAAGGTCAAGCCGACGAACCAGGTCCGGTTCGGATTCTGGGGCGCCGAGGAGGCGGGGCTGTTCGGATCTGAGTTCTACGTGAGCGAGCTCAGCTCACGGCAGATCAAGAACATCTCCGCGTACCTCAACTTCGACATGGTGGGATCGCCGAACTTCGTCCGATTCGTCTACGACGGGGACAATTCCGACACCGTGGGCAGCAACCCGAACGGCTCGGGGCAGATCGAGGATGTCTTCCTCGACTACTTCGCGAGCCAGAGACTGGAGACCGATCCCACCGAGATTGGGTCGCGCTCGGACCACGCCGCCTTCGCCGCCGTCGGGATCCCCGTAGGGGGATTGTTTACAGGCGCCGAGGGGATCAAGACTCCTGAGCAACGGGCCGTGTACGGCGGCACCGCCGGGATCGCCTACGACCCGTGCTACCACCAGGCCTGCGACGACATCTCGAATCTCAGCTCGACCGCGCTCGACCAGATGTCGGACGCCGCTGCGCACGCCGTCCTGACCTTCGCCATGACTGACTCTGCTGTCCAGGGAACGGACAAGGGCAATGCCTTCGGCCTCAAGGACGACCACCACGGTCCCAAGCTGACGAAGTAGGGGACGGCACATAGCAGCGTCGCATCGGGGGCGGCCGGCTGGCCGCCCCCTTGGCGTTACGGCACGGAGCCCCGGACCCGTCCATAGCCCAAAGTAACTAGAGACCCGGGTGACTTCGCGATAATCCAACGCTGCATGAAGCGCGGGGTCCGTTCACCCTGTCAGGAGGTCTGATCGTGAAGCGTCGTTCGTATGCAGTGCTCGCCACATTCAGCGCCGGGCCTTTTTCTTTAGCTGCCGCCGCGTTCTGCTCGCCGGCCGAACCCGAGCCGTAGGCGCCGGAGCAGCTGGGCGTTGATGGCGACGACGATCGTCGAGGCGCTCATCAGGATGGCCCCGACGGCGGGCGCCAAGGTCACGCCGGCCCAGGCCAACGCCCCAGCGGCGATGGGGAGGGCGAATGCGTTGTACCCGGTCGCCCACACCAGGTTCTGGATCATCTTGCGGTATGTGGCCCGCGACAGTCGAATCACGTCGATCACGGCCCTGGGATCGTCCGACGCAAGTACAACGCCGGCGGACTCGATGGCCACGTCGGTCCCGGCACCTATGGCGATGCCGACGTCGGCTCGCGCGAGCGCCGGGGCGTCGTTGACCCCGTCACCGACCATCGCCACGCGTTTCGCACGCCGCTGGAGGTCTGCCACGGCTTTGTCCTTGTTTTCAGGAAGGACCTGGGCGAAGACCTGCTCGATTCCGAGCTCCGCCGCGACCGCATCGGCGACCTCTTGGGCGTCGCCGGTGATCATCGCGACCTCCACACCGAGACTCTTGAGCTCTTCGATGGCCTGCCGTGACTCCGGCCGGATCTCGTCGGCCAGCGCCACCGCGCCCATCACCGTTTCGCCGCGGACGACAGAAAGCACCGTGGCCCCTCGCTGTTGCCACTCCTTGACCGCTGCTGAGAGGTCTTCGGGAATCGCCAACGAACGTTCTCGCATCAGTGAGGGTCCACCGACCGCCACCTCCGTCCCACCGACCGTTGCCTCGACCCCTCGCCCAGTCAACGAGCGGAAATTCGTCGCTCTCACGATCTGGCCGGCTTTCGACGCTGCGGCGACGATGGCTCTCGCCAGCGGATGCTCGCTGTCGGCTTCCACCGCTGCTGCCAGCCGCAGGATCTCCTCTCGCGATCCGTTCGACGACGCAACATCCACAACGGCGGGTTTTCCGGTCGTGAGGGTGCCGGTCTTGTCGAACAAGACGACGTCGACTTGCCGCATCCGCTCGAGCGCCAGCCGATCCTTCACCAGGATGCCGTTGCGCGCCGAGAGGGCGGTCGAGATCGAGATGACCAGCGGAATGGCGAGACCGAGGGCATGAGGACACGCGATGACCAGCGCGGTTACCGACCGCTCGATCGCGCTCCTCGGCTGGTTCAACACGGACCACACGACGTACGTGATCACTCCAGTCGCCGTTGCCACGTAGAACAGAATGGCGGCGGCACGATCCGCCAGGGCCTGAGCCCGAGACCTGGACTGTTGAGCCTCTTCCACCAGCCTGCGGATCCCCGCGAGGGCAGTTTCCTCTCCCACGGCGGTGACCCGTACTCGAATGGCCGAATCCGTGGCGACCGTTCCGGCGACCACCTGATCGCCGGCCGACTTTGGAACCGGCCTCGATTCACCGGTGATCATCGATTCGTCCAGCTCGGTGGCACCTTCGATGATCTCTCCGTCCGCCGGGACCCGAGCGCCGGAGCGGACGAGAACGACATCGCCGACCTCGAGGTCGCCCAGCGAGACGACGTCGACGCCGTGCTCGGTGACCCGCTCGGCTTCATCGGGGAGCAGCGCGGCCAGGGCCTCGAGGGCGCCGCTTGCTTGCCCAACCGCCCGCATCTCCAGCCAGTGGCCGAGGAGCATGACCGCAATCAGCGCGGCCAGCTCCCACCAGAAGTCCAGCTCGACGGTTCCGAACCTCGTGGCCCAGCTGGCCACGAACGCGGTGGTGATAGCCAGGCCGATCAGGAGCATCATGCCCGGGCGCCGGGCGCGGAGCTCACTGATCGCGCCAGTCAGGAATGGCCAGCCGCCGTACAGAAAGATGACGGTTCCGATGACGGGGGGCACCCAATCACTCCCCGGGAATTCCGGAGCCGTGTATCCCAGGAGGTCCTGGAACATCTCGCTGAAGAACACCAAAGGAATAGAGAGAACAAGCGTCCACCAGAAACGGTCGCGAAACACTCGGGCGTGGTCGCCGTGTGCAGCCCCATGGTGAGCGCCGTGTCCAGAGGCGTGCTCAGCGGCGTGACCGCCGTGTTCGTCCCCTCCGTGTTCGTCCCCTCTGTGTCCGGCCGCTTCCGGATGGTCGCTCGGTCCGCGTCCGTGCATGGCACCGTGCTCGAGGTTGTGGTCTTGCTCCATATCGCGAGCCTCCTTCATGACTTCAGCAACCTGTCGATCGCGGCCGTGGCTTCGCTGATCTTCGATTCCGGATCCGTACCACCGGTGACGCTTTCCGCGACGCAATGTCGAATGTGGTCGTCGAGGAGCTGGACCGCGACTTTCCTGAGCGCGGCGTTGACCGCCGAGATCTGCGTCAGGATGTCGACGCAGTACGTGTCCTCGTCAACCAAGCGTTGAAGACCCCGAATCTGTCCCTCGACGCGCTTTAGCCGAGCCTGAACCTCGGGCTTGTCCTGGTAGTAGCCGTACATATGGACCCCTTCTCGCTCCAACCCTACCCCCCTAGGGTATCATGGAGGGGTCGTCGAAGGCATGGGGCTGCTTGGATTGGCCCGTGCTAGCGCTGTGGGGCGGCGCGCTTCTCTTGATCCTTTCGCCAGCCGTACCTCGTCAGGCCCCGGGGCTTGTACACGTTTAAAACCTGAACAATCAACAAAACCACGAGCCCCATGAGCGGATGGAGAAGGTCTCCCTGTCGGAGCTGGGAGGGCAGATGCGTGCCGGCGATATCAAGGGCGGCATTCTCACCCCCCCTTGCTACGTCGGCGAGCGCGCTGACCTCGACCATGTGCAAGACCAGGATCACCGCCGCAGAAACGGTCAGCCCGAACGAGAAGAGAACCCAGTAGTGGCGAAACAGTCCCCAGTCCGTCCCGAGTGACATGACCAGTCCAGTCGCGACGGACCCGAACGCCAAGGGAACGAGGACGTACCACCCTGTCAGGTCCATGACAATCCATGCCGCACGAACAATCAGGTCGTCTCGGCTGGTCTGAGCGGCGAGACTCATTGCCAGATAGGCCAGGACAGCACCGATCCAACCAGTCGAGACGGTGAGGTGGATGGCGAGCGCGAACTTCCGCAGGTCGCCCTTCATCGTCCCTCCGGCGGTCTTCTCTTCAGGGGCCGTGGTCGACAAGTGCCGGATGCGCGACCGAAGGGGTTGGTCCGCCGTCGTTCGGGGTGTGAAGCCCCGGGCCATGTTGAACGCCGGCGAGCCGCGTGACGATAAACGCCACCGCCAACACGCCAACGATGACGAGGGACACGATCACCCAGCGTGGCGTGTGGGGACGTTCCCGTGTACCTCTGGTGGTGTCGTCCTGGCTCCCGGGAGCTCTCGTGTCCGCCATGTCGCGCTCCTTCGAAGGATGACCGGCCCCGCCTATCGAAACAGAATGTATCGGAGAGAGTCAAATCGTTACTAGGGAAACGGACCGTATACTCCTAACCGTGCCAAGACTGTGGATGGACACGATTGCGGCCCACCGCCGCGAGGTTCGTGATGCCATCCTTGACACGGCGGCGGCGCTGGTATCCAAACGTGGGCTCCTCTCCGTGACCATGTCGCAGATCGCCGACGAAACCGGCATTGGGCGTGCGACGTTGTACAAGTACTTCCCCGACGTCGAAGCGATCATCGTGGCGTGGCACGAACAGACAATCTCAGGGCACCTTCAATATCTCGCTGGGCTCCGCGACCAGGCGGGCGATCCGCGCGATCGACTCAACGCCGTGCTCGAAGGCTACGCCTTCATTAATTACGAACATCACGGCTCAGAGCGTCAACGCGGCCACCTTCGGGATCCGGCGCTCGCCGCGCTCCTTCACAAGGGCGGGCACGTGGCTCGAGCGTACGCAAAGCTGCGAGCGATGGTCCGCGACCTCATCGCGGAGGGTGCCAGAGCGGGCGAGGTGCGCGAGGACATTCCTCCCGACGAACTTGCGGCCTTTTCCCTCAGCGCTTTGGAAAGCGCAAGCGGCCTGTCGTCGAAGGCAGCGGTTCGTCGTCTGGTCGGGGTGACGTTGGCCGGCCTGGAGCCATACAGGTCTCACACCGGAAGTCGCTAAAGACGAACCTCTACGCCGTATCCGCTTCACCGCGTCTCGCGGCGTTCGATGGATGTCGTGCCTTCGCCATCGCCCGTTCTTCGTCTTCGGTTGCGAGGGACGTTAGGTCAATCGCTCGGAGTCGGTCGATTCTCTCGAGGAACGTCCAGGCCGACGCGGGTAGTGTCTCCCGTAGCCTCCCGGCCTGGTGTCCGATCTCCACTCCGCAACAGCCCCCGGTCCACCCGCTTCCCCGTGACTCGTTGTGGTAATGGGACAGAGCGCAGTCCGTAGACGTCCACAGATGTCCGACGAAGAGGTCGGGTCCCTGCATGGCAAGCCATGCGCGAAATCCTTCTCGATCGATCGTCACCTGTACCGCCTCACCTCCTCTGCGTCCGCGCCTCGGGCGCGAGCGCGTACCTGCGATGCCGTTCGCGGGCGATTGGGCGGTGCTGGCGGCTCGAGCGGGCGATCCGGAGTCCCGCCACGAACGAACCAGTTCATTCCCTTTTGTCACTCTCCCAGACCAATGGAGGCGACTATTTCGAAAATGGCCCATCCGGACTAGGCCGAAGCTGCCTGTGTAGGCCCTGATGGAAGGGCGGTGGTCGCCTAGCATCCGAGCCGAGGTCACAATCGGCGCTCGCTGTCAACCAGGAGGCTCGTC
This sequence comes from Actinomycetota bacterium, assembly GCA_036259835.1. Lineage (GTDB taxonomy): Bacteria > Actinomycetota > UBA4738 > UBA4738 > UBA4738 > JALYGK01. The sequence goes on from DATABA010000011.1 coordinate 46,700, forward strand.
GGCGTGGGGTTTCGGTTCTACAAATCGGTTCGCCTCGGGAGCGGTGCCCGGCTCAATCTGTCGCGAGGTGGGTTCGGCGTCTCATTCGGCGTACCGGGCCTTCGCTATTCGGTTCACTCTTCCGGTCGACGGACCGCGTCCGCGAGCGCGCCTGGAACGGGCGTGTCATACCGGGCGAGAGCCGGGGGTCGTAAATCCAAGCACTCCAATCGGCGAAACGAGCGTGTTGCAGGGGGGCCGCTCCCGAGGGCCGGCCTCTTCGCGCCGAGGTCCGAGAAAGCGTTCGTCAAGGGCGTCGCGAGGTACATGCAAGGGAACTTTCCCGCCGCGCTCGAGGCGTTCGACCAGTCCATGGCGCGGGATCCCGGGCGGCTTCACATCGCCGAGGAGTATTTCGGGGCGTTCTGTCTGGTCGCCTTGGGCCGAAACGAGCAAGCGGCGAACATGCTGGAGGACGTGCTCGGATCCAACGTCGAGCTCCCCGACGCCCTCATGCAGAAGTACGGAATCGGCGGAGCCGCGCTCGTCGCAGTTACGCCCAACGTGGTGGCACAGGTCCCGCACGGGAACCTCGCGGCCGGACTCCTGCTGGCGGAGCTTTACCAGCGGTCCGGTCGAGCCGACGAGGCCGCCGAGCTTCTGGAGACGCTCGGGGCGGTGGCGCCGCACCCGCTCTTCGCGCTCTCCTTGGCCGACCTCTACACCGAGCTCGAGCAGCGCGATCCGGTCCTTCGGGTGACCGATGATTACGTCACGAATACGGATGACGCCACAGCACAGCTGCTCGTGTATCGCGGACGTGCGTTTCGCGAGAAGGGGATGTACGTCACGGCGCTGGAGACACTGAAAGAAGCACTTAAGTCACGAAAGCGAAACGCGGACATCCTCAAGCAGGCCCGGTACGAGCGAGGGCTCCTGTACGAGGCGATGGGGTCGGAGGCGAAGGCCAGGACCGAGTTCGAGAGGCTTTACGCGGCCGATCCCTATTTCGCCGATGTGGCGTCGCGAGTTGGGATGCGCCGCTCCTAGCGAGCTGTGACCTGCACCACGGCCGCGCCCGCAATCAACAGGAAGAGGAGGATGAGCAGCACGAGCGTGAATGGCCGCACGGCACGGAGGCTAGCAAAGGCAATCGCAGGGGAGTGGAGGCTGAAGCTTTCGTTAGACGACGCTTCATCAGCGACGCCGTTTGCCCCGATTGGGCCTTCGTGTATCGCCTTTCAACGATTTCGCTGGCTGACCTTCAACCGGCTTTCGCAGAACTCGCGGTTTCGAACCAGGACTTCGTGCAGCGCCTCTTCGTCCTGGAGCCACGGCCGGAGATCCAGTTCGATGGAAATCGCGCCGGCGAACCCGTCCTCCACGACGTCGTCCAGGAACTCGCCCAGGGAAAGAACGCCCGGCGCGTAGACCGGCAGGTGAGAATCCCAGCCCTTGCCGGCATTGTTCGATAGGTGGACGTGCTGGATCTGGTCACGGTATTCGCGATACATCGTCCGAATGTCGAGGTTGGAGACGGCGGCGTGGCTCGTGTCGAGGACCATGTAGGGAAACCGTTCCAGGTCCTCGAAGTCCTGCCGCGCGTGGAAGCGCACCCCTCGTTCCGTACCGAGCCGGATCGGGAACATGTTCTCCACGGCAACCGTCACGCCGGTCCGGGCCGAGAACTCCGCCAGGCTGTTCTCCACCCACCGCCGAAACCGCACCTGCCATCGGTACGGGGGGTGGACGACCACCAGTTCCGCCCCGATTTCCTCCGCGAGATGGACGGCCCGGTAGATCTTGCCGGTTGGATCGGTCCCCCACACCGCCCGCGTGATGAGGAGAAAGGGTGCGTGCACGGCCTCCACTCGCAACCCAAACTCGTCGGCCGCCTTTCGCAGCAGGTGGGGCTCCTGCGTGTGAGGATCCTGGGTCACCATGATCTCGACCGCCTCGAATCCCGCATTGGCGATATGCCGAAAGCCCTCCCGCAACGAGTGGCGGAAGAACGGCGCTGTGGAGAACAGCAGTTTGGGCCCGGTTTTTGGCCTTCTCATGGTCATTCGAAGCCCGTCATTCTAGGTGCGGTTCGACACCTATTCCGGGCAGGCGTGTGACTTTCTGAGGGTATCGGCGCACCGGGCTATCCTTCTGCCGTCATGAGCGAAGACCACAACGTCCCGCAGCTCGCGCCGAGCCGACGAGGCTACGAGGTCTGGTTCCTGACCTTCACCGATCCGGGGTCGGGACGGGGGTACTGGATTCGTTCGACGTATCACGGCGGCTCTTCAGGGCAGCAGCACATGGCGTCCTGGTTCGCACAATTCGACCCGGTTGACCCCAGTTCGACCTTCGGTATTCATGCCGGCGCCAAGACGTGGGCTGTCACGGGCGAGCACTTCAACGTCGTCCTGGACGAAAACCAGATGGCGTCCGGCCACGCCGAGGGAACGGTGGCGGGCGGTGGTCACCAGGCTCGGTGGTCGCTGGATTGGAAGACCGGCGAGCCGACCTATCACCTGCTTCCACCAGCGCTGTACCGAGGCCCGCTTCTTCCGACCAAGCCGCTTTCGCCCAACGTCGACACGGTGGTCTCCGGCTCTATCACCGTCGACGGCGAAACCACGCGCATCAACCCGGCCAGCGGCCAGCAGGGGCACCTTTACGGCAGCAGGCATGCCGAACGGTGGGCATGGGCGCACTGCAGTGACTTCGTGGACGAGGACGCCGTCGTTCACGCCCTTACCGCGCAGGGCCGGAGAGGTCCTGTCCTGACCCCATTTCTCACGGTGATCGGGGTTCGGTGGCAGGGCCGGTGGATTCGGTTCATGAAAGTCAATCGCCGCAGCGACTTCCGAACGATGGGAAGGTGGAACGTCGACGTCGGCAACCGGCGGTACCGCCTCAGCGGACGAATCGAAGCGCCCGTCCGCGCACTTCTGCGGGCCCGGTACGAAGATCCGAACGGGTCGCCACGTTTCTGCCATAACTCCGAGATTTCGTCATGCCGGTTGGCGCTGTTCGAACGGAAGGCTGGAGGTTTCGAGGAGGTAGCCCTTCTCGAATCGAGAGGAACGACGCACGCCGAGTGGACCGGACGAACTCCCGCGAACGTCGTGGAAAAGGAGTTCATCGAGGTGCCGGTATGAACGCCGCGGATCTTCTGCGAGACGCCGCAACGAAGTTCGGGACAAAGCCGGCGCTCATCTTCCACGGGGTCGAGATCGGGTTCTCGGAGCTCGACGAGCGGGTCGACCGCACGGCCGCCGCGCTGGCCCGGCTGGGAGCGATAAAGGGCGACCGCGTGGCGATCTTGGCAGGGAACGTGCCCGAGTTCGTCTACGCGCTGTACGGCACCATGCGAGCCGGCGCCGTGGCGTGCCCGCTCAACGTCATGCTGACGCCCGAGGAGACGGCGTACATCCTGGCCGACGCCGGCGCAAAGTTGGCCGTCACGGATCTGCGTTCGCTTCCTGGACTGCTGTCCATTCGGGACCGGCTCGGAGACCTCCAAAACGTGTTCGTCATCGGAGGTCCGCCGGCTCCTCCCGGCACGGTGTCATTAGAGGAGGCATTGAACGTTCCGGGCGATTCACCGTCGGTTGAAACGGAACCTTCGGATCTCGCTGTGATCGCGTACACGGCCGGAACCACGGCCGACCCGAAAGGCGCAATGCTCACGCATGGCAACCTGCTGTCGAACCTGGACCAGATGTCCGCGGTGCCGGCCCTCGCCGAGGCGTCCGAAGATGTCGGCCTCTTGGCGCTGCCCCTGTTCCACAGCTACGCGTTGAACGTGATCCTCGGAATCACGATGAAGACCGGCGCCACAGCCGTGCTGGTGGAACGGTTCGATCCGCGAGAGACGCTCGAGCTGGTGAAGCGCCATGGAGTAACCGTCCTGTTCGGTGCGCCGCCCATGTTTCAGGCGTGGCTTGCGATCGCCAACGCAGGGTATGAGGCCGACCTGTCTACCGTTCGTCTGGCGGTTTCGGGGGCCGCGCCGCTTTCGCCGGCCGTGCTGACGGCCTTCAAGGAGCGCTTCGGCGTCACGATCTGGGAGGGGTATGGGTTGACGGAGGCGGCGCCGGCCGTCACCACGAACGCGCTTGGACCTGAGGCAAAGCCGGGGTCGATTGGGCTTCCTCTTCCGGGCCTGGAAGTGCGCCTGGTCGACGAACACGGTGAGGACGTCGAGGAAGGCGATCCCGGCGAGTTGTTGGTTCGCGGGCCGAATGTCTTCTCCGGCTACTGGGGACGGCCTGAGGAGACCGCCCGCGTCATCGACGACGAGTGGTTGAGGACCGGCGACGTGGCCGTTCGCGACGAGGACGGCTACCTGTTCCTGGTGGACCGGAAGAAGGACCTGATCATCGTTTCGGGGTTCAACGTCTATCCGAACGAGGTGGAGGAAGCGATCGAGAAGCACCCGAAGGTCGCCGAGGCAGCGGTGGTCGGCGTACCCGATGAGCGAACCGGGGAAGCGGTCGGAGCCTGGGTCGTACCGAAGCCCGGTGAATCGGTCACCAGCGAAGAGATCGTGGATTTCCTCAATGGATACCTCGCCCGGTTCAAATGGCCGAAGGAAGTCCACGTCGTGGAGGAGCTCCCACACCACGTGACGGGCAAGGTTCTCCGGAGAACCCTTCGACAGGCGGGCGCCGCCCAAGGCGAGGAGCGGTCCGCCGGAGAGGACCTCGAGGAGGAGGAGGAGGAGGGCTTCGAGGCGGAAGGTCGCTCGGCGTGATTGGAGCCGGCAGCGCCTGGCTGGCGATCTTTCCGTTCATCGCGTTCGCGGTTGCTCTCTACTTCGCCATCCAGCTGGCTCGGCGGTACGCGTCTCGGCGAAGGGAGTTCGAAGGCGTGTGGGCGATCGCGCTCATCATGTATGCCGTCGCGTCGCTCGCGATGTTTGCGGGTGTGATCGATACGTGGTCCCCGGCGGAATTCCGCGCGTACTGGCTGCTTGGGGCCGTCCTCAACGTGCCGTTTCTGTTCCTGGGTGAGGTCTATCTCCTGGCGAAACGCCGCTCCGTGGCACACGGGTTGTTCGCTGTGCTGCTTCTCGGGAGCGTGTTCGCCGCGTATCGAATCTTGACCGCGCCGCTGAATGAGCTCCGGCTCAACGACGCACTGCCCCTCGGCAAGGAGGTCTTCGGGGACAACTCGATTCCGTACCGCTTGGCCCAGTTTTACTCGTTCACCGCATACTTCTTATTGCTCGGCGGCCTCATGTGGTCGGCGTTGTCCATGGGTCGCCGCCCCGACCTCAGGAGTCGAACGGCGGGAGTCCTTCTGATCGCGGCGGGTGCAACGATCGTCGCCATCGGCTCGGGAATCGGAGCGGGCTTTCGGCTGGTCGCGCTGTTCTCCTTCAGCCTGGCGGCCGGCGTCGCCGTCATGTACTGGGGCTTCGTGAAAACCACGGCCCGCGGCGCTCACCGGGACCCAGTCGTGGCCCTGGAACCTCCGACGGGCGGCGAGGTTCCAACTTCCCCCTGAAAAGGCAGAGGAGGCCGCGGTGGGAGCGGCCTCCTCCATGACGAGCGCCGAGGCGATGACCGAGGCAACGCCTGACTCGGCGCACGTCTGCCGTGCAGAGAAGGGGGATCTTCTCCCTTCAGTCATCGGCTGGAGCAGCCCCGGAGTTCAGTGCGTTTTCGATCCGTACGATTGGGCCCGTGGCGGAGCCGCTGGTCGTCATGTACTCCCGGAGGACCTGTGGCCTGTGCGACAAGGCCCGGGCCGTGATCGACGCTGAGCGCGAACGGAGTCCGTTCGGATTCGAAGAGGTCTTCATCGACGGGGACGACGCCCTGGAGCGACACTACGGTCTCCGCGTTCCGGTGGTCATCGTCGATGGCCGGGAAGAGTTCGAGTTCGAGGTCGAACCGACGCGCTTCAACCACCTGGTCCGCCGGTAGCCTTGTGCCTTTGTGATTTTCAGGCTGGTCGGCGCTAGAATGGCTTCGTGACCTGCACATACACGGCTCGATGAACGATCGAGCCATTCCTGAGGCCACCGTCGGACGCCTCCCGGTCTACCTTCGAGCGCTGGTCGAGATGGCCGAGCAAGGCGCCACGACCGTTTCGTCGGGGGACCTGGCGGAGGCAGCCGGTGTCAACTCCGCCAAGGTTCGAAAGGACCTCTCATACCTCGGGTCCTACGGAACCCGGGGCGTCGGATACGACGTCGCCTATCTGATCCACCAGGTCCGCCGGGAGCTCGGCCTAACCCAGCACTGGCCGGTCGTGATAGCCGGGGCGGGAAATCTCGGCCACGCCCTGGCGAACTACAAGGGCTTCACGAAGCGCGGTTTCCGAGTGGTCGCCATGGTCGACGTGGCCGACGGCAAGGTCGGGGAGCGGGTGGGTTCGACGACGGTCGAGCACATCGACCGGCTCAGCGAGATCGTCCAACGCGGCGAGGTCGCCATCGGCATCATCGCCACGCCCGCCGCCGCGGCCCAGGAGGTCGCCGACCGAATGGTGGCTGCCGGGATCCGTTCGATCCTCAACTTCGCGCCCGCCGTGATCACGGTTCCGGCGGAGGTGTCACTCCGCAAGGTCGACCTCTCCATCGAGCTCCAGATCCTGGCTTACTACGAACAGCGAAAGGCGGCGCTGGAGGCAGTGGCCGGCGACCGCGCCGCGCTCGATCTGGTCGCAGCGAGATGACCAACCGCCCTCCGCGCCCCACCCCCACGGCCTGATGCCGATCCTCGGCCTCGGCGTCTCGTATCGCCGTGCTCCCGTGGAGCTCCTTGAACGGCTCGCGTTCGCGAACGACGATTATCCGAAGGCCTATCGGCGGCTTCGGGAGCTGGACGCAGTCCGGGAAGCTGTCGTGCTCTCGACGTGCAACCGTGTCGAGGTGTTCGGGGACGTCACCTCCTATCACGCAGGGTTCCTGGACCTGAAACGGTTCCTTTCCGAGTCACGTGAAATCCCTTCCGAGGAGTTCGCAGATCCGCTGTACTCGCATTACGAGGACGATGCGGCCGAGCACCTGTTCGCCGTGGCGGCAGGAGTGGACTCCATGGTCCTCGGCGAGCCGCAGATCTTCGCCCAGGTTCGAGAGGCGTATCGAAGGGCAGAGTCCGAGGGTGCCACCGGGCCGGTGCTCGCTGCGCTGTTCCGTGGAGCGGTTCGGGCGGGTCGAAGGGTCCGCGCCGAAACCGGGATTGGCGCCGCGCCGTCCGGGTTCGTCCAGGCAGGGGCGGGCCTCGCCGAAAGCGAGCTCGGCGAGCTGTCGGGCAAAGCCGTTGCGGTCGTCGGGGCGGGAGCCATGGCGACGCTCGCCGCCAAGCACCTTGTGGAGAGACGGGTCGAATCGATCACCGTCTTGAGCCGAAATCCGGATCGAGCGGCGGCGTTGGCCGCAAAGGTTCATGGGACCGCGCTCCCGCTCACCGAGATACCGACCGCCGTGTCGGCCGTTGATCTCGTGGTGAGCTCCACCGGGGCGTCGGGGACCGTGATCGGCATCGAAGCTGTGCGTGAAGCGCTTCGGGCCCGCCGATCGGACCGCCCCTTGTTTGTCCTCGATCTCGCCGTTCCGAGGGACGTGGAACCCGAAGTGGGGCACCTTCCGGGCGTTCGGCTGGCCGACCTGGATGACCTCCGCGATGCCGTGTCGGCTCGGAACGCAGGCGCGGCCGACGAGGTGGCTCGAGCACGGGAGATCATCGGCGAAGAGGTTCACCGGTTCACGTCCTGGAGGCGATCGGCGAAGCTCTCGCCCTTGATTCAGGCGCTTCGAGAGCACGGCGCGAGCATCGAGGCGGCCGAGCTGGCCCGCGTCGCCCCCAAGCTGGCGGACCTTTCTCCAAAGCAGCGTGAAGCTGTGGAGAGCCTGGCGCAGGGAATCGTGGCCAAGCTCCTTCACCAGCCCATCGTCACGATCAAGCAAAGGGCCGGCTCGGGGCCGGGAGAGAGCCTCGCGCAGACCGTCGCCGAGCTGTTCGGCCTCGACGTGCCGGAGAGCCGCTGAGGACTCGCCGGCCGCAGCTCGCGTACGTCGAAGGTCCCTCCGAGTGAACGCTCGATTGAAGATCCGAATCGGAACCAGGCGCTCGCGCCTCGCGCTCGCCCAGACGCAAGAGGTGGTGGATCGCCTGGCAGCGCTCGGCCTGGGGACCGAGGTCGTTCCAATGGTCACGTCCGGCGACCGAGGAGCAGGCCCGGAGGGCGTCCCGGGCGGAGTCAAGGGCTTGTTCGTCAACGACATCGTCCGAGCGCTCCAGCAGGGTGAGATCGACGCCGCCGTCCACTCAGCGAAGGATCTGCCGGCGGATAACCCGACGGGCGTGGTGGTCGGAGCCGTTCCGGAGCGGGCCGCTCCCTTCGACGTGCTGGTGACCCGGAATGGGGAGTTGTCCGACGGCGCTGTGGTGGGGACTTCGAGCATCCGGCGGAAGGCCCAACTCCTTCGGGCCAGGCCGGAGCTGAAGATCGCGGACGTTCGCGGGAACGTCGACACGCGACTGCGAAAGCTCCAGATCGGCGATGTCGATGCCCTGATCCTCGCCGCCGCAGGGTTGGCGCGGCTTGGCCTTCGCCCTTCGGCGGCGCCGTTTCCGGTCGAGGAGATGGTTCCCGCACCGGGACAGGGGGCGCTTGCCGTCCAGGTCCGAGAAGAGGACGAGGTCACGCTTGAAGCAGTGCGAAAGCTCGAGCACCCGCGTTCGCGGCTCGCCTTCGACGCGGAGCGCGCCGTGGTGGTCCACGTCGGAGGGGATTGCTCCGTCCCGCTCGGCGCTTACGCCGAAGAGCGAGACGGCGCCATTCGACTGCTGGCGGTGGTGGTCCGTCCCGACGGAAGTGACCTGGTGTGGGCTCAGGCGGAGGCATCCGATCCCCAGCAGGTCGGCCTCGAGGTGGCAGACATCCTGCTGGCTGAGGGCGCGGCGGAGATCTTGAAGGAAGGAACATGATGCGTGCCCAGAGCCAGGCGAGACGCTCGCTGGAGGGCCGGCGGGTGATGGTTACTCGGGCCGCTACCGTGCGCGATCCGCTCGTGGACATGCTCGAGGCACGTGGCGCTCGGACCATTCGGGTTCCGGCCATCGTCCTGATCCCAGCGGACGACGTCCTGCTGGATGGCGTCATCGAAGAACTGGCTGAGGGCCGGTTCGAATGGGTTCTCTTTACCAGCCGAATGGGTGCGGAGGTCGTCGCAAAGCGGCTGGCGGCGCGAGGGATGGACGGATCCGCAGTTCGGGCGTCGGTGGCCGCGGTTGGCGAAGGAACCGCCCGCGCCCTCGCCGAAGCCGGGATCCGGCCGACTCTCGTCCCCGACACGTTCACCACTCAAGCCCTCGCCCAGGCGATGCCGGCCGGTTCGGGTCGAGTTCTGCTCGCCCGCGCCGACATTGCCGGTGATGAGTTGGAAGCAGCGCTCGAGGCGCGCGGATGGACTCCCGTTCGAGTCGCCGCGTACCGAACGGTGTTCCCGGGGCGTCTGCCGGCCGACGTGGTCCGGGACCTGAAGAACATCCGTTTGGATGCCGTCACGTTCACCAGCGCGTCGACCGTCGAGGGGCTTCGTCGGGCGCTCGGTTCGTGGCGGTCTCTTCCCGCCCCGCGCCCCAAGGTTGTGTGCATTGGTCCCGTCACCGCGTCTGCCGCCCGGAGGGAGGGGCTCGACGTCGACGCCATCGCCACCCCACATACAATCGAGGGGCTGGTCTCAGCGCTCGAAGCGATCTTCACGAGCCAGCGAGAGGAGTAGGAAGTGGCCTATCCGCAGAGCCGGCCGCGGAGGATGCGGCGCACGGCGGCACTTCGATCGCTCATTCGGGAAACGGACCTCAGGCCTCGCCACTTCATCGCGCCGCTGTTCGTGAAGGACGGGATCGAGGAGCCGCTGACGATCTCATCGATGCCGGAGCAATTCCAGCACACTCTTGAATCGCTCCGAAAGGAAGCCCGTGAGATCGCGTCAAAGGGAGTTGGCGCGTTCGTCCTCTTCGGCATCCCGGAACGAAAGGATGCGGAGGGCTCGGAGGCGTGGAATCCGGACGGCATCGGCCAACGTGGGCTGCGGGCGCTTCGTGAGGAGCTCGGCGACGATCACGTCGTCATCGCCGACCTCTGCCTGGACGAGTACACCGACCACGGGCACTGCGGCGTTCTGACCGACGACGGTACCGTCGACAATGACCGAACGGTCGGGCTTTACAAACGCATCGCCGTCGCGCAGGCGGAGGCGGGAGCCGACATGGTCGCCCCATCGGGGATGATGGACGGCCAGGTCGCCGCGATCAGGGAAGCGCTGGACGCGGCCGGCTTTTACGACACGGGGATCCTTGCCTACGCGGCGAAGTTCGCGTCGTCTTTCTACGGGCCGTTCCGTGAGGCCGCCGAGTGTGCGCCCCGGTTCGGCGATCGGTCCGGGTATCAGATGGATCCCTCGAACAGCGACGAGGCGCTCCGGGAGATCAAGGCCGACATCGACGAGGGCGCCGACGTCGTCATGGTCAAGCCGGCGCTCCCGTACCTGGACATCATTCGTCGCGCAAAGACGGAAACGCGTTTCCCACTGGCGGCATACAACGTGAGCGGCGAGTACGCCATGCTGAAGGCCGCCGCGGCGAACGGGTGGTTGGACGGCCGCAAGGCGACGCTCGAGGCGCTGACGTCGATTCGGCGTGCGGGCGCGGATCTCATTCTCACGTACCACGCCAAGGAAGCGGCCGACTGGCTCGCCTAACGGCCACGGACAAATCTCGGACGGACACGTTAGAGCAGCCCTCCACTCGGGGTATCGAGTAGTCCTGAACGGAGGCGGGCCATGCACATGCTCCTTGCGCAAGTAAGCGACTTCGAATGGGGACGGGTCGCTCTGTTTTCCCTCTCGGTGGGGGTCTTCGCCCTGGGCGTCGTATTGGGTGCGGTCTGGGTGGGCACCCGCCTGTGGCGTGGGTATCGCGGCCCCGCCCGCCGGCTCCTGGCCGAGCGTTTCGCCCGAGGTGAAGTTTCTCCCGAGGAGTACTCGCAACGCCTGCGGCTCATCGACCGCAGTGGGCATAGCGACCGGCGGATGGCGGTGCTCGCCCTCCTCCTGTTGTTATTGGGAATCGCCGGGAGCGTCGTGATCGCATCGCCCTTGATCGAGTGGTAGCGCGACCATGGGCAGAGGCTACCGGGACGACCCTGTTTCCTTCCTGATCATTCGGGAATAGCCGCCTCTGCGGTTTTCCAGCTCGACCAACCGCTGGACGAAGCGCGGCGCTAGAACCGCCGGCAGGGCGTACTTCGGTTCCACCACCCACCGAGAACGCCGCTCGATAGCCCGCACGATGGCTCCGCCGGCCACCTCCACACGTATCGGCGGCGGGGTCAGGAAGGTCCTCAGCGACCTCAGCTTGCCGACCAGCGGGTGGCGGTACGCATCGCGAGTCATATCCGTGTCGATGATGCTGAAAAAAGCTAGTCCGGCAGTGGCACCGGTTCCCGCCAGCTCCATTCGAAGCGCGTTCGTCATCGCCGTGACGCCGGCCTTGCTCGCGGCGTAGGCGCCCATGAGCGGGAGGTGCAGGAACGCGGCGAGGGACGCCACGACCAGGACGTACCCGCGGCGATCTACGACGCGCGGAAGCGATGCCTGGACCGTTCGCCACGCCCCGAGCAGGTTGACGTCGATGGTCTCCTCGACTCCGGCGGGATCCGCGGACTGAAGGGTTCCCATCCGGTAGATCCCTGCGTTGGCAACCGTGACGTCGATGCCGCCGAAGCGCTCGACCGCGGCGGCGACGGCCGCCTCGACCTGTCCTCGATCGCGGACGTCCGTCTCCCACCACGCGATGTTCGGTCCAAGCTCCGAACTGAGCTGCTTCAGTCGTTCGGGTTCCAATCCCGCCAGCGCCAGGTTCGCTCCTCGACGGGCAAGCTGCCGTGCCGCCTCCGCGCCGATTCCCCTGGCCGGACCGGTGATGAATATGGTCTTTCCGTCGAGGCGGCGAACCGCCCGCGCCCCTGCCACGGCTAGAACGGTGACCCCTGCCCGAACATCTCTCCGAGCCGCACGGCGACCTGGAAGTCGCCTTCGATCTCGATCTTCCCCTGCATGAAGGCCTCTGCGGGCGGAAGCTCCCGCGCCAGGAGGCGAGCGAACGTTGGAAGGCTCAGCCGAAGGATCAGCGCAGGACTGGGCGATCTCGCCGCTTTGGCCTCGGCATGGTCGCCGCTGATCCGCACCACCCACCGTCGCGTACCCCCGTCGCTGTAGCGCAGCTCGTATTCGATGTCGCCGTGGAACCCACCGGCCTTCTCTGGGTCGAACCGCCGAGCCATGGCGTTGAAGATCGTCTGGAGTCCGATGCGCGTCCCGATGGTTCGCTCCAGTTGTCCGTCACTCCTGCCGCGGACGAATGATTCGAAGCCTGACTCCACTTTCTGCTGCAACAACGCCGCGGAGGCCTGCCGCAGCCGGGCAACCCGAGTTGCCGCGCGGTCCTGGTCGGGCTCCTTTCTTGTCGGCTCCATGATCCGAGCCGGCGATGGTTCTCCCTGCGACGTGATGACGTAGGTCGGGTCGGCCGTGCGGGGGCGGGAGCGCCGGGCGAGTGCTCGATCCATGGCTTCCTCCAGCCGCGCCCGCTTCGCCGTCTCTCGTTCCTCCTCCCGTTCGGCGAAGCGCGGGAGGACCTCCTTACCGAACAGCTCGATGGATTCGCAGATGTCCTCGTGCCGGTTCTTGCCGGCCTGACCGACGAATATGACCTGATCCACGCCGGCGGCGTCGTAGCGTTCGGCGATGTTCGCGATCTGTTCGGGCGTGCCGATCGCTCCCCGGAGCGAACCCAGTCCCTCCTGAAGGAGCTTCACGCCGAGCGGAGCGTTCTCCGCCGTGACGATCTCTCGTGCGAAGCCGTACTCGTTCCGGTGCTGTTGGAACTCTTCCCACACGTTCGTTCGCCCAGGGGTGTGCCGCCCGAAGATGTAGTAATGCGCCAGCGAGTAGCCGAAGAAGTGCGCGCCGTCGATCCCGCGCTCGATCGCGGTGTTCTCGTCCGGATGGCACATGAACGGAACCACGACGGCGAAGTTCGGGTTGACGGAGAATCCAGCCGGAACGCACTCCTCGGAAGCAATCAGGCGGTAGTACTCGTCCACCCACTCTCGCGCCGCTTCGGGGTCGATGAACGAGAACGAGAGCGCCCCAAGCCCGTTCCGTGCCGCCAGGAGGATCGTCTCCCGCCGGCTGCACGCGACCCAGAGTGGTGGATGCGGCCGCTGCTTCGGTTTCGGGATCACGTTTCGAGGCGGAACGGAGACCCACCGGCCGTCGTACCCCGCGAACGGTTCCTCAACGAACATCCGGGTCACGGCGTCCAGGGCCTCGCTCCATTGATCTCGCTTCAGGTCGCGCGGCACGCCGAATCCTCCTAGCTCGGTCTGGGAGCTTCCTTCCCCCGTCCCGAATTCGACGCGGCCCCCAGAAACGAGGTCGAGCGTGGCGATTCGCTCGGCCACCCGGGCAGGGTGGTTGACGGCCGGCGGCAGCTGAACGATGCCGTGCCCGAGGCGGATGTTCCGAGTGCGCTGGCTGGCCGCCGCCAGAAAAACCTCCGGCGCGCTCGAATGCGAGTACTCCTCCAGGAAGTGGTGCTCCACCTCCCAAACCGTGTGAAACCCCATCCGGTCGGCCAGTTCGACCTGCTCGAGGGCGTCGACGAGTAGCCGTTCCTCCGCGCCGTCCCCCCACGGCCTGGGCAGCTGATGCTCGTAGAACAGTCCGAATCGCATATCCGTATTCTGAAGGACTCGACGATGGGGCGATCCGAGGACCTTTTCTCCCGAGCACAGCGTGTGATTCCCGGCGGCGTCAATTCACCCGTTCGGGCGTTCCGCTCGGTCGGGGGAACGCCGGCGTTCGCTGCACGAGGCCAGGGCGCCTACCTCGAAGACCTCGACGGCCGCAGGTACGTCGATTACGTTCAGTCGTGGGGTGCTCTGCTGTTCGGGCACGCTCGGGAGGAGATCATTTCGGCGGCGGTCGAAGCCGCTGCTCGCGGAACATCGTTTGGGGCGCCGACCGAAAACGAAGTGAAGCTTGCCGAGCGGACCGTGGACGCCGTTCCCGGCGTGGAGATGCTTCGGTTGGTGTCTTCAGGTACGGAAGCCACGATGACCGCGGTCCGGCTCGCTCGAGGGGCGACGGGCCGCCCGAAGATCCTCAAGTTCGAAGGCTGTTACCACGGGCACGCCGATCCGCTCCTGGCCAAGGCCGGCTCCGGTGTGGCGACCTTCGGGTTGCCCGACTCTCCCGGAGTGACTCCTGCCACCGCCGCGGACACCGTGGTCGTCCCGTACAACGACCTCGAAGCCGTGGGGCGCGCGTTCGAAGCGAACGGCGAAGAGATCGCAGCCGTCATCGTGGAGCCCATCGCGGTGAACATGGGGGTGGTCACGCCAGAGGCCGGTTTCCTGGACGGCCTCCGCAAGACCTGCGATAACCACGGCTCACTCCTGATCTTCGACGAGGTGATCACGGGCTTCCGCGTTGGCCGAGGCGGAGCGCAGTCGCTCTACGGCGGCAACCCGGACCTGACCTGCTTGGGGAAGGTCATGGGTGGCGGCTTTCCGTGTGCCGCGTTCGGTGGACGAAGGGACGTGATGGAGCAGCTGGCGCCAGCCGGGCCGGTTTACCAGGCGGGAACCCTGTCTGGAAACCCCGTTGCCGTGGCGGCGGGACTCGCAACGCTCGATCTCATCGAGGAGCTGGATCCATACCCGACCCTAAGGAAACAAGTCGAGGAGCTCACCGACGCACTGCGTGACTCCTTCGCCCAAGCTGGCGTCGCCCACACCGTGAATCGAGCGGAGTCGCTCTTCTCGGTGTTCTTCACCGACGGTCCCGTTCAGAACTACGCCGAGGCGCGCGGATCCGACCACGCTCGGTACGGGACGTTCTTCCACTCGATGATGGACGGCGGCGTGTACCTCCCGCCCTCAGGGTTCGAGGGATGGTTCGTGAGCACCGAGCACGGCGACGCGGAACTCGAGAAGACGGTTCAGGCAGCGAGGACTGCGCTCAAGGCTCGGTGAGGGAACCGCGCCTCAGCGGTCGATGGTGAAGACCAGGATCACGTACATCGCGATGATCATCACCGTGAACGCCAAGAAGGCGTCCGGTCCCTCGGTGATTGCTGCCAGCAACTCCATCGCTCGCTCCTAGCTCCTTCTACGCGGGGCCGTACCATGGCGGCGCCGCTCCGCCGGTCAGGATCGCTCTGCGCTTTTTCTCCGCTCGGTCCAGGAAGGGCAGGTGGACGAGGAACCCGAAGACCGAGGCGCCCAGGAACCCCCACGACTGCGCATTGACGTTCCCGGTGTCGTGGTACGTGAAGACCGTCACCTCGGGGCCGCCCAAGGAGTAGAAGGCCCGTCCCGCCGCCAGGTAGGTCCCGTCCTCAGCCTGGGTAAACCCGATTTCCTTCACCGTGAAATCCTGGGGCTCGAGCTCCACGCGGCTGCCCTCACGGTGGAGCTCCTCGTTCGCCCGCTGCGCCATGTAGGTCTGTATGGCCGTCCTTACCGTGTCGGCCGACGACTGCGTGCTGGCGTCTGCCGGCTTCCACGGACGGTTCGGGAACGCCCCCGTTTCCTCGAAACGAGACGAGATTGCCCCTGTTCCGGCCGCGAACACTTGCCAGTGTGGCTCCGTGCCTCGAGGCCCGAGGTTCTTCGGCGTCCCGGGTGCGCCGAAGGCCCACAGCGCCGAGAGGATGATCATCCAGCCGAATAGTGAGACTGCCAGGACCAGGTAGCCCATCAGACGTCCCATGTAGGCCGCCAACAGGATGTACACGCTTCCAATGAAGATGATGATCGCCGAGACCGTGATGGCGATGCCCTTCCAGAACGTTTCGCCTCCACTCACGGCCTCTTCCATTACGAAGCCCCCTCGGACGGGTTCAGGCAAACGTTCCTTTGCGGCGGGACGCGCTGGATGTCCAGGATGTAGTTCACCAGGTCCTGGATCTGGTGGTCGTTCATCGCGCCGGCGTACCGAACGCTCCATGACGGCATGTCTGTCCCGGTCCGCCCTGCCGCGATGGTTTCGACCACGTCGTCCAGGCTGTTGATCAGCGGGTGACCGTAGGCTTCACCGCCGCACACAGTGGTGAGATCCGGCACCGGGACGATGCTGCCGTTGTAGAAGTTCTGCCCCCCGCGCAGTCCCGGCCCGTGACACCGCTCGCAGTTGAATCCCATCTGATTTTCCTCTGACCCCGGCTTGGAGATGGCTTCCCCTCGTTCGACCGATTCGACCAGCATCTGCCGGGTGTCATCGCGATTGTTCACGGGCTCCCTGACCCATACGGCGAACGACAGCCACCCCGCCATCACCAGGATGAACGCCATGGAAACGAACTGATGGCGCTCGAAAAGCGGCTTCTCCAGATCCGGGTCGGACGGACCAGGTCGCATGCCCTCCGGGATGTCCAGTTCCGGTGGGCGGCCACGGCGGCGCCGCCTTCCGGCCGAGAGCCCCAGCAACAACAGAACAACGGCCGCTCCGGCGGCGAAACCCAGAAGGATGGCTCGCCCGACGCTCATCGCGATGGAAGCGAGCGCCGGAAGTCGGTCATGCGCCGCCCACGCAGAACGGACCCTCGGGTGACTGCCGAATCGTGTCGGTACCCCGCGGCGGTCCGGGGACGACCCTGGAGGTGTCGACGTTTACGGTGTTGCCCTGCACCGTGACGGCGAAGCGGTGAAGGCCGGTCGGGGCGGGTCCCAGCCGCCATTCTCCCGCGTAGTTGTACTTCGAACCGTGGCAGGGACATTCGAACCACCGGCTCTGGTCGCAGAAGGGCACGCGGCATCCGAGGTGCGCA
>DATABA010000012.1:0-66167 GCA_036259835.1 Actinomycetota bacterium
CGGAAAAAATGACGACCCGCCCCTTCTCCAGATGGCGGATGGCGCGAAGCGGGACGTAGGGCTCGGCGATCTGCGCCATCTCGATCGCCGTCTGAACGCGGGTGTGCACACCGATCTTCTCCAGCGCGTCCTGAAGGGCCAGCGCGTTGATGACGGTGGCAAGCATCCCCATGTAGTCGGCGCGCGCCCGGTCCATCCCGGGAGCGGCTCGCCCTCGCCAGATGTTCCCCCCTCCGACCACCACCGCGACTTCAGCCCCCATGGCCACGATTTCCTGGAGCTGCGCGGCGAGCAGCTTGGTGGCGTCGGCCGAGACTCCGAAGTCTTTTCCCGGTGGAGCGAAGGCGTCGCCGGAGAGCTTGAGGAGGATTCGCCGGTACATCGGAACGGGACGCTCCGCCACGCCCGCGCTCGCCGGGTCCTGCACGGGTTAGCTCTCCCGCCCCAGCTCGAACCGAACGAACCGCCTGATGACTACGTTCTCCCCGACCTTGGCGGCCACCTCGCTGACGAGGTCGCCGACGGTGCGGTCGTGCTCGCGGACGTAGGACTGGTCCAGGAGCACTTCCTCCTTGTAGAAGGCCTCGAGCATCCCGTTCACGATCTGGGGGATGACCTTCTCGGGTCGTCCCATGCCCCGGGCTCGCTCCTCGTAAATCTTGCGCTCGCCGTCGATCACGTCCGGCGGGACTTCATCGCGAGAGATCCAGCGTGGATTCAGCGCGGCGATCTGCATGGCCACCTCGCGAGACAGCCGGCGGAATTCCTCCGTGCGGGCAACGAAATCCGTTTCGCAATTGATCTCCACCAGGACGCCAATTCGGCCCTCGCCGTGAATGTAGGCGTCGACCAGTCCCTCGGATGCCAGTCGGCCGGCCCGCTTTTGCGCCGACGCCAGACCACGAGTACGGAGGAGGTCCCTGGCCTTCTCGAAGTCGCCGCCGGTCTCGACCAGGGCACGCTTGCAGTCCATCATCCCGGCCCCGGTTTCATCACGAAGCCTTTTGACCAGATCCGGGGGAATTCGTTCCGGTGTGCTCATGGAGCGGCACCACTTTCGTCCTCAGCCGGCTCCAGCGGCTGCCGGTCCATCTCTCGCTCGAGGGCCTCGGCGTCGCTCGCTCCTCTTTCACTCGGGATGGTGTCGGCTTCGCTGTCCGAGGGGTTGGACGGCGCGGCCCAGTCCGCCGAGGTGTCGGCGGGAGCGCCGGTCTGCGTCTCGCCACCGGCGGACTCCCCGCCATCAGCGGCGGGACCCTCTTCGAGCTCGGCGCCGAAGAACGCGGCCTCTTCCTCGGACAGGCGGATCGGCCGGCGCTCTTCAACCGGCTCGGCCTGAGACCCCGTCGGCGCCGGTTCCTTTTCGAATTCGGGTTCGAATGTCCGGGTCTGCATTCCCTGGTACGCCAGGTATTGCCCCTCCTGGATCGCGTCGGCGACCACCTTGGTGATCACCAGGCAGGACCTGATTGCGTCGTCGTTGCCCGGAATCACGTAATCGACCTCGTCGGGATCGCAGTTGGTGTCGACGATGGCGAGCACCGGGATCCCCAGCTTCCGCGCTTCCTTTACCGCGTTCTGTTCGCGCTTTGTGTCGATGACGAAGACCGCGTCGGGGAGGCGCTCCATGTCCTGGATGCCGGATAGGTTCCGCTCGAGCTTCTCCTTCTCGTGGCGAAGCTTGAGGACCTCCTTCTTCGGGAGGAACTCGAAGGCGCCCGACCGCTCCATCTCGCGGAGCTCCTTGAGGCGCTGGAGCCGTCCGTGAATCGTCTGGAAGTTGGTGAGCATGCCGCCCAGCCAGCGGGTGTTGACGTACGGCATGCCGACCCGCGAGGCATGTTCCTCGACGGCTTCCTGGGCCTGCTTCTTGGTCCCAACCAGGAGGACCGACCCGTTCCGTCGGCCGATGTCCACCAAGAACCCGTATGTCGCGTTCAGGGCGTCGAGGGTCTTCTCGAGGTCGATGATGTAGATCCCGGAGCGCTCGCCGAAGATGTAGCGGCGCATCTTCGGGTTCCAGCGCCGGGTCTGATGACCGAAGTGCACCCCGGCTTCGAGAAGTTCCCGTCGTGTCGCGACGGGCATGTGGTTTCCCCCTTTCGGTTATGACCTCCGCCGGTTCCTTCTCGTCCCGACCCGTGTCCGGGACCTCGGGACGAGTCCCCAGGCGTGTGAATTTGCGCAGCCTTCGCGCAGATTGCGAGTGTAACAATTCACCGTGAGCCGGCGGAACGCGCCCCGCTCGCCTGCTGCAGAACGTGCTCCCTGACGAACAGCCATCGAAACGTGATGGCGGCGAGCACCGAAACGTGCAGGAACGCGACGAACAGGGCGTAGAGCCAGACGACGATGGAAGGCGTCGCGTCGAAGACCGGGCTCACGGGGGCGGTCGCCAGAATAAAGAGCGAAAAGGCGACGTACGAAAACGTCAGAACCATGTGCCGAGGACCGGGAATCCGTGCGGCCCGAATGGAGAGTCGAAACGCTTCCCTCAGTCCCACGCCCTCCGTGATGGCGATCACCGGGGCGAAGACGAAGAGGTAGATGCCCGCCAGCAAGGCGATGATCACACCCAGCTGGCCGAGCTGAACACCGAGGAAGGCCGGAGCGACGGTCAATGCCGCGAACATGAACACGAGGAGGACCGCCTGAATCCCCAGCATGACCCCGTAGCTCCGGACGGTTGGCCGGGCCAATAACTCCGCCTCTTCTCCTCGAGGCTCGGCCGCACCGAGAGAACGGAGGATCAGCGTGATCCAGACGGTGACCAGGAGCGCCCGGGCGGCCATGACGGCCAGACCAAGACCGATGATGGAGCCGGCCGATGCAGGCCTCCCCGCCGCGAGTAGCTGCACGTCCAGGAACGACTGAAACGGCGGGAGCGACTCCAGAAGGATCATGCCGGAGGGTGACGCGGCCAGGTCCACGCCGTAGCCGCTGTAGCCAAGCCACAACGCGAGCGCACCCAGGAACGTCGTGACCAGAAGCCCAGGAGACGTCCCGACGGCGCGCATCCCTCGAGCCAGCGACACGGGCAGGGGCGGATAGACGACGACCGGTTGAGGGCGGTCCGCTTCCGCTCGTCGTCGCGTGACGTTGCTCGTGTTCTTCGGGCTTCCGGCGTCCTCGGTTCGAAGCGACCGGCCGGCGCGGCGTTGTCCCGTCGACTCGGCGGCACGAGCCGGCGTCCTCTCCACTCGCCTCCCGGCAGTCTGTCGCTTCGACTTTCGTTTTCGCTTCGTCATGGCGTGACCGTGGTCGGCGGTTCGGGACCGGGCTGTTGCCGAAGAGGGAGAAGCCGAAAGAACACAAAGAGGAGAGCCATCAGCGCCACGGAGGCGGCCGCGAAGTTCAAAAGTGCACGGCCGAGGTCGAGGGTGGTCGGCGACTCCTCATCGATGAGCGTTCCTCGGGGATCGTGGACGAATGAATACAGGCCGCCCCGCCGCCCCACCACAGGGGCCAGGAGCAATGCGTCGGTGTCGGTGGTCGCGGCGGCGAACCCCGCGACCGGGGCCGAGCCGGCGCGCGTTCGCCACCGCAGATGGCCGGTGTCGCCCTGGATCGCGGCGACCGTTCCGTCATCCAGCCCTACATAGACGATGGAGGGCCGCCCGGGTACGACCAGCGGAGCGCCGGAGGTAACGGTGGCCGCGAACTGGTAGTCCCAGATGCGACGGCCTGACGTCGCGTCGAAGCGAAAGACCCCGCCGATCCCATCCACGACGTACAGCTCGTTCCCGGTGATAGCCGGTGTGGTCCGCGGACTGAAGAGTCGTCGGACGCTTCCGGTCCATCGCACGCGACCGGTCGAAGCGTCGAGCGCTCGGACGCTGGCATCGCCAAATGCGACGTAGACGGTCGACCTGGTCACTGTTGGAGCGGAGGTCCCAACGGCAATCCCGGGCGGAGAAAAGGTCCACAGCGGCCGGCACGACGGCGAGCCGCATCCGCCGGCCCGTAACGCGTAGAGCGTGACTCTGCCGTTCTGTCGGTTCTCGCTGACTGCGAAGACCCGGTCATCCGCGACCGCGGGCGCCGTGTTCACCGGCCCGTCGGTCCGTACGGTCCACAGCAGGTCTCCGGTTCCTCCGTCGATTCCGATGACCGACTGGCGAGTGGTGCCGACGAAGACCCGGCCATCCGCAGCGGTTGGACCTCCGAGCCCGACCGGTCCCACCTTCGCCGTCCATCGAGTACGTCGGCTCCCAACGTCGACGGCCTTCACGGCGGCGTCCCGCTGTGTGCTGCCCTCGGTAAAGACGACAAGTCCCTCTCTCCCGGCGGCAGGATCGATCACGGGTGGAATCAGCGGACCCGGGGTGCGCGGAAGACGCCATTCGATGGCACCGGTTCCAACCCGAAACCTCACGACTGCATTTGGAGCAGTGGCGAAGCCAACGCTCCCGTCAAGGACGACCGAAGAGAGGCGTCCGTCTCCCGGAGACGACGAGCGCCACAGGACGCGGAGTGGGGGGCGAAGACGTGGATCCGAGAACACCCCCACATGGGCTGCCCCGCCCTGAAGGCCGGGCCACGAGGTTTCGTCCTGACCCTGTGCGGCGCCTGCCCCGAAGGCCGTGCTGGCAAACGCGATGAAGAGGAGGGCCGTGATTCGGTGGGGGCGCGGGGTCACCGCGGCAGTCTATGCGGGTTCCAGTGGGGCCAAATGAATGAGGCCGACCACGCTCCCTTCCTCGAGCAACAGCAACGGATCGATGTAGATGTCGCCGACTCGCGCGCCGAAGTGGAGATGCGGCGATGCTTCGCCGGGATGTCCCGCCCCGCTCCTTCCGATTGTCTCGCCCTTATTGAGCGTGTCGCCTTTTCGAACTTTCACGTCGGAGAGCCACGAGTACGTCGTCCTGATCCCATCCGGATGATCGATGGAGACAAACAGCGCTCCGGCGATCCAACCGGAGAAGGCAACGACCCCATCTTGTGCGGCAACCACCGGTGAGCCGAAGGCAGCACCGATATCGATCCCCCGATGACCCGGACCGTACGGACCGGCGGGCGCTTCGAACTCTTGGATGACCGGACCTCGCACGGGCCACGAGTAACGGCCGCTCGACGCCGGAGGAGGTTGCTGCGCCGGCGTACGCGCGGCAGGCGCGAAGTCGCCGAGCGGCGCGACAACCAGCGCGGCCGCAACGATGATGAAGAGGCCCGTCATGTCCGAACTCCACGGACCTCGAGGTCAGCACCGAAACCGTACCGGCTCTCGAAGTGCGCCACTATGACTTTTCGCACAGGGCTCAGACGCCGCACGGCACCGGTAGTGCTCTCTGGGCGGCCCCCCGCCGATTAGACGGTTTCGGGCTCCTTGAGCTCTGTTCGCAACTGCCCGACGGCCTTTGTGTGGATCTGGCAGACGCGTGACTCGGTCACGCCGAGGACGTCGCCGATCTCAGCGAGGGTCATGCCCTCGAAGTAGTACAGCGTGATCACGATCTTCTCGCGCTCGGAGAGGGCGTTGATCGCCGCAGCGAGCATCGCCCGCATCTCCATACCCTCGAGCCCGGTTGATGGTTCCGCGGCGCCAACGTCGGCGAGCGTGTCGAGCAGGGAGATCGACTCCCCTCGGTCCGCTCCGGTGGCAACGACCTCTTCGAGCGCGCTGACGGTGACGAACGAGATCTGCGTCACGATGTCGTGGAGCTCGTCCAGGCTCACACCGAGGTGCTGCGCGACCTCGGCGTCCGACGGAGCACGTTTGAGCTTCCCCTCCAGCTCTGCGTACGCCTTCTCGACCTCGCGCGCCTTGAACCGGACGGAGCGGGGAACCCAGTCCAGCGATCGCAGCTCATCGATGATCGCGCCGCGAATTCGCGGGATCGCGTACGTCTCGAACTTGATCTCGCGCGATAGGTCGAACTTCTCCAGTGCGTCGATCAACCCGAAGATTCCATACGACACCAGGTCCGCCTGCTCGACGTTGGCCGGAAGGCCGGTCGCCACGCGGCTGGCCACGTACTTCACCAGCGGCGAATAGTGGAGGATCAGTTCCTCACGCGCCGACTGCGAGCCGGTGGACTTGAACCGTTGCCAGAGCTCGTCGAGCTCGGACGCCGGTCGTGCGTCGGGCTTCGTCGCGGTAGCGGTTGCGGAGCGGCGCGGCATCATGCCCTCGGGTGACTTTGGCGGTATGCGTCGAAGAGCCTTCCCTTCGACACGTGGGTGTAGCGCTGGGTGGTGGCGAGCGTTGCGTGTCCAAGCAGTTCCTGCACCGTGCGAATGTCGGCGCCTCCCTCGAGGAGATGCGTGGCGAACGAATGCCGAAGCGTGTGTGGGCTGACCTTCCGGCCGGAGAGGACGCGACGGATGTGGCCGTCGAGCATGCCGCGCACGTCTCGCGGCGTCATTCGCTTGCCTCGCCGGTTGAAGAAGAGCGCTTCAACCTCGGGTCGTTCACTTCTCGACGAATGTGCATCTGTTTCCTCTTTACCCTTGAGGAACCAGTTACGGGACCGCTGCAAGTATTGGCGAATGGCAAGCACCTCAAAATCCCCCATTGGGACGACACGCTCCCTGGCCCCTTTACCTAGGACACGTATCCGACGCCCGGCGAGGTCCACGTCCGAAGTGTTTAGGTGACAGAGCTCGGCGACGCGGAGACCTGAGCCGTAGAGGAGCTCCAGAATCGCTCGATCGCGAACACCGACAGGGTCGTCGCGGTTTGGAGCATCAGCCAAGGAGGCCGCTTCAGACGCCTTCAGCACCGTGGGAAGGCGCGACGCCGACGCGGGACTGGCCAGCAATGAAGCGGGGTTCGTTTGAATCAGACGGCGCCGGTGCGCCCACGCGTAAAAGGTCTTGATGGCGGCGGCTTTCCTCGCAACGCTGCTGCGGGCGTAGCCCCGGGTGACGAGTTGGGCGAGCCACCGGCGAAGCTGCGGAAGACGCGCCTCGAGCAGATCCGTGTGTCCGCGCGCGAGGAACTCGGCCAGGGACAGCACGTCGCCTCGGTAGGCCTGCACCGTGTGCTCGGAGAGCCCCCGCTGCAGACGGAGGTGCTCGGTGAACTCGGTCACCCTCCGTACGTCGGCGGCTGCAGCGGAAACTAAAGCGGGATGCTGCTTCCTTTTATGTGAGCCGATGGCCGACTTCTAGCACAGCGTCCGCAGCATTCAAGGACGTCCGGGAGCGCCTTCGCTCGTAGCGACCGCCGATGGCCCGAACCATTCCGTTCAGCTCGAGACTCGTCAGGGCGGCGACAACCCGCGACAGCG
This sequence comes from Actinomycetota bacterium, assembly GCA_036259835.1. Classification (GTDB taxonomy): domain Bacteria; phylum Actinomycetota; class UBA4738; order UBA4738; family UBA4738; genus JALYGK01. Next base: position 7,236 of record DATABA010000012.1, read on the forward strand.
GCATACCCGTCGCCGGCGCGAGCTGGTCTGGGGCAGACGTTGCCTTCAGCGCGTGCCACACCCGTCGTTCCGCGTCTGAAAACTTCGAAGAGATTTCCGGGGCGCCGTCCGGGTTCATTTCGAGCATGGAAGGAGCCGAAACAAGGCCGAGGTCCGCCAGCAGATCGTCCGGCCCTCGAATGGGCGTCGCGCCGTCTCGAATCAGTTCCAGGGGAACGGCCGCGAGCGCTGCCGACACCGACCCCGGAACCGCGAAGACATCACGTCCCAGCTCGAGCGCATGGTTGACCGTGATCATCGAGCCGCTTCCCGCCGCTCCTTCGACCACAACCGTCGCTCGCGCCAATGCCGCGACCAATCGATTGCGAGCCGGAAACCGGAACGGCTCGGCGGGGATTCCGGGCCCGTACTCGGTTAGAAGCGTGCCGCGTTCGGCGATTTCAGACAGCAGGTTCTCGTGTCGCGGCGGGTACACGACGTCGAGGCCCGACCCGAGGACGCAGACGGTCCGCCCGTCCGCGTCGAGAGCACCGCGGTGAGCGGCCGCATCGATTCCGCGCGCGCCACCGCTGACAACGCATGCGCCGGCTTCCCCAAGTGCTCGGCCGATTGCGGTCGAGACCTCCCTTCCCGACGGCGAGCAGCTGCGGGCACCGACCACCGCAACGGCGACCGCCTCAGGATCCAGACGGCGGCCCCGAACGAACACTCCGGGAGGCGGGTCGTACAGGTCGAGGAGGCTCGTCGGGTATTCCGAGTCATGCACGGCGACGAGCCGCCCGCCGATGGCCTCGAGGCGGGCGGCCACCTCGTCGGCGGTGAGCTTGCGCGCCCGCTCGCCGTCGCCCTCGCTTCCTTCTGCTCCGTCGCGGATGGCGGCCAGGCACGCGCACGCGGTCGGCAGGTGTTCGGCCATCTCGAGCAGGCGCCGAGCGGTGAGGGACGGCAAGCTCAGGAGGACCAGGAGCGCCTGCCGGTCTTTCTGACTCGACGCGAATTCCTCTGGCCACTTCAACGGCCAAGATCGTTCGGCATCGCGCCGGCCCGTCCGCTTCCCGTGAGGCCGTTCCTTCCTGAGATCGGATGGACGGCGCATCGGATTGGAGGTCTCCATTACCCCACCTGCGCCGCCTCCTCCGGAACGGTAAGCGTTCGGTAGCTCAGCGCCTCGGCGATATGGTCAGCCTCGACGCGATCCGATCCGCCCAGGTCCGCGATGGTGCGCGCGACCTTGACTGCACGGTCGAATCCCCTCCCCGAAAGAGCCAGTCTCTCGACGGCGTTGGCGAGGACGGATTGCGCTGGTTCCGTCATTCGGCAGCGCCGCCTGGCAAGCGTTCCGGGCATCTCGGCGTTGCACGTCCACGGCGTTCCGGCGAGCCTCCTCCGCTGGCGGTCCCGCGCCTCTTCAACGCGAGCGCGAACGGTGGACGATGCCTCGCTTATCTCTGAACCGAGCAACTCCGCCCGGGACAGACGCGGAATCGACAGCTGAATGTCCATTCGGTCGAGCAGCGGACCGGAAAGGCGCTGCCGGTACGCGAGCAGTCGATTCGGCAGACACCTGCAAACCCGGCGGGGGTCGCCCTCGAAGCCGCACGGACACGGGTTCGACGCGGCGACGAGCGTGAACCGAGACGGAAACTCGACCGCCCCGGACGCGCGGGCGACTATGACACGGCCGTCCTCGAGCGGCTGCCTCAGCCCTTCCAGTGCATCGCGACGGAACTCCGTCACCTCGTCGAGGAAAAGAACTCCGTTATGAGCAAGCGATACCTCGCCGGGACGAAGCAGTCCGGACCCTCCGCCCAGGAGTCCGGGAAGCGAGACGGAGTGATGCGGCGCGCGAAACGGACGAACCTCGATCAGTCCGCCCGACAGAATTCCCGCCACGGAATGCAACCGGGTCACCTCGAGCGCCTCTTCGCGTGTCATCGCCGGAAGGATCGTCGGGACCCGCCGAGCCAGCATGGTCTTTCCCGCGCCGGGGGGTCCGACCATGAGCGTGTTGTGACCGCCGGCCGCCGCGATTTCCAGCGCTCGCCGGGCGAGGCCCTGCCCCCGGACCTCGGCAAGGTCCACCGATGCCGATCGAGACGGTGACGGTCGAGGCGTGACCATCGCGCGGTCGGGCTTCCATTGACCGCGGAGAAAGGCAACCACCGTCGACAGCGACGCCGCGCCTACCACATCCAGCCCTTCGACCAGGTTCGCCTCGGCGGCGTTGGCCTCAGGAACGACGACGCCTTTCAGGCCGGCCCGCCCGGCCGCAATCGCGACGGGCAGGATCCCAGGAGTCGGGACAAGCTCGCCCTTCAAGGTGAGCTCTCCGGAAAACGCGTACAGGCAGAGCTGGTCGCGGGGAATCTGCGACGACGCGGAAAGCACCCCTAGCGCGATCGGAAGGTCGAAGCCCGGTCCGTCCTTGCGAACGCCAGCCGGTGACAGGTTCACCACCACACGCCGGAGCGGCCACTCGAGCCCGGAGCTCTCCACAGCAGGGCGAACCCTGTCCCTGGCGTCCTGGATGCCCGCTCCCGGCAACCCCGTTACGGTGAGCGCCGGAAGGCCCCGCCCGACATGGGCTTCGACGGAAATGAGGTGACCGTGCACGCCGACCACCGCCACGGCGAGAACCCGTCCGTACATCCGGCGCACCATACGGCCTGCCACCGACACGACTTCCTCCGTGCTGGCAGTGTGACTAGAACGCGTCCTCGAAGAGATGAATCGACGGCGATCCCGTATCAGTCGTCATGACGCTGGCGACGTCAAACCGAATTTCTTTCGGGTCGAGTCGCATCGCTCGAAGGAACGCCTCTGCCAGGTGACGAAGCTTTCGCTGCTTCTGCGCCGTCACTGCCTCGTGCGGTCCGCCGAACGCCGCGCCCCGGCGCGTCTTCACCTCGCAGAAGACCACCATCTGATCGCGGATCACAATGAGGTCGAGCTCCCCGAGCGGACAGCGCCAGTTTCGGGCAAGCACGCGATACCCGCCTCTGCGGTACTCGGCGAGTGCCGCGTCCTCTCCGCTGATTCCGACGGTAGCCCGGTCCTCAAGTGGCATGTCCGGCAGTGTGACGCCGGGCACCGACACGACACGCCCTAGAGGCGGCCCGGCCCCCCGGATCTGTCTGTGACGTCGAGCGAGTCGGCCACCATCTCCTTGTGCGTGAGCTCCTCGATGTTCACGTCGTTCGTGGTGACCACGTGGACGCGGCTGACGAACCGGGTCGGCCGGTAGATGTCCCACACCCACGCGTCGGTCAGCTCGAGCTCGAACCACGCCCCGCCAGGCGAGTCGTGTTTCTCCAGCGTCACTTGGTTCGCCAGATAGAACCGCTGCTCGGTTTCGACGACGTGCCGGAACATCTGCACGACGTCCCGGTACTCGCGCCACAGACGGAGCTCCATTTCATCTTCGACCCGCTCGATGTCTTCGTCGCTCACGTCAGTCTCCGGTGTCGTCGCGGGCGTACAGCTCCAGGTACCGCTCCCGGTCCGTTTCCCACAGGTTCATCCCTTTGAACGACATCCGGTGGATGGGCGAAGGGCCGAACCGAGCGATGGCGGCCCGGTGAGACATGGTCCCGTATCCACGATGCCGGTCGAATCCGTATTGCGGGTAGCGCCGGTGATAGCGATCCATGATCCGATCGCGGGTGACCTTCGCCACGATCGACGCGGCCGCTACGGAGGCCGTGACCTCGTCGCCTTTCTTGATCGAGAGGCATGGCAGCCGCACCCCTTTGAGATGGAACCCGTCCGCCAGGACGAAGTCCGGTTGAAGCGGCAGCTCGCGAAGCACCCGCTTCAGCAGGAAGAGATTCGACACGTGCAGCCCGCGGTGATCGATGCGACGAGGGAGCGCGCGGCACACCGCCACGGCGAGGGCGCTCGCCTGGATCCGCCCGAACCATTCCTCGCGCTGGAGCGCGGTCAGGGCTTTCGAGTCGGCCAGACCGTCGATGTCGAAGGGGTCGGGAAGAACGACGGCAGCCGCCACCAGCGGACCAGCAAGAGCCCCGCGTCCGGCCTCGTCGATCCCGGCGATGAGCTGAAACCCTTCGGCGCGAAGCCGCCGTTCGTAATGGTCGATCGGCTTTCCGGTCGCGGGAGGTTCGGCGGTCAACGCGGCTCGCTGGGTCAGCCGGGTCTCCGAATCCACCCGACTCGAGACGGCGGCCAGATCACCACAAAGGCACGACCGACCACCTTGTCGTACGGAATGAACCCCAGCCCAAACCGAGAGTCGTTCGAGTTGGTTCGGTTGTCCCCCATCACGAAGAGATTCTCCGGCGGGACCTTGGTTGGAGGGAAGTCCCGTCGGTCGACGGTGTCGGACAAATATGGCTCGTTGACCTCACGGCCGTTGATGAACACCCTGCCCTGTTTGACCTCGATCGTCTCCCCCGGGACGGCGACCACCCGCTTAATGAAGTCGCGCTCCGGACTCGCCGAGACACCCAGTCCCTGGGTGAGCCAGTGCCAAAGGGCCTCGAAGATGTTCCGGTCGGGCTCGTCCGTGGGATGAGGCTCCTCGAACACGATGACGTCTCCGCGGCGGGGCGGATGCAGGTGGTAGACGACCTTGTTCACCAGGACGCGGTCCCCCACGCCGAGGCTCGGCTCCATCGACTCCGACGGGATATAGAAGGCCTGGACCAGAAACGTCTTGATGAGGAGCGCAAGGCCGAGCGCGATGAGCAGGAGAACCGGCAGCTCGCGAAGGAACGCCAGGCCGGTCTTTTTCGCTTTGTCCGCGGCGGACGGCGAATCGCCGCTATCGGGCTCAGGTGGCGAAGCTTCCGTGGTGACGGCGCCGTCCTGCGGTGCAACGCCTTCTCCAGCCGGTTCCGACTCGTCGGAGCCCGGCTCGCGCGGAGTATCTGCCGGCATGTCTACGCCTGCTCCGCTTCCTCTCCGCCCTCCGCGGCGGCAGTCGCGGTTGCCACCGGCTCCCTGCGCTCGCGAATACGCGCCTTCTTGCCGCGTCGCTCCCTCAGGTAGTAGAGCTTCGCTCGGCGCACTCGTCCCCTGGTGACGACGTCGATCTTCGCGATCGTCGGCGAATGAAGGGGAAACGTCCGCTCCACCCCGACACCGAACGAGATCTTTCGCACGGTGAAGGTCTCGCGGAGTCCGCCCCCCTGCCGCCGGATCACCACACCCTGAAAGACCTGGATGCGTTCACGCCCGGCTTCCGCCACGCGGACATGAATGCGAACGGTATCTCCCGGGCGAAACTCGGGAATATCGTCGCGCAGGCGCGTCTTTTCGACGAGATCGGTCTTGTTCATCGTCCGGAAAAAGTTGGGGGACCGGGGTCGGCGCCATGATAGCACCGGCCATTCACCCCCCAGCCGTCGACGCTTCCGGTCGTTCCAGCAGGTCGGGACGGTTTTTCCGCGTCTTGTCCAGTGCGGCCTGCCGCCGCCACTCGGCGATCCGCCGGTGGTCGCCGCTCAACAGAACGTCGGGCACTTCCATGCCTCTGAACACACGGGGTCGCGTGTAATGCGGATGGTCCAGGATGCCGGTTTCGAACGACTCGGGGGCCAGCGACTCCTCGTTGCCCACAACGCCCCGAATCCTCCTGCTGACCGCTTCGAGCAGCACGAGCGCCGCCACCTCGCCGCCGGCCAGCACGAAGTCCCCGATCGATATCTCCTCCGCGGCGAGACCCGTGATCACGCGTTCGTCGACGCCCTCATAGCGTCCGCAGATGAGAACCAGCCACGGCTCGGCCGACAGTTCGTTCACGAGCGGCTGATCCAGGCGCTTCCCCGCCGCGGACAGCAAGATGATTCGCTTCTCTCCGGGGCCGAGTGACTCAACTGCCTCGAAGATCGGCTCGGGCTTCATCACCATCCCCGGCCCGCCGCCGAACGAATAGTCATCGACCTGATGGGCGCGATCGTGCGTGTGGTCGCGGATATCGTGGATGCTCACCGCGATTCGCCGCTGGTGGATCGCTCGCCCGAGCAAGCTCTCCCTGAGAGGGCTTTCGAAGATCCCCGGGAAGAGCGTCAGGACGTCCACGCGCAAGGCAGGACCCGAGCCGGCATCCGTGCCAGAGCCGGGGTCGAAAGCGCTCATGGTCCCGTCAGTCCGGACACTTCTCGAACGATCACCCGACGAGCGGGCAGGTCGACGTCCTTCACCACGTCCTTGAGCGCCGGAATCAACGTCTCCCCTTCCTCCGCCTGCGCGACCCAGACGTCGTTGGCCGGAGTGTGGATGATCTCCCGGATCGATCCCAGAGCGCGGCCTTCATCGGTGAGCACGTCGCAGCCGACCAATTCGTGCGTCCAGTATTCGTCCTCCGGCAAGTGGGGGGCGGACGAGGACGGGACGAACAGAAACGCCCCGGCCATCGCTTCCGCCGCGTTGCGGTCGCGAACCCCTTCGAAGGTCACCAGGAGGCGTCCGCGGTACGGACGCGCTTCCGCGACGGTCAGGGCGTCGCCTTCATCTTCTTGCCGGTAGAGGCGGGAGCCGGCCGCGAACCGCATTTCCACCTCGGACAGCGGCTGGACCACGACTTCCCCCTTGATTCCGTGGGGGCGATTGATTCGACCGACCGCGATCCAGCGAGGTCCCTGCTCGGTCACCCCTCGATTTCGACCGAGACGTTGACGCCCGCCTTCACGCCGGCGGCCCGGACCATGTCTCGGATCGCCCGGGCGGTTCTCCCTCGGCGGCCGATGACCTTCCCAACGTCGTCGGAGGCGACCGCCAGCTTCAGCGAGAGGGTGTCGCCGTCCGCGACCTCGGTGACCCGAACTGCATCCGGGTCGTCCACCAAGTTCTTGGCTATGTACTCGAGGACTTCCTTGACTGAAGATGCCATGGCAGGCGATTCGCGGATGGCTAGGACGCTGGTTTCCTCGAACGCTTCGGCTTGGGAGCTCCTTTGGCTGAGACGAACCGCTCCCAGATCCCCTGCTTCTCCAAGAGATTGTGGACCTGCTCGGTCGGCTGGGCGCCGCGGGACAGCCAGTGAAGCGCGCGATCCTCGTCGATCTCGATACCGGAAGGCTCGGAGAGCGGGTGGTACTTCCCGATGCTCTCGATGAACCGTCCGTCGCGCGGGCTCCTCGAGTCGGCGACCACCACGCGGTAAAAGGGCCGCTTGGTCGCTCCCATTCGCATCAATCTGATCTTCACCATCGCTATTTCAGCCTCTCAGGTTCCCGGGATGTTCGGCATACCGGGAATCTTCGGCGGACGCATCCCACTCTTCCGCTTGCCGCCACCCAATCCGGCCATCCCCATCATCGACTTCATCATCTTCTTCGCTTGGGCGAACTCCTTGAGCAGCGCGTTCACCTCATGGGTGGTGGTGCCGGAGCCGCGGGCGACGCGAAGACGACGGCTGCCGCCGATAATAGCCGGGTTCCGCCGCTCCTCCGGCGTCATGGAACAGATGATCGCTTCCGTTCGGGCCAGGTCGCGCTCGTCGACGGAAAGGTCCTTCAGCTGCTCCTTGCCACCCGGTATGCCGGGAAGCATCGCCAACAGGTCCTGCAGCGGTCCCAATTTCCGGACCTGGCGCATTTGCTCGAGGAAGTCTTCCAGCGTGAACTCCGCCCGGGCCATCTTCTCGGCTGCCTCGGCAGCCTTCTGTTGGTCGAGCTCCTTTTCCGCCTTCTCGATGAGCGACAACACGTCGCCCATGCCGAGGATTCGGGAGGCCATGCGGTCCGGGTGGAATGGCTCCAGGTCCCCCGGTTTCTCGCCGGTTCCAGCGAAGAAGATGGGCCGCCCCGTGACGCCCGTCATGGAAAGGGCGGCGCCACCGCGAGAGTCGCCGTCGACCTTCGTCAGGATGAACCCGGTGACGTCAACCTCGCGCATGAAGGCGCGCGCCTGAACGACGGCGTCCTGACCCGTCATCGCGTCGCACGCCATGAGGACCTGGTGTGGGCGAATGGCGTCCCTGATCTGCCGGGCCTGCTTCATCATCTCGGGGTCGACGTGCAGGCGGCCCGCCGTGTCCACGATGACCACGTTGCGTCCTTCCTTGCCGGCCTGCTTCACGCCGTTGCGGGCGACGCGCACCGGGTCCTTGCCGTCAGACGCGACCGGAACCCCGATCTCTCGACCCAGCGTGAACAGCTGCTCCACGGCCGCCGGACGCTGAAGGTCCGCTGCAATCAGCAACGGATGCTTTCCGTTCTGCTTCAGGAGGAGGGCGAGCTTCGCGCACGCGGTCGTCTTCCCGGAGCCCTGCACGCCCGCCATCATGATCACCGCGGGGTTGGCCGAAGGGAGGTGGTACGGGCGGCCCTCACCGCCGAGCGTCGTCGTGAGCTCGTCCCGAACGACCTTGATCACCTGCTGCGCCGGCGTCAGGCTTCGGAGCACTTCGTCGGAGAGCGCCCGCGTTCGCACCCGGGACAGGAACTCGTCCACAACCTCGAGGGCGACGTCGCCTTCCAGGAGCGCACCGCGAATGTCCTCGAGAGCCGCATCCACCTGCTTCGGATGCAGCTTTCCTCTCGAACGGAGTTTTCGGAAGACCGCGTTCAGGCGGTCGGTCAGTGTGTCGAACATGCAAGTGAGCGGAATGGCGGCGCGTATGCTTACGCCACGGCTCCAATTGTAGCGGCGCGGGTCTCGAGGCACGGATGGAACGCTCCCCCACCAAGGCAGATCGACAGCTCATCCGGGCGCAAAGCGCGTCTGCGAATGAGCTCGAATACGCCGTCCGGCTCGAACGCGGAATGGTTCGAGTCCGCTGGTTCGGTGTCCTGCTCGGCGGCTACCTGGTCCTCCAGACGAACAACACTCCGGTCCCTCCGTACGCGTCGCGGGGCCTGATTGCGTTCGCGTTCTCGCTGATCGCGCTTCTGGCGGTCGGGAACGTGTTGATCGTCCTGGCCATGCGGCGTGGCCTCTCCGTGGAGGGGTTCAAGCGTCTCGGGCTCGCGGCGTTCGCTCTCGATGGCGTGGTTCTCTACGGCATCGCGTGGGCCTACAGCTTCGACCCGCGGGGATCGACGTGGGTCGTCATGTACATCCTTCCGCTCGAGGGTGCCTTGCGATACCAGCTCAACGGCGCCCTCGCCGTTGTGGCGGTGAGCTTCGTGAACGAGGTGGCCCGCGAGACGTACATGGCGCTCCGCTTCACGGAAGCGCGGCCGGACCTCTTCCTTCCGCGGTACGGGTTCGAAGTGGGACGAATCGCGTTTCGCGTCGGGATGCTTGCGCTCATCGCGTCCATTACGGGGTTCATGGCTCGTTCCCTCGCCCAGCAGCGAGACAAGGCCGCGCGGCAAGCGACGTTGTTCGAAGAGGTCGCGCAGCGCGAGGCGGCCGCCAGTCGCGAGCTCGCCGCCTTCAACACCGTGATCCTGGCCGGGGTTGCCGCGGAAGACTTGAGAGCTGCAGCGAAGCTCATGGCCGAGGCCATCGGACGGGACCTCGGTTTCGAGACGCTGACCATCATGGTTCGTGAGGGCGATGGGCTGCGGGTCATGGGCATGTACGGGATGCCGTTCTACGACCACATCGTTCCCATCGGAAAGGGCGTCACGGGGACGGCCGCGCTTCGAGGCCACCCCATCAACGTGCCCGATGTCACGAAGTTCGCCGGCTACATCGAGGTGGATCCGGAGATGCGGTCGGAGCTAGCGGTACCCATGAAGATTGGAGATGAGGTCGTGGGCGTCGTCGACGTGGAGAGCCGAACCCTCAACGCCTACGACGACAAGACCGTGGACAGCCTGACTCGGCTGGCCGACCAGATGGCACTGGTGGTCCACAGCAACCAGCTCCTGTCCCAACAGCGGGAGACGATGATGCGCCTGCGCGAGCTGGACCAGATGAAATCGGACTTCATCGCCATCACGAGTCACGAGCTTCGCACCCCGATCACAGCGATCCGCGGGTTCGTGAAGACGCTGCTTCGCAACCGCGACCGCCTGTCCGCCGATCAGATCGCCAGCTTCATGCAGATCATCGATCGCCAGAGCGAGCGCCTGGCCCGTCTGGTGGAGGACCTCCTGTTCGTCTCCAAGATCGAAGCGGGGACCATCCGCCTCAGCGTCGAGGAGGTGCACCTTTCCAGGTTCCTGAAGGAGGTGGTCGACGCCCTGGGGCCGGAGCGCCGATCGCGAGTGTGGCTGGAAATCCACCAGGACGGCGACGTCACGATCGATCCCCAGCGCCTCGACCAGATCCTTCGAAACCTCATCGAAAACGCGTTGAAGTTCTCACCCACCGATTCGACGGTGTTCGTCGAAGGAAGCGTGAACGACGAGCGTCTCGAATTGTCCGTGGCCGACCAGGGCGTCGGGATCAAGCCCGAAGACATCCCGCGAATCTTCGACCGGTTTCATCAGGCCGGGCATGCCCTCACCAGGGAGGCGGAAGGCGCGGGGCTCGGTCTCTACATCACCAAGCGACTGGTCGACGCCATGGGCGGCAGCATTTCGGTCACTTCGGCACCGGGCGAGGGCGCGACGTTCCGGGTCAGCCTTCCGGCCCGGCCGCCGGCCGACGCACACACAACGGTGGCGACGTTTCTCGAGGGTGCGGAGCCGGCGCGGACGCGCGGATCCGAACCAACAGCGTCCGGCGTACGGCCATCAACCTCATGAGGGCGACGCGCCCCGCTATCCCGCAGCCCTTCTGAGGCGCCGGAATTCCGCGACCAGGTCGGGCAGCTGGTACGCGGCGGTCCGGCCGCTCGGGTTGGGCAATACCCACGACTTCGATTCACCAAGGTCTCGTGGCTGCGGACCGATGGCCGCTCGTGGCCGATCGAACGCGGCGCGGTAGGCCCCGACGCCCAGGACCGCGACGTAATGCGGCGCGAATCGACGCACTTTCCTCGTGAGGGTGCGCGCTCCGGCGCGAAGCTCCTCCACCCCGAGCTCGTCGGCCGCGGCGGTCGCTCTCGACACGATGTTCGTGACGCCAAGGCCGTTGGCGAGCAAGTCGTGATCCTCGAACGGCGAGAGCAGCCTTGGAGTGAACGCGGAGAGATGCAGCGCCTTCCAGAACCTATTCCCCGGCCGGGCGAAATGGTGCCCAACGGCAGCCGAATACAGACTCGGATTAATGCCGACGAAGAGGACGCGGAGCCGCGGAGCGATGACATCAGGAATGGTCCGGCCGCGGGCCGCCTCGAGCTCCTCTCGGGTCGGGCGCGGAGGCGCCTCCACGGTGTGGCCTCAGCTCACCAGGCGGCGTGCGAAGGCCGCAGCGTCGAACGGTTCGAGGTCGTCGATGCCCTCCCCCGTCCCGATGAGCTTAACGGGCACACCGAGCTCCTCCCGAACGGACAGCACCACGCCACCTCGGGCCGTCCCGTCCATCTTTGCCAGCACCACGCCGGTGACGTCGACCGCCTCCATGAACCCGCGGGCCTGGGCGATGCCGTTCTGACCGGTGGTCGCGTCGAGCACGAGCAGGACCTCGTCGACTCTTCCTCCGGCTTTCTCAAGGACCCGTTTCACCTTCGCCAGCTCCTCCATGAGCGGCTGGCGAGTGTGGAGCCGCCCGGCCGTGTCGACGATGAGGACGTCGGCGTCTCGCGCTTTCGCCGCCTGCACCGCGTCGAAGGCCACCGCTCCGGGGTCCGCTCCCCTCGCCTGAGCAACGAGATGCGCTCCCGCACGGTCGGCCCACGTCGTGAGCTGCTCCGCCGCGGCCGCGCGGAAGGTGTCGCTGTTCGCAAGGCTTACGGTGCGCCCCTCCCTTCGAATCGCCTGAGCGAGCTTTCCGATCGTGGTTGTCTTCCCCGTTCCGTTGACGCCCACCACCATTACGACCGCCGGTGAACCCTGTGGGGTCGACCAGGGCTCGTCGTTCTGGAACGTCCGGGCGATCTCTTCGGATACGACCTCGAGAGGGTCGTTTTCAGGTTGGTATCGCAACCGGACGCGCGCAACGATGTCCCGTGCCGCCTGCGGGCCGACGTCGGCTCTGACGAGGGCGTCCTCGAGTCCCTGCCACGTATCGGCCGAGACCTCTCTGCCGCGAAAGACGGACCGAATTCGCTCGCCCAAGCCGGTTGGGGCCGGAGCTGCGCGAGGGCGCTCGAGAGCTTGCGGCAGGGTCGGCGCCGGTGCCTCCCCGGACACGGCAGCTTCGGTGGCACGGGGTGAAGCACCTCGTCGACGTGTCGCTATCGCCGCTGCAATGACGACCACCAGAACCGCGACGGCTATGGCGATACCGATGACGGTCGCGATACGCACTCCTTTCGTGGCGTGGAAGGTGCTGATGAAGGAGGTCGGGAAGCGCTAGCGGACCCCGGCCTCGACGGCGAGCCGCTGAGAGATTACCCGTGACGCGCCGTCGTTCCTCATCGACACGCCGTACAGGACATCGGCGATCTCCATCGTTCGCTTCTGATGAGTCACCACCAGAATCTGCGAGTCCCTGGCGAACTCACGGAGCACCTCCAGGAAGCGATGAAGGTTGACGTCGTCCAGCGCCGCCTCCACCTCGTCGAGAACGTAGAACGGGCTGGGTCGCGCGCGGAAGATCGCGAACAGGAAGGCCAGTGATGCCAGCGCTCGCTCGCCACCTGAGAGAAGCGAGAGCCGCTTGACGCGACCGCGTCCGGGCCGCGCCTCGATCTCCACGCCGGAGGTCAGCGGCGCATCGGGATCGAGAAGGGTCAGACGACCCTCCCCATCGGGGAACATCGTGGAGAAGAGCGACGAGAACTCCCGCGAGACATCGGCGAACGCCGTGTGGAAGATCTCCGCGATGCGGCCGTCGATCTCCCGAATCACCTGTTGGAGATCCCGACGAGCCGCCTTGACGTCCTCGAGCTCGCGGGTCAGAAAATCGTGTCGTTCCTGGAGGGAGTCCAGCTCACCGAGCGCGAGCATGTTGACCCGTCCCAGCAAATTGAGCCGGCGGGCGACCACGTCCGCCCGTCGCTGGAGAGCGTCGACGGAATCGTCCCCGGAAAGTGAGGCCACCACTTCACCGGGGTCGGCGGCATGCCCTTCACGGAGAATCCGCTCGGCCTCGGCGATTCGCACCTCGAGATCGCGCCTGGCCCGGTCATCCTCTTCGTGTTCCTGGCGAAGGCGTTCCGCCGTGGCCGCTTCCTGACGCCATTCGCGGTTCATCCGGTCCTGTTCGGCCTGAATGTTTCGAAGCGCTTCGGTCGCCGCCCGACGAGCGGCCTCGGCTCCGGCCAGGTTCCCTTCGGCGTTTCGAAGAAGCTCTTCCGCGCTCCCCCGCTCGGCTTGCGCGCCCCGAATGGACTCGAGAAGCGCGTCGGGGTCTTCTGCGGCGAGTGTGGCGATCTCGTTCCGAAGCCTCTGAACGGCCACGTCCAACCGGGACCGGTCCCGATGAAGCGCTTCGACCTCGACGCGAAGGTCAATCGGAGAGGGCCGAGTCGAACCGAGACGCTCGGAGAGCAACTGCTCCTCGCTGCGGAGTGATGCGAGCTCCCGCTCCGTGTCGGCCTTGTGGTCCGCTGCGGCCGTGATCGCGACGTCGGTCTGTTCCAACTCTCGCTTCACAGTCTCCATGCGAGCCGTGACCCCCGCCCGAACGCGCGCGGCTTCGGCCGTTCGCTCTCGCACCGAGGCGAGCTGGCGCTCGACCGAAGCCTGCTCCGTTGCCACCTCCTCGAGCCACCGGTCGGGCGCTGCAGGCGTCCGGACGAACGTCTCACCGAGGACGAAGCCCCTCGACGTGACGAATTGAGCCCAGGGATGGGCGTGCCGGCGCGTGACGGCTTCGCGAAGATCCCCCGCAAGGAAGACGTTCGCCAGGAGCGCGGACACCAGACGGCGAACTCGCGGGTCGGGCGTCACGTGGTCCAGCAGGCGCTCGCCCACGTTCCTCGGGCCGCCGCGGTCCGGCGACGACGCTTCGCCTGGATCGCCTGCCATTAGCACGACGCTGCCCACCGAATCGCTCTCGGCATCGGCCAGAAGATCGTCATGGTCGGCGTAGACGACGGCGTCACCGGCCGGCCCGAGCGCGGCCCGAAGCGCTTCTTCGAGATGCTGCGGTACCGAGATCAGATCCCTGAGTAACCCGATGGCTTGGCGCCTGGTTCGCCCGAGGAACACTGTCCCCGGCGTTTCGGTGAGCTCCTTTCGTCGCGCCTCGAGCAGCTCCGCCCGCGCGAGGAGCCCGCGCTCCCTGACCTCCAGCTCGGCGAGCTCTCCGGCCAGTTCGGTGTCACGCTTCGCGAGCTCCGACTCTTCGGCAGCGAACGGTGTTTCCTTCGCGTCGAGCCGCTCGATCTCCGCTTCCAAATGCTCGGCTCTCTGCTCCAGATCGGTGAGCCGAGTCCGGAGCGCGGAGAGCTGGGCGGAACGTTCTTCGGCCGCGGCCTCTTCCACCGCTCGAAGGGCCGACTCTTTCTCCTCGAACACCTGTCGGACCGTGGCCAGGCTTTGTTCCGTGCGTTCGAGCTCCTCCTCCAGGGCGAAGAGCCGCGCCGTACGGTTCCCTGAGGTTCCTGCCCGCTCCCTGGCCTCTCCTTCCCGCCGAATGGCCGAGCGAAGGCGAGACTCGGCGTCGGTGCGTGCGGCGACCGCCGCGAGATACAACTCCTCGGCACGACGTTCTGCTGATTCGGCCACTGCACGCTCGCCGTCCAACCGGGCAAGCTCGTTGTCCAGCTGTGCGAGGCGCTCCCTCATCTCCTGCTGCCTGGCCGCTACCGCTTCCCATGCCGGAAGACGCCGGTCGCGCTCCGCGTAGAGCTCCCGAAGCCTGGCGGCCGCCAGCTTCGCGGCGACCTCAGCCGCCTCGGTGGAGAGCGATTCGTGACGCCGGGCCAGGTCCGCCTGTTGTTTGAGTGGCTTGAGCTGCCGCCGCAGTTCTGTTGCCAGATCTTGAAGTCGAACCAGATCCTGCTCCAGCCCGGCGAGCTTTCGCTCGGCCCGGTCTCGCCGCCGTCGATGCTTGGCGATGCCCGCGGCTTCCTCGATGAACTGCCGGCGCTCCTCCGGGCGCGCCCACAGGACCGCGTCGAGCTGGCCCTGCCCGACGATCGTGTGCAGCGCACGTCCCACTCCCGAATCGGACAGGACCTCCTGAATATCGAGCAGCCGGCACGGTCTCCCGGCCAAGCGGTACTCACTTTCGCCCGAGCGATACACCGCGCGGCTGATCTCCAGCTCCGACGCCGGGATGGGGATCTTGCCGGTGCCGTTGTCGATGACCAGCTTCACTTCGGCCATGCCAAGCGCCGGTCGAGCCGGACTTCCCGCGAAGATGACATCTCCCATGCTGGTCCCGCGGAGCGCACGCGGACCCTGTTCGCCGAGCACCCATGAGATGGCATCGACGACGTTGGACTTCCCCGAGCCGTTCGGTCCGACGATGACGCTGATCCCTGAGGTGAACTCGAGCGTCGTCTTGTCGCCGAACGACTTGAAGCCGCGCAGGGAGAGCGAACGAAGAAACACCTTGGGGCAAAATGCTAACCGGGCACTGGACGGATTCTGGGAGATCACGACATTTCGCGGCGGCGCCGCGCCGCGGACCTCAGCGCGTGATCGTGAAGTCCGTCTCTCCGGTGGGCGGTTCCTCAGACACCTCGACTCCGCGGACCCGCGCCGACGGCGGCCCGTGGCGACACCACTCCACCATCGCGTCGACGCTTTCCGCATCACCCTCGAACGCGGCCTCAACTCTTCCGTCGGGAAGATTCCGAACGAACCCTCCGACCACTCGCGACGACGCTTCCTTGCTGCAGTACCAGCGGAAGTTAACGCCCTGGACGTCTCCGTGGATGAAGACATGAACGCGCTTCGCCAATTCAGGTCCAGGTGCCGGCCAGACGGTTGAACGAGCCGCCGGATCTCTCTAGGTCGCCGCCGTGGCGTTGACCCTTGCGGTTGCCTCACGAACCGGTATCCGGAGAGTCATCCCGGATAGAGTGAGCGACGACGGCTGCGTCGACTGCTTCATGTAGGGGTCATCGTCTTGCGCCAGCTCGATCCGAATCCGATGTCCCTCCGGAAACAGCCAGCCGTTGCCGTTGAGGTCGAAGATCGTCGTCGCGTTCGCTGAAGCCACGCGTCGTACACCCCGATCGACCATCACGGCCTTGCCGTCCGGGAACACGTCGTACAGACGCGCGTTCAGCTGGATTCCGCTCCCCGTGCCCGTGTGCGGAACGACGACCCTGGTCCGTCCGATCATCGTGAAGTTCCTCCTCAGCGCGTTGGACTCGTACGCAGCGACACCTGCTCCGGGCGGCGACGTTTCAACGGGGCACCTACCACCGTTGCTCACCTGGTTTTCCACGGGATCGGAGCGCAGTGCGTGCGGTTCCTGCCCCGGTCCCGCGTCGCTGGTCGTCGCCCGCGAGTCGGTCGCGACGACCGACAGCGTGTTCCGCGCCAGCCTCCCGAAGCTCGAGGCGACGAATCGCGGCCCTGGCTCGTCAGCCGGATACGAAGCGCTCGCGTTCTCCGGACATATCTGGAGCGAGGCTCGCACGTTGAACCCCGGCTTCGGTGCGCTCGGGTTTCCCGGCGGCTTGGCGTAGTGGTCGATGAACCTGTTCAAGCGCGTGGTGACGCCCAACCGCTTTCGGTCAGTGGGCGCGGCGTTCAGATTGCCATTCGGGTAGTCGGAGTACCGGCACACATGGCGGTCGTTGCCACAGACGTCCCCCCATTCCTTCGCCTTGTTTTGGACGAAGTGCTGATAGTCGCCGTAGTCCTCCTGAACGGGGTAGCCCCGAAGGGTCCTCTTCAACCGCTCGACCATGCGACGGTTCTCGACCGGCGTGAACAGCGGATCGGTGAAGGTGCTCGCGCTGAAGACCGGGACGGGCCTGGTCAGGCCTCTGGCCAGCCGCAGGAAGAACCGGTTCTGGTAGTAAGCGGACCGGTCGTTGATGAATGACGGAAGCGTCTCCTCGATGGTTCGCGCGCAGACTGGGTTCGATTCGTATGGGTCTGTCGATTCCAGACACGCCGCGCCCTCATCGATGTACTCCGGGAACGTGGTGTGGTTGCCGCCCGGCGGGATGCCGGTCTTTCCGCTCGCGTACAGGGCGGCAACGATGGATTTCTTGGGAAATCCGAGCGGACTGTGGGAGTCGCTCCCGTCGGTCGCTGGCAGCGCGTCGCGCTTATGGGTTCCCGTTGGAACGAGCGAATAGACCAGGTCGGTCCACCCATACTTGGGCGCGGCAGCGGCAAGGCGCATGACCTTCCCACCCGGACTCTTCCAATCGGGGTCGGTCATGGCGAGCCAGGAGAACCCGCCTCCGTACGACCCGCCGCTCACGACCACGCGGCGAGGGTTCACATTGAAGAAGGGGTCGTCCGCGAGCAATCCCGCCAGGTGCTGGTAGTCGTTGATCTCGAAGAGCCGCGAGTCCAGTTGCGTCTCTCCGGTGGAGCCCCGGTTCTGTCCGTTCACGAAGCCCCTCGCCGTGTACGTCAAGACCACATAGCCACGCGCGGCGAACCAGGCGTTGCTGTAGTGCCATTTCTCGCCGCCCGTGTCGATGGTCTGGGCTTCCCAACCGGTCTTGTTCCCCGCACAGCAACCGTGCATCAAGACGATGAGCGGATAGCCCTTCGAGGGCGGTGGATTTAGAGTTGGGTCGGGCAGGGACACGTCGACGTCGAGGGCAATGTCGCCGTTGCTGTCTGCTCCCGGCATCGTTGCGGCGTCAGACGCCTTCGCGGGCAGGCCGATGTATCCCTTGTACTTGGCGGGAACCGGGACCGCGCTGACGGCGCCTTCGTTTGGCTCGGTTCCTCCGGTTGGAGGGACGCCGTCGTCGCAGAACGTATAGGGAAGGGTCGTACCGTTCGCCGTGTCGTTG
The DNA here is from genome assembly GCA_036259835.1 of Actinomycetota bacterium. Lineage (GTDB taxonomy): Bacteria > Actinomycetota > UBA4738 > UBA4738 > UBA4738 > JALYGK01. The sequence goes on from DATABA010000012.1 coordinate 25,030, forward strand.
TCCACGGCGTCCTTTTGGGTGCACGCCCCCTTCAACGAAGCCAGGTCCGCCGACGCCGGCGCGGCACGGGCAACAACGAGGAACCCCCCCAGAAGGGCAACCAGGACGATCAGGCTTGGGAAGGTCTTGCGCCGGGACTCAACGGGCATGGCGACAGAAGGATACCCACCTCAACTACTCGACTAGCTCTGGCACTGCGGACAGAAGTAGCTCGTTCTGCCGTTGACCTTCACGGCTTCAATAGGCGTTCGGCACCGCCGGCATGGCTGACCCCTTCTCCCGTACACCTTGAGCTCGCTCTGGAACTCGCCCGGCTTGCCGAACAGATCGACGTATGCCTCGTCGTCCAGCGTTGTGCCCCTGAACCGAATGGCGTCCTGCACGACCTCACGCATCGCACGGTAGAGACGCCGCACCTCCTGTGACGAAAGCGACTCCGACCCACGGTCTTGCCGCAGCCCCGCGGCGAACAACACCTCGTCTGAATAGATGTTGCCGAGGCCCGACACGAATTTCTGATCCATCAGCAACGACTTGAGCTTCACGGCTCTTCGCGCCAGTTCGCCGGAGAACTCTTGCCACGTGAACGTGTCCTCCAGAGGATCGATCGCCACGTGGTCGAGTTCCCTGATCTTCCCGAGCTCGTCGGTCTTCGTCACGAACATTTCCCCGAAGGTCCGTGGGTCGACGTACCGAAGATCGCCGCCCTGCGAGAGCTCGAACACCACATGGGTGTGGGGCGGGAGCGGCTGCCGCTTCGTTCCGCGAAGCAGCTGTCCCGACATCCCGAAGTGGACGACCAGGACATCGCCGTCCTCTAGATAAAGCAGGAGGTACTTCCCCTTTCGGTCGATCCTGCTGATCTTCTTGCCGGTCAGGCGGTCCTCGAACTCCTTGCGTCGCGAGTGGCGCCGGATGACCCGCATGGCGTTTCGGTGCGGCCTGACCTCTACTCCGGCGATACGCTTCCCCACGACCTCCTTTTCCAGGTCGCGCCGCATCACCTCGACTTCGGGAAGCTCCATCTTTTCAGCGCCCTTTGGCGAGCTCACCGGTTGCCCTTTCCGACTCTGCCGTCGCACGGCGGTACGCCTCGCGAGCGGCCCGCTGCTCTGCTTCCTTCTTCGATCGCCCGCTGCCGACACCGAACTCGCGCCCACCCAGGAACACACGCGCGGTGAACTCCTTTTCGTGGTCGGGCCCGCGCTCTTCCACCCGGTACTCGGGGAGCCGTCCCACGTCCTGCGCCGCCAGCTCCTGCAGGATGGTCTTGTAGTCCCGGGCCCCCTCTCCCCGAACCCACGCCAGCATTCGCGGCCAAAACAGCCGCCGGATCAGATCGGACGTCTTGTTCAACCCCTTGTCGAGGTAAACCGCACCGAGGACCCCCTCGAGCGCGTCGGCGAGGATGCTGGCCTTGTCGCGTCCTCCCGATTGCTCCTCGCCGCGTCCGAGGAGGAGGGCCGGGCCGAGCCCCAACTCGCGCGCGACGTCGGCGAGCGTGGTCATGTTCACCACCGCTGCACGGAGCTTGGCGAGCTCTCCTTCCGAGAGGTCGGGGAACGCGTGAAACGCCACGTCGGTGATGACCAGGCCGAGAACCGCGTCTCCCAGAAACTCCAGTCGTTCGTTGGTCGAGGTCGATCCCCGCTCGAACGCGTACGAACGGTGGGTGAGCGCGGCCCGGCGCAGCTCATCGCTTCGAAATCGAATCCCGAGCGCTCGCTCGAGCTCGGTGGTCTTTCGCGGCAAGATCGCGTCCGCCTCGGCTACTCGACCTCGACTACCTGCCGTCCGCCGTAGTACCCGCAGTTTTCGCACACCCGATGCGGGAGCTTCGGCTGGTGGCACTGAGGACACTCTGCGTACGTGGGCGGTGTCGACTTCCAATGTGCCGCGCGTTGCTTGCCCTTGGATTTCGTCATCTTTCGTTTGGGGACCGGCATGTTGATGGCTCCTTTGTCGAAGGGTCAAACGTCCTCGTCCGTTGTTACGCCGGCGGCGCCGGTATCGCAGGACCGTCGTCATCCGGAAGCCGCAGGCTCGCCAGCGGCGCCCATCGTGAATCCATCTCGGGCGGACACGCGCATTCACCGAAGTTGCGGTCGCCGCCGCACCGCTCGCACAGTCCCTGGCAGTCCGGGCGACACAGCGGGGCGAACGGCATGGCCGGGACGACCGCGTCACGGATCATCGGCTCGAGGTCCACGAATCCCTCGATCACGGGGTACTCGTCGTCCTCTTCGGTTGCCTCTGGCGAGAACAGCTCGTGAACCCGGAGATCGAAGCCGGCCTCGAAGGTCTTCAGGCACCGGGCGCACGTGAGCGTCATCTCGCCGGAGACCGAGCCGGTCACCAGCACGCCGTCCACCACGCTCTCCAGGAGGAACTCCGCCCCGATGGCGCGGTTGTCCGGAACGCTGGCGAGCTCGGTGGCGAGATTCGGGAGGCCTTCAGAGACGCGCAGCGTTCTCGACGCCCCCGGATGCTCCAACAAATCCCGTACGTCGACGTCCCTCATGCCTGTTGCTCCACCTCGTTCAAGTCGATCACCGAGGACGACATTCCCCGGAGCTTCTCCCGCCCTCGGCGGATCTGACCGAGCGAGCGCTCCAGCTCTTCGGCGGCTCGCTTCAGGATCGCTTCGTACTCTGCGAGCTTGCCGTCGATGTAGTCCTCGGCCTCGAGCCGAAGTTGCCGGGCCTGCTCCCTGGCCTCGGCCACGATCCGATCGGCCTCACCGTGTGCCGCCCGCACCACGTCCTGCTGCGATACGAGCCGGCCCTGCTCCGCCATCGCCTCGTCGACGATCGCTTCGCCGTCTCTCCGCGCCTTCGACAGGAGCTCCTCGCGGTCCTTCACGACCCACCGCGCCTGCCTGATCTCCTCGGGGAGATTCGTCCTGGCGGCTTCGATCAGTTCGAGCAGCTCTTCACGATTCACCATGGCGCTCGACGACAGCGGCATGGAGCGTGCCTGCTCCACAAGCTCCTGGATTTGCTGAAGTCTCGTCACGATGTCCATTGGCGGCGGCTCACTCCCCGACCGTAAGCTTCTCTTCCAGACGGTCCCGAACGAACGGCGGAACCAGCCGCGAGACGTCTCCGCCGAACCGCACGACCTCCTTGATCAGCGACGATGAGAGGTACGACCACTGAGGGCTGGTCGGGACGAAGAAGGTCTCGACGTCCGCCATCTCCCGGTTCATCTGGGCCATCTGCAGTTCGTAGTCGAAGTCGGTGACGGCCCGAAGTCCCTTCACCACCACGTTGATCCCTCGATCCTTCGCATAGTCGACCAGCAGCCCCGAAAAGGAATCGACCTCCACGTTCGGCAGGTCGGCCACGGCCTCTTTCAGCATCGCCAGGCGTTCGTCCACGGTGAACAGCGGGTCCTTCCCGGGGTTGTCCAGGACGGCCACGACCAGCGAGTCGAAGCAGGCGCTGGCCCGCCGAAAGATGTCGATATGGCCGTGCGTGACGGGATCGAACGTCCCAGGACAGAGGGCCGCCCCCACCTCGAAGTCCTCCTTGTTCAAGGGGCCCGGAACACCAGGACCAGCGCGTCGCCGTAGGTGAGCTGCTTGGTCAGGTGCCAGTCTACTGGAATTACAGGTATGTAAGACCCCCGGCGCCGGGTCAGGGCGACCCGGCCACCGGCCGCAACCGTGCCCGATTCGCGAAGGGCTGCGACCAGCGCGTCGAGATCCGCTTGCCCGAGCTTGTAGGGCGGGTCGGCCAGCACGAGGTCGAACTGGCCCGGCCTCTGTCGAAGCCCGCGGAGCACGTCGAGTCGGCGAACCTCCGCCCTTCCCAACAGACGAGTCCGGCGGAGGTTCTCCGCGATCGTCTTGGCGGCAGCGGGGGCCGAGTCCACAAACATCGCGCTCGCCGCGCCCCGGGACAGGGCCTCGATCCCCATGGCGCCGGTTCCGGCGTACAGGTCCAGCACTCGCGCCCCTTCGACGGCAGCTCCGAGGCTGGAAAAGAGGCCTTCGCGCGCGCGATCCGAGACCGGCCGCGTCCCCGCGGGGACCGGAGCGAGCCGGGTCCCCTTCGCCGACCCGGCCACCACTCTCATCGGCTTGACGTCGCCTCCGGTCGTTCGCCTTTGACCCGCGCCTCCCCGATGACATGCGGGAGAAACCACCCACCCGGAACCGGTGGCTCGAAGCTCCGAAACCGAACCGTGAAGCCCTCCTCCACGAGGGCTCCGACGGTGTCGCGATTCGGGTGGCATCCGCCTCCGAAGAACCCCCACGGCCGCTCGAGCCGGTCCTGCCACCGGGCGGCGCGGTCGCTCTTCGCCCGCACGTGCTCGTAGAACCGCAAAGGGCTCTGCGGCTTGAGGACGCGCCGGACCTCCCTGATGGCTTGCCGCTCGTCGGGCACGGTGCAGAGGACCAGCGACGACACGACCGTGTCGAAGGTTCCATCGGGGAAAGGAAGACACTCCGCCGAGGCACGAAGGAGCACGATCGGAGCGGGGTCGCCCGCCGCGCGTTGTTTCGCTTGCTCCAGCATGTGCGGCTCGGGCTCGACAGCAACGACCGTCGACACGTCGGAGTAGTGGGGGAAGTTCATCCCCGTTCCGGCCCCGATCTCGAGAACCAGGCCTTCGGCGCCTCCGCACTGCTCCGAGCGATAACGGCCCTCCCATCGCTCGGCGGGTCGAGCCAGTAACGGATCGTAGATCCGCGCGAAGATTGGATGCTTCGAGGTTTTTGCCGTCGGTCTCTGGATCACATCCTCAGGCTAGCTGTGGAACAACCACTCGATGGCCTTGCCCCTGAAGGTCGAGCGGAGTAACTCGAGGAGTTCGAGATGCTTGGCCAGGGTGGGGTCCCCGGCGATCACCCCGAACGCTCGCGCGCGGGCCCGGCGAACGAGCTCGAAGTCCTCCGCGAGCCGCGCCAGCTTCAGATCGGGAAGACCGGACTGCCGGATGTCGAACAGCGTCCCCTCTCCTCGGAGCCGGAGATCCTCATCGGCGAGCTCGAACCCGTCGGTGGTCCGGACCATCGCCTCCAGCCGCGCCTTCGCGTCTTCGTTCTCGGGCGCGCTCTCGTCGAATAGGACGCAGAACGAGCTGACGGCGCCGCGTCCAATCCGTCCTCGAAGCTGGTGCAGCTGGGCGAGGCCGAATCGTTCCGCGTTCTCCACCAACATGACGGTGGCGTTCGGGACGTCGACACCGACTTCTATGACGGTCGTCGAGATCAACACGTCGGCGTTCCCGGCGCGGAACGACGCCATGACGTCTTCCTTCTCCGACGGCCGGAGCCGGCCGTGGAGAAGGGCGATCCGAAGGTCGGGAAAGACCTCCTTGGCCAGCCGTTCCGCTTCCTTCTCCGCGGCCCGTACCTCGAGTCGGTTCCCTTCGTCGATGGCGGCGCACACCACAAAGGCTTGTCGGCCTGCCCGAACCTCGTCTCGAACCAGGTCGTACGCGGCACGGCGCTCGGCGGCGGTGCGAGCCACCTGCGTGGCGACCGGCTGGCGTCCGGGCGGCATCTCGTCCAGCACGGAAACATCGAGATCGCCGTAATAGGTGAGCGAGAGCGTTCGTGGAATCGGCGTGGCCGTCATGATGAGAACGTCCGGCTTCGCTCCCTTCTCCTTCAACGCCACGCGTTGGTGAACGCCGAACCGGTGCTGTTCATCGATCACGGCAAGGGAGAGATCGGCGAACTCGACCCCTTCCTGCACCAGCGCGTGGGTGCCGATCACCAGGTCGACCCCGCCCGATCGAATGCCTTCCATGACCTGCTGTCGATCCCTCCCCGTGACGGCCGCGGTGAGAAGGCCATAGGTCACCTTGTGTCGAAGCGAAGCGCCGGCGCCTTCCGCTGTAGCCTGCTCGAGGAGGCTTTGCTGCCCTGCCATCTGGGCGGGCGCCAACGACGAAAGGTAATCGACTCCGCCCATCGGCCGAAGAAGCGTCTCGACGGTTCGAAGGTGCTGCGCCGCGAGCACTTCGGTGGGGGCCATGATCGTCGCTTGATGACCCGATTGGATGGCGGTGAGCGCCGCGTACAGCGCGACGGCGGTCTTCCCGGATCCCACATCGCCCTGGAGAAGCCGGTTCATCGGCCGAAGCGCGCTCATGTCCTCCTTGATTTCCTTGATCGCGCGCCGCTGCGCCCCGGTCAGCTCGAACGGGAGCACCTCGACGAACGCGGTGGTGAGCTGGCCATCAACGTCGTGAGCGACCCCACGAGAACCGCGCTCCATTCGCCGCTTTCGGTAGGCCACACCCAATTCCAGAACGAACAGCTCGTCGAACTTCAGCCGCTCGCGGGCCTTCCCGAGGTCGGTGGGGTCGTCGGGGAAGTGGATCGAGCGAAGAGCCACATCCTCATCGTCCAGGCCTTCAGCGACGACGATGTCGGGCGGAACGGGGTCAGGAATGTCGTCGAGCTCCTGCAGGGCGCGATGGATAAGCTCGCGAATGGTCCGGGAGCTCACCCCCTCCGCGGCTCGATAGACAGGAGTGATCCGTCCCATGTGGACCAGGTCATCGTCACCCCGGAGGACCTCAACCTCTTGCTTTGCCAGCTGGAGATGACCCCGGTACTTGGCGGCGCGTCCTGAAACGGCCAGCTCCATCCCCTGACGGTACGTGGTCGCGGTCCACGGCTGGTTGAAGAAAGTGAGGTCGAGGTATCCCGTTCCGTCGTACAGCCGGACCGTGACCATGCTCTGTCGCCGCTGCCGCGTGAACCGTTTTTCAACGCGATGCACGCGGCCGATGACCGTGACGTCCTGGCCGATCCGGATGTCCCGGATCGGAATCGTTGCTGATCGGTCGATGTAGCCGCGTGGGTAGTGTCGGAGCAGGTCGCTCACGGTTCGGATACCCAACGACTCCTCGAGCACCAGATAGGCGGGCGGTCCTTTCGTCTTGAAGCCCGTCTTTCGGTTGGCGAGGCGTGGATCGACGTGGAGTATTCGACTCGAGAGTGAAAGCTCGCTCACTCCACCCCAACCAGGAACGCTTGGCGCTGTGGCCCGTCGGCGATTCGTTCGATTCGAAGGCTTGGGTTGACACGACCGATCGCGTCGACAACGGCCTCTTCGTCGTCACGTCGTACTGACGACCCCACCACGAGGGTGAGTAACTCCGCCTCGGAATGAAGAAGGTGGCTGATAACCGCCTCCGCCGCGGCCTCGAGTGACGGCCCCGTGTACAGAAGTCGCTCTTCACCGACGCCGATCCAGTTCTCTGTGTTTCGGCTGGAGGGCCGTGCATGGGTCGATCGCGAGATCTCGCCCGCCCGCAACGTGGTCAGCACCTCCTTCATCGATCGAAGGTTTTCCTCAGCCTCCGCCACCGGACTGAACGTTGCTGCTGCCGAGAGCGCGGCCGGGACGGATCGCGTCGGCACGACAACGGAACGCTTCGACGACTCCGACGCCGCCCCTTCCGCGACCGGGACGGCTTCCGGAAAGGCAGGAAGTACCAGGACCGAGTCGGCAGGAGCCGTATTGATTGCTGCGACAACATCCCGCTGGGACGGTCTCCCACCGCCAGGCACTACCAGCGCTCCCATCGATTCGAGGGCCCGAACCACGCCATCCCCGTCGGCCAATGCGACCATCGAGGTCTGCTCGGCCACTCGAACCGCCCGGGCCTGTCCGGCCAGGCAGGCTTCGACCTGCTCCTGAAGAGGGACGACCGAAACGTCGTGAAGTGCGCCGCGCCGTTCACCGGCGTGAATGACGGACTTCGGATCGTCGGTGTGAACGTGAACGTTGAACAAACCGCCGCCTCCAACGACCACGACCGATTCGCCAAGTGCATCGAGCGCCTCGCGCAGCTCGGTCACCACTTCCGTATCTCCGTGGAGGAGGTATTGCACCTCGTATTCGAGCTCCGACACCCGCAGTGAGGTCTCCGCGGTTTGGGTGCCGACGGGGCCACGAGAGCCAACGGGCTCCGTCATCGGTTCACCGGTCATCGCCGACAGGAGCGCATCCAACAGGAGGACGACCCCCTTTCCGCCCGCGTCGATCACGCCGGCCTGACGAAGAGCCGGATTGGTCATTCGGGTCCGGTTCAGCGATGCGCGCGCGGCGTCGAGTGAAGCGTTGAGGACGGTCGCGCTGTCGTCGTTCGTGGACGCAGTCATGGCGGCCGCGGTTGCATCACGAAGGACGCTCAGCATCGTCCCTTCGGCGGGTTTGGTAACGGCTCGGTATGCCTCGTGGGTCGCGTGCTCCAACGACGCCGCCAGCTGCCTCCCACCCACTCGGCGCCGTTGACCGACCGCCTCGCACACTCCCCGAAGGACCTGCGAGAGGATGACCCCCGAGTTCCCACGCGCCCCCATCAGTGACGCGCGCGTCACGGCCGCCGTGACGGGTTCGAACCCCATTCGAGCGGCGGAGCTCTCCAGCGCCGACGTCACGGCCTGCTGGGTCAGCAGAAGGTTCGTGCCCGTGTCGCCATCAGGCACGGGATACACGTTCAGGGAGTTGAGATGATCGCGATGAGTCTCCAGAGCATGCCTGAAGAGCTCCATGGCCCGAACGAAAGAGCGTGCATCCAGCGCGCGCGACACGCTAAAACCGCAGGTAGGGGGGCAATTTCGGCGGATTATAGCAGCGCGTTTTTGGCAGACTCGGAACGCGAACGCGCTTGCTTTCGCACAATGAAGCCATGGATTCGCCAGGTTCCTCACTCCGTATCGCGGTTTGGGTGACTGTCGTCCTCGGTCTCGCCACCACGTGCGCCGAAGCGCCCCCACAACGCCGAACCACTGCCCCGGCGTGCCCGCGAGTAATCCCACCTGAAGGTCTCAATGCACCGTTGCTGCCACGAACCACGTGCTCGCTTCCGGAATTCGACCCGGCCCGTTTCCGTGTCTTGCTCGGGCAGTTGCGTGGGGTGCCGGTCGTCGTGAACATCTGGGGATCCTGGTGCGGCCCGTGCCTCGAGGAAGCGCCCGACCTTGCGCGTGTAGCCCGAGAACTCGAAGGCCGCGTGCAGTTCATTGGCGTCGACATCAACGATCTCCGAGTGCCCGCACAGAATTTCATTCGGCGTTTCGGGTGGCCGTACCCGAGCGTGTTCGATCAGCCGGGCGCGATCCGTGACGCCCTCGGCCTGGTCGGCCAGCCCCACACGGTCGTCTTCGACGCCTCGGGGACGCGAACGCTGGTCCATCCGGGCGCCATCACCGCACGACAACTTCGCGCCGAACTCCGAAGACTTCTGCGCTGATCCGCTCTGTGGGGTGACCCGACCCCCTGCTAGCTTCGATCGCATGCCGCGCCGCCTGGTCGCAGGGGCCGCTATCGCCTCAATCGCTGTCGCGATGACTCTGGCCGTCACGCCCGCGCAGTCGGCCCCGCGACGGCTCCCGCGAGTCAGGTTCGTGGCGTCTCCCGGCGCCTCCATCGAGGTTTTCGGCCGCTACCCGAAGGTCGACTCCTCATGCCGCCGGCCGGTTCAGCCGGTCCTTCGGGCGCGGTATCCCGGCACCGTCGAGGTGGGGAAGGCTCGCGACGGGAGCCTGTTCGTGATCGGCGTCCTTCCCTTCGAGAGCTACCTCGAGGGCTTGGCAGAAGTGCCTCGACAATGGCCAATGGAAGTGCTGAAGGCGCAGGTCGTGGCGGCGCGTTCGTACGCGCTGGCGCAGCTCGATCGCCGATCGGACGAGGGGGCCGCTCTCGGGTACGACCTCTGCGCCACCACGGCGTGCCAGGTCTATGCCGGAATGGCCGTGTCGCACGGGCCGTACGGCGATCGATGGCGGAAGGCGGTGCTCGCCACCTCTCGTCAGGTGCTTCTCTACGAAGGCGAGCCCGCCGAAACCGTGTATTCCTCCACCTCGAACGGCCGGACGTACGGCAACGATGAGGTGTTCGGGTCCGACCCGCTTCCGTATCTCCGGCCCGTGCGCGAACGCGACGACGGGACTTCGCCGCTCTCGCGGTGGCGCGTGAGGATTCCACTCGCCGACCTTCGCCGGTTCCTTCGAGCGGGGGGTGACTGGTCGAGCGGCCCTATCGCCGCAGTCCGGCGGCGGGGAGAAACGATTCTCATCAGGGGACCGGGCGGGATCGAGAGGCTCGAGGCCGACGAATTCAGGTCGAGCGTGAACTACTGGGCGCCGTGCCTCCGACCAGATGCGTATCCGACGGTCGATGCAGGGACGCGGCTGCCGCAGACCATTCCATCTCGGTGGTTCCGAGCGCAGATGAACGGGCGATCGCTCGTGGTTCGCGGCCGCGGCTGGGGGCACGGCGTCGGGTTGGTGCAGTGGGGCGCGTACGGGAAGGCGCGGCGGGGCCTTTCGTACCGCGAGATCCTCGGTTATTACTACGGCGGACTCTCACCGCAACCCTATGCGATCCCCTCTCAGATACGAATCGGGACCGCCGTCGGACTGAGGGCAGTTCGGGTCGAAGGCGATGTGGAGATCCGGGCACCGCGAGGCCGACGCCCGCCCGGCCCGTGGCTGGTCACGGGTGGAAAGCGGTTACGAGTTCGACAAGGCCCTCCCGCACCGGACCAGATCCGTCCCGGATACATCCTCCGAGCTCCCGAGCGCTTCCGCCCGGGCCGTTCGTTCAGTGTGCGGCTGTTCGTTCCGCAGCTTTCGGTGGTGCGGCTGGTATTGGAACGCGACGGCCAACGGACCGCTGTGAGTCCCGAGGTCACGGAGGAGCCCGGGACCGCGCGCATCGAAGGGCGCATCCCCATCGGCATCGCCGGCGGCCGGTACTCCTTGCGCGCCGTGGTCACCGACGGGGTCGACATCGTCACCACGAACGGGCGCGACGTTCGGGTCGTGGGCGGAGAACAGACAACGGAGCCGGATCCGTCCCCGACGGTTCGGCCTTCGCCGCGGGTCTCGCCGAGCCCGGGTCAATCGTCGCCATCGGCGGGAGAGATCGGCGGGCGTGTGGCCATCGCTGTCACGGGGGCCGCGGTGCTCATCGGCGCGGCGTTCATCCTGGCGCGATCACGGCGACGCCGACCATGGCAATGAGCGACTGAAGTGCGCTGCTACCATCGCTGGTGCCATGGCAGCGGTTTGCGAAATCTGCGGGAAAACGCCGGGGTTCGGCATGAAGGTGTCGCACTCACACAGGAGGTCCAACCGGCGTTGGAACCCCAACATTCAGAAGGTTCGGGCGCTCGTCAACGGTGCCCCGCGCCGGCTGAACGTGTGCACGTCCTGTCTCCGCGCCGGCAAGGTCACCCGCGCCGTCTGAACCGGTCGCTACCTCAGCACGCCCTCTTCTGATCCGCCCGGACCGACGTGCTCCTCTGGCGGGGCCAGGAGTCGCCAGCCAGGGCTGACCGGACCGATCCCCTCGCCGATCCGAAGGCCGTGACGAATCGCCTGCGTGACGAATTCCTTGCCCTTCCGCACGGCGTCCAAAAGCCCGTCACCCCGAGCGAGAAACGACGCGATGGCCGAGGAGAGCACGCATCCCGTTCCGTGGGTGTGGGGGGTGTCGATTCGCTCGGCGCTCAGCCACTCCAGGGACGTCCCCTCGACGAAAAGGTCGTCGGACTCCGGTTCGTTGAGATGGCCGCCCTTGACCAGAACCGCGACTGGACCCAGAGCCTGAATGGCTTTAGCCGCTTCGATCATGTCGTCCTTCGTCTTCACGTCGAAGCCGGCGAGCCCAGACGCTTCCGGAAGGTTCGGCGTCACCACCGTGGCGAGCGGGAGGATTCGTTGCCGGAGTGCGTCGACCGCGTCCGGCCGAAGGAGCGGGTCCCCGTGTTTCGAAACGAAGACCGGATCGACGACCAGGTTCGGCACACCGACTTCCGCAACGGCGGCGCCGACCGCCTCGATGATTTCCGTGTTGGACAGCATCCCGGTCTTCGCGGCATCCACACCAATATCCGTAACCACGGCCCGGATCTGGTTCGCCACGACCTCGGGCGGTATATCCGCGACGCCCGTCACGCCCTTCGTGTTCTGAACGGTGACCGAGGTGAGCGCGCTCATGCCCCACACGCCGAGAACCGCAAAGGTCTTCAGGTCGGCCTGAATCCCGGCACCCCCGCCGGAATCTGAACCGGCGATCGTCAGTGCCCGCGGAACCGCAGCCGCGTGGCGCTCAGCGTCCAAAGTGATCCCATCCTTTCGGCTCCAGAGGGTGCTCCGTTCCGTCGGCGTGCACGGCCGTGACTCCGGAGCCATCCACGATCTCACCGATCTCGGTCAACGGCGTTCCGAACCGTTCCGTAATCCTGGCCACCACGCGCGGCAGCACCTCCGGTCCCAGCGTCGCGAGAAGCTCGTAGTCCTCTCCGCCCTCCATCGCAAGCTCGACCGCGTCGACGCCAAGGAACTTCTCGACTTCTGTCAGTCCACCCGCCACCGGCAGCGCCGAGAGGTGGACTCGGGCTGCGACCTCACTCTCGCGGCAAAGACGATGCAGGTCCTTCGCCAGTCCGTCGGAGAGGTCGATCATCGCCGTCGCGCCGGCCGCTGCGAGCGTCTCTCCCTCCTCGACCCGAGCCACCGGCCGGGCGAAGGCTTGAAGCAACGACCGACCCACGTCGGTCCCGAGAGCCTCGCGTACCTCATCCGGGTTCGCCTGAACCAGGCGCAGGCCGCCCGCCGCCCCGCCAAGCGATCCCGTCACCACCACTCGATCGCCCGGGCGCGCTCCGGACCGGGTCACCGCTCTGTTCTTCGCCACCTCCCCGGTCACGGCGACAGAGATCACCGTTTCGTCCGCACGAGACAGGTCCCCTCCAACAACCGCCATCCCGTACCGGGCGGCGGCGTCTCGCAGGCCTCCGTAGAGTTCGATCACCCATGGCATCTCGATTCGCTCCGGTATCGCCAACGACACCAGTCCATACCGAGGACGGCCACCCATCGCCGCGACGTCGCTGACGTTCACGGTCAAGGACTTGTAGCCGAGGTCTCGTGGAGACGTCGTATCCAGAGTGAAGTGGACGTCCTCAACCAGGAGGTCCGCCGTCAAGATCTCGAGCGCTGAATCGAAGTCGACCAACGCTCCGTCGTCCCCCGGGCCGACCCGGAGTCCGGGAGCGTCATCCGCGAGGATGGTTCGAAGGGCACCCGTCAGCTCGTCTTCCGTGAAAGGGCTCATAATCCGAGCGTACTCGCGAGGTCGGAAGGGGGCGAGATGCCGGTTATCAACACCATCGAGCTCGAAGGCGTATCCACAGAGTCGTGGGGCGAGGCCGCGCGGCAAGCCCTCAAGGAAGCGGCGAAGACCATCCGGGGGATCAACAGGCTGGAGGTCCTCTCAACCAGCACGCGCGTCGAGGGCGCTCGAATCGTGGAGTACCGAACGGAGGTCCGGCTTTACTTCACGGTGGAGCAGCGGTAGCCCGAAGCGGCTGAGACTGCCCGTTCCGGATCAGAGGTGTCGTCCGGATAAAGCGGTAGAGGTGCTTCTTCAGGTCGGCGAACGCGAAATTCTCATCCCGAAGAAGCGGCAGCCCCGCCTCGAAGTACAGATTGAAGAGCAGCCGGAAGGTGTTCACGTTGCTGATCGTTGGGTAGAGCCCCGCTCTCTTCAGGTTCACGCCGGGCAGGTACATCGCGTTCAGGTTGAAGAATTTCCGGTAGAGGATCTTCAGCCGAGGCCTCTCACTCCACCTCGTCGGTTCGCCCTCGTAGGGTCCCTCGTCCGATTGCAGGATGATCACCGGACGCTGCTTCCTCGGAACGGCCAGCCGCCGGTTCACGAACTCCGTGAGCTTCTTGTTGAGCCACATGACCTGCTCCAGGTAGTTGCGCTCCCGCGTTCGCGTCGATTGAACGTCCAGTGAGACGTACCGTCCATTTCGATCCAGGACAAAGGGACCGTGCGGAACCAGGAAGTGAGCGAACACGAACTTCGGGCTATCCACCTTGCGGGCCGTCTCCTCGAGGGCGCGAAAGTTGAACCAGGCTCGTGAATATTCGCGTTTGCGGAAGCTCTCTCCGGTGATCTGCGACAGCGCGGTTCCTTCCAGAATGTTCTGGGCCACTTCCGAGAGCCCCTTGAACTTGATGTTGATGTCCGCCAGTGGGCTCCTCGCCGTCGGACCCCACCACGAACCCAGGTGTACGTACGTGTAGTCGAGGTCTTTGAGGTACTTCCCGACCGCGTGCCGCTGCAGCATGTCCTTGAGCGGAGCGGTGTCGCCGGTGTTCTCCCCCATGCGTGGCGTGAGGAAGTCCAGGTAGCGCATGTTGAGCTCGGAGGCCAGAGACAGCAGCGTGCGCGGGTAGTTCGCGGTGCTTCGGTTCGCAACGTAGAAACCCTTGCGCTCCAGGAAGTCGAGGAAGGGGCGGTTGCTGAACCCGAACTGCTCCCTGAAAACCTTCTCGCCGGCGTACGTGTCGAAAATGAAGAAATAGATGTCGGGCTTTCGAACCGTCGGGGCCAGTGGAGGCCGATTTTGGAGCTCACGCGGAACGTCGATCCCGCGTGTTGGCTCGGTGCTTCTGAAGTTGTAGTAGCCGATCTGCCCCGCGTTGAGCAGCACCAGCGCCGCCCCGATCACATTCAGCCCCTTGGTGATCTCCGGAACGTACTTCCGCGCGCGAGCCGCCAGGAAAACCGCGCCGATGGCGACGGCAACCCACACCGCAAGCACGAGCTCGCGCCGGCCAATCGTCACACCGCCCACGGTCCAGCCCTCGATGGGGCGGAAGATCGCGCCATAGGCAAAGAACAGGAACACCACTGCCGTCGTCGCGAGGCCGGCCTTTCGCGCGCTCCGCAACAGGGGCGTCAGGACGAGGGTGAGAACTGCCGCAGCGCCAACCGAAATAACGAGCGGCCAAGCGACGTCGCGGAACCCCACGTCCTCCTCGATGTTGCTCGCCCACAAGTTGAGCACCGGAAACGCCGCGAACAACAAGGGATGCAGCGGAAACGGACGTCTGGCGAACAGGGTTTTCAACCGGGGCATTCGGATTGGAGATTGTAGTGAGCGGAATCGCGCTTGGGGCGCACGCGTCGGCTAGAATCGCCGTCTCCCAATTGCCAACAAGAGGTGGATGTGGTGCGCGCAAAGCGTGTTTTCGACAATCCAACGCCCGAAGAGCTCCGGCGGCTCACCGAGGAGATGCCGAACTGCCGGATCACCGAATTCGACAACGTCAATGTCCAGACGAAGGTAACGTCTCGCAGCTCGGGTTCAACGTTCATCGTCACCGATGACGCCGGAGTCACGGACGGAAAGACCATGAGCCGCGCCGACTACGAGCGGCTGGCCAAAATGCAGGACGACCACATCGCCGAACAGGAGATGCTCGTCATCGACGGGTACATCGGCAACGTCGAGGACTTTCGGACGCCTGCCCGACTGACCATCGAGAAGGCCGGAGCGAACATCGCCGGCATGCAGCAGAAGCTGTATTACGCCCGAGAGAGCGGCGAGCCCGAAGTGCACGTGATCTACACGCCGTCGCTGATGGCGTCCGGGTATCCGGATGACCGCTGCATCGCGGTGGACCTGGAGAACGGGGTCACTCGGGTGATCGGTTCGGACTACTTCGGCGAGTCGAAGAAGAGTGGCCTTCGGATGTGGAACCGCATCATCTACGACCGTGGAGGTCTCGCCCTCCATGCCGGGTGCAAGTCCGTTCCAGCCAACGGCGACGAAAAAGTTTTCCTGATTATCGGGCTCTCCGGCACTGGCAAGACCACCACGACGTTCACCACGCAGAACAATTCGCTCCCCGTGCAAGACGATTTCATCGCGCTCATGCCCGGCGGAAAGGTCTACGGCAGCGAGAACGGCTGCTTCGCCAAGACGTTCTCACTCGACCCCGACTTCGAACCGAACATCTACCGGGCCGTCACCAGCCGGGGGTCATACCTCGAGAACGTCTACCAGGACGAAAACGGAAAGGTGAACTTCTTCGAGACCTCCTACACGAAGAACGGTCGGGCGGTGTTCTCCCTAGCCGACCTCGGTGATTTCAAGGACGCCCGAGACCTCGACCGCGTGGACTATCTCCTGATCCTAAATTGGAACGAGAACATCGTCCCGGCGGTCGCTCGCCTGTCGCAGGTTCAGGCCGCCACCTACTTCATGCTCGGAGAGACCACCGGCACGTCCGCGGGCGGAAAGGCGGAGGAGGGCAAGTTCCTGCGTGTTCCGGGGACGAACCCGTTCTTCCCACTCCGACACGGGCTCCAGGGGAACCGCTTCCTGGAGCTGCTGGACTCCCATCCGATGGAGGTCTTTCTCCTAAACACGGGAAGAGTCGGCGGGCGAGAGGACGACGAGCGGTCGAAGAAGGTGAAAATCCCGCACTCCTCCGCGATCGTGAAGGCCATCGCCGAGCAGACCATCAAGTGGACCGGCGATCCGGAGTTCGGCTACGAGGTAGCTGACGACGTCCCTGGCATCGACGATCCCGAGCTGCTGCAGCCCCGGCGGCTCTACGAACGTCAGGGGCGGCTCGACGAGTACGACGCGTTCGTCCAGCGTTTCAAGCACGAGCGCGTGGAGACGCTCTCGAAGTACTCCGATCTCTCGGACGAGATCGTCAGGGCCGCCGGCTAAGCCGGCTTAGCGCACGACCAGGGTTCGGTTCAGGCGCCGCAGCTGTCGGAGCTCGGCAAGTCGAACCGCCGTCCAGACCCCACCCGCGGCGATCGCCCACAGCTTCCACCGCTCGTCGTCCGACTTCTTCGATCTCCGCGTACTCACGCGGCCCGGCAGCACCCGGCCCATGATCCTGGCCGGGAACTTCTGGGCGGCCGCTCTCGCTTTCGCCCGCCGCCGTACGCCTCGGGCGACCAGCACGGCCGCTCCGATAGCGAACACTGTTCCTGCGATGGGGAGCGCCAGGCGGCGCCCGCTGCTCACCCGGTCCCGAAGGCGGTCCTCGAACTCCTGGAGCTCCGTCCCGAGCCGGTCTCTTGTCTCCTCGATGTGTCTTACTGTTTGGTCTGCGCTTTGGCCCATTCCGCATCCTCCCGTAGCGTCCGCTTCGTCTCCGGAGCGACCGGACTCTTCAACAGCCGCATTGCAAACCACACCGCGACAACCGCGATGACCAGAAACCCCCCGGCGACCACGAGCCTCGATGCCCATGGCGCCAGCACCTCGTCGAGCGCGGTGGAGGCCGCCAGACCCAGGAAGGCCAGGACGAACAGCGCCAGGAGCGCGGCAAACGCGATGGCACCCGCCGCCTTCAGGCGGGCGTTGACCGCCTCGACGATCTCGATCCGCGCCAGCTCGACTTCCTTCTTCACCAACGTGGCTACGTCGGTCGTGATCGACCGGACGAGGTCGGGCATCGATTGGTCGTTGGGGTCTTTGTCCATGTGTGCGGGACTTCTGGGGAGCCGCACCCCGCTCCCATTGGCGGCTTTCTTCTCAAGCGAATTCCCGCGCCGGGGGCGGCGGAAACCTTACGGAGGAGTCCCGGCGTCCTTCCAGGTCCTGAACAGCCCGATCTGCTCGTCTGACCAGCCGCCGTCACAGGGCATGTCGCCGTCCTCGAGGCGCTCCAGAATCAGATCGGCATTGTCGGCGACATCGGCCTGATTCCAGAGGTCGAACGCCCACTCCATGCGCTGCCGATCCTTGTCCCGGAACAGCGGCCGTATGTCCCGCTCGAAGCTCGGCGCCTGGTCGCTCATCGTTCGCACCTCACGATCCCGTCCCTCCTCCGCCCTGGGCGTCTCCCACTCGCTCCTGCACTTCCCACAGCCGGTTCACCACTCCTTCCAGGATGGTGACCGCGACGCTCGGGTTCTTGATCAGGAAGGGGCGAAAGTACATCGCCTCGAGCGTCACCACCTCCACCGGCTCGACGGCGGTCACGGTTGCCGAGCGAGGCTTGCGAGCCAGGAGGGCCATCTCGCCGAAGAAGCTACCGGGGCCTAGCGTATGGACCTTTCCGCCCGCTTCGACGCGTGCGCTTCCCTGGAGGATGACGAAAAGTCCTCCGCCGACCTCGTCCTTCGTCACGATGGCGGAGCCAGCCTCGTAGCGTCGGCGCTCCCCGACCTTCGCGATCCGGGCCAGGTCCTCCGGCGTCAGGTCTTCGAAGAAGGGCACACGACGAAGGGCCTCCAACTCCGCCGACTCGCGGTCGTCCATGGCTCCGTATCCTCTCACTTCGGCATACGGACTCCCCACCGAGGAACCACACCATCGAGAACGGAGCGAACCCATGACGGAGAACTTCGACCTGGTCGTGATCGGCTCGGGTCCGGCGGGCGAGAAAGGGGCGACCCAGGCTGCCTATTTCGGATATCGAGTGGCGATCGTGGAGCGATCGCCGGCTCCCGGAGGCAGCCCTGTGAGCACAGCGGGGATCCCCACGAAAACACTTCGCGAGACGGCCCTGTATGTGACCGGCTTCCAGCAGCGCGAAGTCTACGGGCTGAGTCTGCAGCTCGACCCTCAGGCCACACTCAGGCACCTGATAAGCCGCACGGCCAACGTGATCTCTACGGCCGAGGAGCGGGTTCGACGAAATATCGAACGTCACGGCATCACGCTCTTGCGAGGAAACGCGGCCCTCGGTGGCGACGGAACCGTCGTCGTGAAGGACGACCGCGGCGAAGAGACCGTCCTGGAAGCGCGCGTGATTCTGATCGCCACAGGATCACGGCCCTTCAGGCCACCTGGCATCCCGTTCGACGATCCCGACGTTCACGATTCGGAGGACATCATTCGGATTGACCGGATTCCGAAGACGATGGTCGTGGTCGGCGGAGGCCCGGTTGGCTCCGAGTACGCGTCCATCTTCACCGCGCTTGGGGTGGAAGTCACGCTCCTCGACGCGGCAGACCGCCTTCTTCCTTTCATGGATGCGGAGATCTCCGGGTTGCTGGCACTCGCGTTACGAAGAATGGGCGCTCGCATGCTCCTGGGATCGGGGGTCGCCACGATCGAGCGAACCGGCGGCGAGCTTCGCGTCTCGATGGCGAACGGGGAGGTCATTCGCCCCGAAAAGGTGCTCTTCGCCGCGGGCCGGGCCGGCAACACGGAAGGTCTGGCGCTCGAAGCGGCCGGCGTCGAGGTGGACGCACGAGGACGGATCCTGGTGGACCGGCACTTTCGGACATCGGCGGACGGCGTCTACGCCGCCGGGGACGTCATCGGTCCTCCGGCGTTGGCCTCGGTCTCAACGGAGCAAGGCCGTGTCGCCGTCTGCCATGGCTTGGGGATTCCGTTCAAGGAGACGGTCGACCCATTGGCGCCGTTCGGGATCTATTCGATCCCCGAGGTCGCCATGGTCGGATTGACAGAGGAGTCCGCGAAGGAGCGGAACATCGATTACGAAGTCGGGCGCGGGTGGTTCACCGACAACACGCGAGCGAACATCTCCGGCTCGACAGAAGGGCTCGTCAAGCTGGTCTTTCGACGGGACGACAAGACACTGCTCGGGGTGCACATTCTTGGAGATATCGCTGGAGAGCTGATCCACCTCGGCCAGGCCGTCCTGCATTCGGGTGGAACGATCGATCGATTCATTCACGCCACGTTCAACATCCCGACCAGAAGCGACGCCTACAAGTACGCGGCGTACGACGGACTTCAGCGACTGGCTGCCCGACCGGTCCGGGTGGATACAACCGTGGCTTGATCTCGCCGATCGCAAACCAGCGATTGAGAGCGCGGGCGCGAGTCCCTACCAGGAGCCAGAGCGGCGCCGGCTCTCAGCCCACCTGATGAATTCATTCAGATCTTCACCACGGTCCAGGGCGATGTATTCGTCGGCGAGCCTCTGAATCTGCTCGTCGTCGATCCCGCGGGATTGAAGGCGAGCGCGCGCCTGGTTCGCCAGGAGCCGGGCGCTCTCCACCTCGGCCGCCTCCGGCTGTGGCGAACCCGACGGGTCGGACGTCTCTCCTGACTTCTCTTCTTCCAGGGGCCCGGGTGGTTGTTCGGTTCCCATGACAGTTCGAAGGTTTCCC
Source organism: Actinomycetota bacterium (assembly GCA_036259835.1). Lineage (GTDB taxonomy): Bacteria > Actinomycetota > UBA4738 > UBA4738 > UBA4738 > JALYGK01. The sequence continues at coordinate 44,925 of DATABA010000012.1, forward strand.
GCGGGTCGACGGTTTAGTCGCCCTCTGGGCGGTTGTCCGAGCCCGAGGGCGACCTCGCGAGAAGCATGCTCGTCAGCAGCTGAGCGGCGGCCAGGACGACGGGGACGGCCACGAACCACGTGAACTCCTGCGGCTCGTCGACCACGGCGTACCCCAGGAACGCGGCGCCGAGGGCGAACCAGATCCCAACGCGGGCGGTGACGTGGAGTGAGTACAGGAACTGCTCCGTGCCCGACGCAGCTTGGAAGTGCGTCCGGAACCACCGAATCAGCGAGCGGATCCCGAGAAGCACAAACAACGCAGCAACGATGAACGATGCGATCCTCACTGTGCCTCGCCAGCCCTTCCCGCCAGGAGCTCCACGACGCGTTCGTCGGAGACCTGCGGGAAGTCCTCGTACCACTGGCCCACCGCGTAGAACGGTTCCGGCGTCGCGAGGACATGAACGTCATTCGCTTCTCGTTGCAGCCGCTTGACCGCTTCCTTCGGGGCGACCGGCACCGCCAGGACCACCTTGTCGGCACCCTGAGCGCCGGCCCACCGCAAGGCGGCGACCGCCGTCCCGCCGGTGGCAACCCCGTCGTCCACGACCACGGCGACCTTTCCCGATAGGTTGAGGGGGGGTCGATCGGCGCGATATGCCGCCGAACGGCGGCGAATCTCCTCCTCCTGGGCTTCGATCTCGCGTTTGAGGTAGTCCTCGCGCACCGCGAGCATCCTCACGAGGCGATCGTCGAGGACCTGCACACCTTCGGCGACGGCGCCGAGTCCCAGCTCCGGATTCCCCGGAGCGCCGACCTTCCTCGGGATCACGACGTCCAGTTCGGCGTCCAAGGCATTCGCCACGACCGCACCGATCTCCACTCCCCCGCGAGGGATTCCCAGCACCACGACGGGCCGCCCGCGGAGTGATTCCAACGCCTTCGCGAGCCGCTCTCCCGCCTCTCGGCGGTCACGAAACAGGGCCGCCGCCTCCCTGGTCTTCCCGCGCCTCGCGTTTCGCCTGTCGCTCCGCAACTTTTCGTCGTTTGTCGGGAAGGACGCGTTCCGGTGGGGGCATCGGTTTGCGGATCCGCCGATAGGCCTCCAGAGGATCGGCGCGCCCGCGCCGGCGTTTCTTCGCCCGAGGCACGGTGCCAGATTATGTGACCGCGGGGAAACGCCGCTACCATATGCCGACTCAGCCGGAGGAGGTGAGCGCAGCATGGTCAACGCCTACATCCTCATTCAGACGGAGGTGGGCAAGGCCGCCCAGGTGGCCAAGGAGGTCGCAGCAATCAAGGGTGTGACGAGCGCCGAAGACGTGACGGGACCGTACGACGTGATCGTTCGGGCGGAAGCGCGGAACGTGGACGAGCTCGGCAAGCTGGTCGTGGCGAAGATCCAGGCCGTGGACGGCATCACCCGGACGCTCACCTGCCCGGTCGTCCACCTGTAAACGACGGCCCGACCGGCGACCCAGCGGGGCTACCCGTACTTCTGAACGCGCGCTAGGGCGTTCGGCCGCGCTTTCGCTCCTCCTGGTGCCGCTCCACTGCCAGCTCCACCAGGCGATCCACGAGCTCCGGATAGGACACCCCAGACGCCTCCCACATCCGTGGATACATCGAGACGGACGTGAACCCAGGGATGGTGTTGATCTCGTTCACCAGCAGCTCATCGGGTTCCCGAAGGAAGAAGTCGACCCTCGCCATCCCCGCCGCGTCGATGGCACGGAATGCGGTCACCGCCATTCGTTGAACCTCGTCGAGAACGGCCGGAGGCAGCTGGGCGGGGACCGTGAGGCGCGTTCCTTCGTCGAGATATTTCGCGCGGTAGTCGTAGAACTCCCCGGCCGGGAGGATCTCTCCCGGAAGTGACGCCACCGGCTCGTCGTTCCCGAGGACGGCGCATTCGATCTCTCGTGCGCCCTCCATGCCCTGCTCCACCAGCGCCTTTCGAGCGAAAGAGAGCGCCTCTTCGACGGCGGGCGCGAGATCAGAGACCTTCTTGACCTTGGTGATACCGACGGACGATCCAAGGGTTGCGGGCTTCACGAAGAGCGGAAGCCCCAATGCTGCCGCCCGCGCTTCCACTCCCTCGCGGTCGTCTTCCCACTCCCGATCGTGCACAACTTCGTGTGCGACGACGGGGAGGCCCACGGCCCGAAAGAGGACCTTCTGGACGGCCTTATCCATGCCGACGGCGGACGCGAGAACGCCAGCCCCGACGTACGGGATACCGGCCAGCTCGAACATTCCCTGGATCGTTCCATCCTCCCCGTAGGGCCCATGCAGCAGGGGGAACACCACGTCGACCTCGCGACGCGTCCCATCGTCGGCGACCAGGGCAGGGTCACCGCGCTCGGGCGAGAGAACGACCGGCTCTCCTTCCGTGACGGCGGGGAGAGCGTCGGGCGAAGTGCGTTCGGGAAGCTGCGGCACGTGGTGCCAGCGGCCGTCCTTGTCGATGCCTATGGCCAGAACCTCGTATCGCTCAGGATCAAGCGCCGCGAGAACCGATTGAGCCGAAGCCACCGAGATCTCGTGTTCAGCGGAACGTCCGCCGAAGATGATCGCGATTCGCCGCTTCAGACCTCCCCCGGACGGCTCGGCGCTCACACTTTCTCCAGCGCGTGGGCGAGATCGGCGACCAGGTCGTCCGGGTCTTCTCCCCCAACAGCGAACCGGATGAGACCGTCGGTGATCCCGGCCGCCGCGCGATCTTCCTTCGAGAACTGCCGGTGGCTGGTGGTTGCCGGCTGCGCAACCATTGAATGCAGCGACCCGAAGGAGGACCCGACCCGAACCAGACGCAACGAATCGCACATGCGCTCGGCGGCTTCGTAGCCACCGGCGAGCGTGAACGACAACATCGGTCCAAACCTGCCGCCGGTGAACAGGGCGCGAGCGCGTTCGTGATGGCGATGCTCCGGAAGGCCGGAATACCCGACATCCACGACATTCGGCTGGTCATGCAGGAATCGAGCAATCGTGAGCGCGTTGTCGCACTGTCGTTCCACCCGAAGCCCTAGCGTCTGAACCCCCATGAGCGCGAGCCACGCTTCGAAGGCTCCGGCCGTCGTCCCCTGTTCGATGGCGGCGTGCCTGATCCGTTCGATCACGGCCCGGTTTCCGGCCACGGAGCCGCCGATAAGGCTGGAGTGACCGCCGATGTACTTGGTCGTCGAATGAAGAACCAGCGAAACCCCCTCGAGCTCGAGCGGCCGAAGCAGGTAGGGCGTCGCCACTGTGTTGTCGACCAGCAGGGGCACCCCCCGTTCGGCGCATACGGCGGCGATGCCCTTCACGTCGGCGACGGCAAACGTTGGGTTCGCCAGCGGCTCGATCACGACCAGCCTGGTGGTGGGACGGATCGCTGAGGCGAGGGCGTCGACCTCGGCTTCGACGAACGACGCTTCGATGCCGTATCGCGGGGCCATTTTGGTCAAGAAGCCGTACGTCCCCCCGTAGAGCGTTTGCTGGGCAAGTACGTGGTCGCCCTTCTCGGCGAACGTGGTGATTGCGGTGTGGACGGCTGCCATGCCACTGGCGAAGGACCACGCAGCTTCTGCGGCGTCGAGCGACGCCAGGACGTTGTGCAGTGCGACGTGGGTGGGGTTCCCGTACCGACCGTAGACGAACCCGGGCCGCCGTTCGTTGATGACGTCGGTGTAGTGCTCGAGGCTCTCGTAGACGTAGTCCGCCGTCAGCCAAACCGGTGGCGCGACAGGTTGCTCGGCAATCCCTGACTGGGCGAGGTCGCCTTCGTGGATCGCGCGGGTGGAGAACCCCGCAAGGCGCTCCGGCGGCAGCGGCTCCTCTCGGCCGCGATCACGCATGAACCAAGCCTACCTCGGGTCCGAGGCGCCGCCCCTCTTGCTCGCTATCGCTCCAGCAAGAAGGCGACCTTGCAGTTCACCTTGTACAGGCTGAGCTCGCCGTCCGGACCGACGTCGGCCGAACTCGACAGGACCTCGACGCCCCGAATGTTTCTCACGGTCTGAGAAGCGGTTTTCACGGCGTTGCGGACAGCATCGCTAAAGGACGTCGGTGAGCTTCCGACGAGTTCGATCACGTTCACCACTCCGCCTGGCTGGTCGTTCGCCATGATTCCTCCCATCACGAATGGACACGTAGGTGAAGTCTTACCCGGTTCGGGCCGGTTCGTCGTTTGGACCGGTTGGTCGAAAGGCCGCTACGCTCCCTCCGTCGCCATGCGAGCGCTACGGAAGATGCGGGAGGGACCGGGCGCCGAGCTCGTGGATGCCCCCATCCCAAACCCCGGACCAGGCGAGGTGCTGCTTCGAGTCCATGCCGCTTCGATTTGCGGCACGGATCTCCACATCTACCGGTGGGACTCCTGGGCGGCTAACCGAATGAAGGTTCCCATCACCTTCGGCCACGAGGTTGCCGGGCGAGTCGAGGCGGTCGGACCGGAGGTCCACCACGTGGCTGTGGGCTCTTTCGTCTCGGTAGAGACGCACATCTTCTGCGGGCACTGTCGGACGTGCCGGACCGGCCGTCAGCACATCTGCGAGAACCTCCGGATCGTGGGGGTGGACTCCGATGGTGGGTTCGCGGAATACGTGGTCGTGCCGGCGGCGAACGCATGGGAGGTCGACCGGAGAATCGCTCCCGACGTCGCCTGCATCCTGGAACCGTTCGGCAACGCCGTGCACTCGGCGTTCCCGTCAGGAGAAGGGGGCCACCTCGCGACATCGTCGGTGGCGGTGATCGGCTGCGGCCCTATCGGGCTGTTCGCCATCGGCGTCGCCAGGGCGGCCGGTGCGCCGCAAGTCCTCGCCATCGAGCCGAACGACTTCCGTCTGGGGCTGGCCAAGCAGATGGGGGCCGATATCCTGATCGACCCGAGCCGTGAAGATCCTGTCGAAGCGGCGCTCCACGCTACCGACGGCCACGGGGTCGACGTCGTGTTGGAGATGTCCGGGGTCGGCCCAGCCATCGAGCAGGGAACCCGCATGCTGGCCCGGGGCGGGCGTATGTCGCTACTGGGGCTCCCGACCAAGCCGGTTTCGCTTGACCTGGCCGATCACGTCATCTTCAAGGAAGCACGCTTGTTCGGTGTAACCGGTAGGGAACTTTTCCGAACGTGGCAGCAAACGAGCACGTTGATCGCTACGGGCATGGTCGACGTCACGCCGGTGATCACCCACAGGTTTTCGTTGGAGCAGCACGAGGAAGCGTTCGACGTGGTCGAATCCGGCGCAGCGGGCAAGGTCCTCCTGGTTCCGAACGCCGAGTGACGAAAGGCCCCGTGACATGACCTCGGGAAGGCTTGGCTATCTCAGAGAAGAGCTCGAAGAGTTGGAGCGGGCCGGAACGGCCCTTCATCCTCGCGTGCTCGAGGGTGAGCAACGAGCCCGGACACGGTTCGACGGCCGCGACGTGATCAACCTTGCGTCGAACAACTATCTCGGGCTGGCGGCGCACCCGCGGTTGAAGGACGCGGCGTCGCGCGCGGCGGCCGAACTGGGAGCCGGATCGGGAGCGGTTCGAACCATCGCCGGCACGATGTCGCTCCACGCCGAACTGGAGCGCCGCTTCGCCGCGTTCAAGGGCGCGGAGGCGGCGTTGATGTTTCAGTCGGGGTTTACCTCCAATGCGGGAACCGTGGCAGCCATCCTCACCAAGGACGACGTCATCGTGTCCGACCAACTGAATCACGCCTCGATCATCGACGGGGCCAGGCTCTCCAAAGCCGAGATCAAGGTCTTTCCGCATAAGGACGTGGATGCCGCCGATGCGCTTCTTTCGGAGACAAAGGCCCCGGGTCGTCGACAGCTCCTGATCACCGATGGGGTGTTCTCCATGGATGGCGACATCGCGCCGCTCCCCGACCTGGTCGAGGTCGCGGAGAAGCATGAGGCGATCATGATGATCGATGACGCCCACGCCAGCGGGGTCCTCGGCAAGGGCGGAAAGGGAACTGTGTCGCACTTCGGGCTGGATCCGGCGCGAATCGACGTTCAGGTCGGGACGCTGTCCAAGGCCATCGGCGTGATGGGCGGTTTCATCGCCGGGCCCCAGCACCTGATCCAGTGGCTGGTCAACCGCGGCCGGCCGTTTCTCTTCTCCACCTCGGCGCCACCCGCGGTGACGGCGGCGTGCATCGCCGCGTTGGACGTGATGGAGGAGGAACCGGAGCGGCTCGATCGATTGTGGGAGCGAACGCGGTTCTTCAAGAACGGACTGCACGACATGGGATTCGACACGGGAGACAGCGAGACGCCGATCACTCCCGTCATCGCCGGTGACGAAGTCAAGGCGGTGGAACTGTCGGCACTCCTGTGGGAGGAAAGCGTCTTCACTCCGGCGATCGTTTACCCGACGGTTCCAAAGGGGCGGGCCCGGGTCCGAACGATCGTTACCGCGGACCACACCGAGGAAGACCTGACCGAAGCACTCGACGCGTTCGAGCGCGTCGGGAAGAAGCTGGGGCTGATCTAGCCCTTCTCCGCCTCAGCCGGTTATTGCCACCGCTTCGGATACCGCTGCCGCAAGTCGGTGACGAGTCTGCTCAGCTCGTCCATGACGGTATCCGTGACTTCTCGGAGTACAGCGGGATCGCCTTCGCGGCCATCGAAACGCGAGAAGTCGAGAGGCGGCCCGGCCTTCACCCAGATCGGTCGGCCAAACGCCAGGCTCCGTGCTCCATCCCGCTGCCACACGCTTTGCGACCCCCACACGGCGATGGGCAGAACCGGGACATCCGTCGCCAACGTCAGCCGAGCGATTCCCGTCTTGGCCTGCATTGGCGTGAAGTCCGGGTTCCGGGTGACGGTTCCTTCCGGGTAGACCACCACGACCTCGCCCTCTTTGAGCGCACGGCTCGCCGCCTCGAGAGGCGCCGCCGAGCCCGTCCCCCGCTCCACGGGGATTTGCTTCGCCCCGGTCAGCAACCGACGCAGGAACCAGTGGCCGTAAAGCTCTTTCTTCGCGAGGTACCTGGGGCGGCGTCCCGCCTTCACCAACATGTAGCCATGGGCGAGCGGGTCGAAGTAGGAGATGTGGTTGGCGGCGACCAAGACCGGACCCTCCGCGGGGATGTGCTCCATTCCCTCGAACCGCCAGTTGAACCACAGCGCAATTGGAGGCCGGAGCGTCAGTACGGCGAAGCGGTACCAGGGTTCGGGTGTTCGCACGGGTGCCTCCCGGCAGTTTGGCCGCTTATTCTAGCCACGCATGCGGGTGGCCGCGGTTCCCCTGAAGTCCCTGGATCGGGCGAAGACCAGACTCGCGTCGGTGTTATCCCCTCCCGAGCGTCGGGAGTTGGCCGGGGCCATGCTGAACGATGTCCTCGACGCGTGTCTACCCCAAGCCGGATGGGACGTGTGGGTCATCTCGCCGCAGGACGAAGTGCTTCGTCTCGCCGTACAACGAGGCGCTCGTCCCCTCCCTGAGTTCGGTACGACGCTTCGGCAAGCCGTCCGTCAGGTCGAGGCGCAGGCGCGTGACGAGGATTGCGCCGAGTTGGCCGTCATCCTCGCGGACCTGCCATTCGCCACGGCGAACGCCGTCGCTGCCGTTCTCGGATCCTCCGCGTCCGTCGCAGCAGCACCCGCCACGTCGGATGGGGGTACCAATGCCCTCGTTCGCCGGCCGCCGTCGGTCATACCGGCGCGGTTCGGGCGGTCCTCGTTTTCGAAGCATCGAGCCGAAGCGTATCGACGGGGTGTGACATTCGAATCGATCGACACCGGCGGCCTGGGCTTCGACCTGGATCGCCCGGCGGATCTGGTCGCGGTGATCGAAGCGGAGCATGACAGCAGGACCAAAGCCGTTTGCCTTCGCATGGGATTGGCAGAGAGACTCGTCAACACGCCGCTCTAACTGGGAAGGAAGAACCAATGGCGCAGGGCACGATCAGGGACTACGACATCGAAAACCGACAGGGTTCGTTGCTGATGGATGACCGGACGGAGGTATGGATCGACCCGACCACGATGGAGGGGTCGGGAGTCAGGTATCTCCGGATCGGCCAACGCGTGGTGTTCGATCTGGCGGAGGAAGCGGGCCGAAAGGTGGCTCGGAACCTGAAGATCATCAGCTTCGCCTGATCCGAGACGACCAAGCGAAGCGTGTACATCGACGCCCATACTCACGTCGCCCAGGAGTCATGGGTCGCGGAAACCTGGTGGCAAGCACTCTCCAAAGTGGGCGCCGAGGTTCTGCCGGGCGTCACCGCCGAAATGGTGCGCGATGCCATCGTCCCGGCTCTCTTCGACGCCGATGGGTCGTCCCAGCTGGGCGCCATGGACGCCGCCGGAATCGACATGGCGGTCATGTTTCCGTACGACTGGAGCCGGGCGGACCGGCTCGGCGACGCCGAAGCGAGCTGGAAGGAGCAGAACGAGTGGTACCGGGATTTTGCGGCCCGCGAACCGAAGAGAATTCGGTGGGGCTTCGGGGCCGATCCACGTCAGTCGGAGGCACTCGAGGCGTTCGAGCGAGCGGTCCGTGACGAGGGAGCGGTTTGCCTCAAGCTCCACCCCGCCGCAGGGTTTTCGATCACGGATCCCTCGGTCTACGGGTTCATGGACCGAGCCCGAGATTTGGGCGTTCCCGTCGTCATGCACGTCGGTCCGAACGTCGCCCCGCTGTACTCGAAGTGGTCCGATCCCGCGCTGCTGGACCAGATAGCCGCCGACTTTCCCGAGGTCAAGATCCAGGCCGCCCACACCGGGAACGCCGCCTGGCGACAGTGCCTGTCGGTGGCCAGCGTGAAGTCGAACGTCTTCTGCGACCTCTCGGGATGGCAGGGGCGATGCGTTCGAAACCCGAATCGCTTTTACGCGGACGTTCGCGAGGTCGTGGAGTCCGTCGGGCCGCATCGGGTTATGTGGTCGACCGATGGCCCGCACTACCGGCCGCTTCTCTCCGACGCCGATTACCTGAGGGCATTCACCGACGCACCAGAAGGCACGTTCAGCGCCGACGAAGTCGAGTGGATCACCGGCCGGACGGCGGAGGAGTTTTTCGAGCTCCGCTGAGGCCAGCGCTCCATTCGCGCCGTTCGATCAGGCAACATTGCCGCGATGGCAACCGTCTTCGGAACTCCCATGTCCGTTGCGCCGCAACCTGTGCGGCGCCGGCGGTCACCGCTTCGAGTGGCGATCTGGACGCTTCACATGGCGCTGCCGCTCGTCGGCCTGTGGCTTCTGATCGCGGAGCCCAGCCTCGACCTCATCTGGGAAAACCCACACTCGCATTTCTGGCTGGTGGCCGCCGTTGCCGCGGTCAACGTCGTCCTCGGCGCACGGATGAGCGAGGCGGCGAGGCGCCGCTCGGACGCACGGCTGTTTCTGGTCTCGCTCGCGTTCATAAGCAGCGCAGGATTCCTCCTGCTTCATGCGCTCGCCACGCCCGGCGTCCTGCTGTCGGGGAGGAACGCCGGGTTCGTGCTGGCCACACCCGTCGGGTTGTTTGTCGCGGCCGGCTTCGTCGCGGCATCGTCTCTGGAGTTCTCTCGGCAGCGGGGAAGCGCGCTGATGCAGCGGCAAACCCTGGCCCGCACGGGTCTGGTTCTTTTCATGGTCATCTGGGCCGCTCTGTCTCTTCTGGATGTGCCGCCGCTCCGCACACCGCTGGCGAGAGAGGAAGCTCGAGGGCCGCTGGCATTTCTCACGCTCGCGGCAGTGCCGCTGTACGTGTTCGCCGCGTGGCGCTATTACCTCCTGTATCGAAGACGGCCGGCCGTCGTGCTGCTGTCGGTCATCACGGCCTTCGTGCTCCTCGCCGAGGCGATGGTCGCGGTGGCCGTCGCCCGCAACTGGCATTACTCCTGGTGGGAGTGGCACGTCCTGATGGCGGCGGCGTTTGGGTTCGTCGCCTACAGCGCTCAGGTCGAATACTCGCGCGAGCGCTCTGCGGTCAGTCTCTTTCGAAGCATTTCGCTGGAGGAGACGCTTCGGGGGATCCGCGAGGAATACGGCGCGGTGCTGGAAGCACTTGTTGCGGCCATGCAGCGCCGCGTCGAAAGCGGGGTCGAAGAACCGATCCGACCGATCACCGCGAGCCTCGCCAACCGATTCGAGCTCACGGAGGGACAGGTCGAAGTGCTGGAGCATGCCGCCGAGGCACTGGCGAACGAGCGGGAGCAGATCCTGCGGCTCGGCGGGTTGGTCGCCTTGGGCCACGAAGCCAGCGTCATCCTGGACGAGCGGGAGCTCCTGAAGCGAGCCATCGACATCGCAGGTCGGGCGTTCCGCGGCGACACCATTCGTCTCGGGCTCCTCGAGGAGGGGCAGTTGAGGTTTCCGCCCGAACTCGAAACACGTGAGCCGACCACCGATCCGATCGATGAAGAGCAGCGCCAGGCCGCCATCGCGCAGGCGCTGCTGACGCTCGAACCCTCCGAAACCAGGCTCGACGGTCAGCTCCGCACCCTGATCCTCCCTCTCGCGGTCAAGGGACACCCTGCGGGAGTGCTCGAGGTGCGCCGGTCCCAAACCGCCTTCGAGGTGCGCGACCGGTCGTTGCTGGAATCGCTCGCCAGTCAGCTCTCGATCGCTCTGGAAAACGCCCGCCTGTATCGGCAGATCGACACGTTATTCCGTTCGTACATGTCACCCGACGTGGCGACGGCGCTGCTCGCCGATCCGAACCAGGCGAACCTGGGAGGGGCCATCATCGAGATCAGCGTGCTCTTCGCCGATCTCCGCGGGTTCACCCCGTTCGCGGAGCGTTCGTCCCCCGACGAGGTGGTGACCATGCTGAACCGCTATTTCGGGATCGCCGTCCCGCTCATCCTGGAGCAGGGAGGAACGGTCGTTCAGTTCATCGGCGATGCGCTCATGGCGATCTTCAACGCGCCGACTCGGCAGGAGGACCACGCGCTCCGAGCGGCTCGGGCGGCTCTCAACATGCAGCAGGCCATTCAGGAGATCGCCGCCGGACCGCGCTGGCCGAGGTTCCGGGTGGGCATCAACACGGGCCCCGCGCTCTTGGGGAACATCGGTAGTCCCGAGATTCGGAACTTCACCGCGATCGGCGACACGATCAACCTGGCCGCCCGGCTCGAGGCCAGCGCGGACGTGGGTCACGTGGTGATCGGCGCCGCCACGTACGAAGAGATCAGAGAAGTCGCCGACGTTCACCCGCTGGGGAAGCTCGAGGTGAAGGGGAAGGAGGAGCCGGTCGAGGCCTACCTGCTGCTCCGCCTCCGTGAGTAAGTCGCCCGTTTCCGCCCGCGCCCTCGTGCCTGGACTGGCTGCGGCGCCGCGCGGCTTCGCCGGACGTCGGCTCTGTGCGGCGTCCCCCTCCGCCGGTCCACCACTTCGCGAAATGGCCGTCCGGGCTTGAAGGCCGGAACGTTCGTCGCGGGGACCTGAAGGGGCCGATCCGCCCAGATATCGCGGGCCGTTCGCTTGCTCCGTGTCCTGCGGTGGAAGGTTCCGAAGCCCGACAGCACGACCTTCTCCCCTCGCATGACGGCTCGGACGATTGACGCGATCACCCCGTCGACGACCTTGGCGACGTCTTTTGGGGGGATCTTCGTGGCGCCGGCAACCTCTTCGACGAGTTCGGCCTTGTTCACGCTGGCTCCCTTCAAGTCTTCGGTAACATCGACGGCTGGTGGCCCGTGGGGTAACGGTAGCCCGACTGACTCTGGATCAGTTAGTCCTGGTTCGAATCCAGGCGGGCCAGCAATCCGAAGCGCCTCAGCCCACCCACTACCTCGTTCTAACTAGTCAAGGCGCGGCTCCTCTATAACAGGCCTCGTCCAGACCGCGGGCACTGCTCAGGCGACATTCACAAGGGCGGGCGGGTCGTTGCGGCCTACTCGGACACTCGCCAGGGAGGTGCGGTCGCGCTACCGGCGTTCTTCCGACAAACCGGCGGTCCGAGCTTCAACAGGTAGACCGTAAGGCGTTCGCCGCTTGATCGAGAGCCCCCGCACGGGGGCTCTCGCTTTATCGGTTCGCGAAGTAGAAGCCCAGCGCAGCCCCGGCAAGAGCGAACAGCGGCCCGAGTATGAGCTCGAGCAGCGTACGCATGTCCGCCATGGTGATTTGCCGGTTGGCGACCAAGACGAAGGCCGTTGCGATCACCGCAGCTAACAAGAGGAGCACGACGATTGCCACCACGCCCCCGGACGATCTCCTGCGACCGTACGGCGGGGCAGGAACTTGCGACGCCGACGATGCGTTCCGAGCACGCTCGTCAGTGGTCGCCTCCCCTTCGGGAGCCATCTGTACGGTTTCGTTCGTATTTGCCATATCACGTTCTTACCTCAAAACCACCTTCAAATAAAGCAAGCGAAGCTAGCCAGGCGGCAATACAAGGGCGCGGGAACGGGTATTGATTGACCAATGCAGGTCCGCGCGGACGTCAGTGAGACCCCTCGCCTGATAGCCGGCCGCTACGAGCTCCACGAAGTCCTCGGAAGGGGCGGGATGGGGGTTGTGTGGCGCGGCCAAGACCGCCTTCTGGACCGGACGGTGGCGGTCAAGGAAGTCGTGCCTCCGGCCACGCTCTACGGGGATGACCGGGCCGCGGTCAAGAAGCGCGTCCTGAGGGAGGCCCGCGCCGCGGCGAGACTCGGCCATCACGGCGTCGTGGCCGTGTTCGATCTGGTGGAGGATGACGACCGTATCTTCATCGTCATGGAGTTCGTGCAGGGCCCCAGCCTGGAGGAACTGGTCACCCGGGAAGGCCCCCTGTCGCCCGCCGTCGCCGCGGATGTTGGGCTCCAGATGCTCGAGGTTTTGGAGGTGGCCCACGCGGACGGAATTGTCCATAGAGATGTGAAACCAGGGAATGTCCTGATCGTCCAGGGCGGCCGCGTCAAGCTCGGCGACTTCGGTATCGCGTCTATCTCGGGTGACCCCCGGATCACCGCGACCGGCATGGTGCTCGGATCGCCGTCCTACATGGCGCCGGAGCAGGCACGCGGCGAAACCGTGGGGCCCGCGACCGACCTCTGGGGACTCGGAGCATCTCTCTACTTCGCCGTGGAAGGGCACGCTCCCTTCCGGAAAGACCAGCCGATCCCGACGCTGGCCGCAGTGCTCCAGGAAGATCCCCAGCCACCGGAGCGAGCGGACGGGCTGAGGCGGGTCATTCTGGACCTCCTGGCGAAGGAGCCGGAGTCCCGCCCCTCGGGACGTGTCCTCCGCGAGATGCTGGCAGAGATAAAGGCCAAGGCGGCCGTCGGGGAGGAAACCACGCAGCAGCTGGCGAGAATCGCCGCGAGCCATCCCAAGACCCCCACGGTGCCGGCCGTCGACCACACACTCGCCGTTTCCATACCGCAGCCCGCGCCGCAACCGGTTGTACCTGAAACGCCGCCGGTCGAACCGGAGCCTTCGCCGGCGGAGCCCGAACCCACGCCGGTCGAACCGGAACCTGAACCGTTCGAGCCCGAACCGGAACCGGTGGAACCGGAGCTCTCCGCAGAAACCGTCGAATCTGAACGTGCGGCAACCCCAGAACCCGCCACTCCAACCGGCGACCGCCTGTGGCCGTGGAGCACCGCACAGCAGGAAAGCACCCCGCCGCCGGATGAACGTCCTGAGCGCCCAACCCGGCACGTTTCGTGGTCGGGAATCTTGGTCGGCGCACTGATCGCCCTCGCTCTCCTCTGGTTCGTGGGCGCCACGGTCTTGTCCACGGGCCGCACGACGAACGAGGCTCCACGAGAAACGACGGCGCCGAGGACGCAGCAGACGCCTGCCCCCGAACCGACCATTGCTCCGGAAGTAGCGCCGCCGCCGAACCCCCCGGCGGCTTCGGACGAGGGCGATGATGAGGGGGAGTCCGGCAATTCCGGTGACTCGGGGAGCTCCGGCCCGTCGCTACCTGCTGATTGGACGACGTTCCGGGACCCAGTAACCGGTTATCGCGTCGCCTACCCCGAAGGATGGGAAATCGCGCGTCCGGGTTACGAAAACACCATCGACTTCAGGGAGCCAGGGACCGGGAGATATCTCCGGGTTGCATGGCGGAAGCCGCCGCTCCCCTCCGCCCAGAAAGCGTGGCAGGACTTCGAGCCGGTATTTGCCAGCAGGCAGGCGGGGTATCGGCGCATCCACATTGTCCCCACGACGTACAAGGGGTACGACAACGCCTCCGAGTGGGAATACAGATACGACGGCGTTCACGCCATCAACCTCGGGGTCTCAACCGGAAAATACGGCTTCGCGCTGAACTTCCAGACACGAGAGTCAGACTGGGAACGTTCTCAGCCCCTCTTCGAGCGCATCAAGAAGCACTTCGTCCCGCCTTCGAAGTAGTCACGCCGCGCGAGCTCCTCCTGAGTTCTTCGTAAGGCGCTTCAGCGCGCGGGCTTGGGCTTGTCGCGCTCGTGCTCGGGCTTGCGACCGGGCTCGTTCTCCGGCGGGACCTTGCCGGCCTTGCCGCCTTCGTCGTGCTCCTTGTCGGCCTCTCGAACCTGGCGCCGGCCGCCTTGCGTGGCTTCGCCCCTTCCGCTTCGCGCGATCTCAGGCTGCTGTGGCTTGGTCATGTCCTCTCCTTCCTCACTCCTTGGGGCGGAGAAGCCCTCGTTCGACCACCAGGTCGATCGCAAGCTTCCGATAGCCAGCGTCCTGGAACAGCACCAGGATGCTTTCTCCCTCATACCCGTGGACGGTGCCTTCACCCCATTCTCCGTGGGTGACCTGAGTTCCGACGGCGAAGGGCTTCGAGTCGGGCTCTTCCGAAACCACACCGGCGTCGCAGTTGTCGCAGTTTCCGCACGGACCCTCGTACGGCTCGCCGAAGTAGTTCAGGATGTATTCGCGGCGACAGCCTTTGGCCTCAGCGTACCCCCGCATCATCTCCAGCTGCGTGCGTTCGAACGCTTTGTGCCGTTCATCATCTTCACTGGACGACGTACCGGACAGGAACCTCTGGACCCCGAGGTCTTCGCTCCGGTAGAACAAGAATGCGCGAGCAGGTTCGCCGTCACGACCCGCCCTTCCGACCTCCTGGTAGTACGCGTCGACTGAACCGGGGACGTCATGGTGGAAGACGAACCGCACGTCGGGCTTATCCACGCCCATTCCGAACGCATTCGTGGCAGCGATGACGTCGCACGCTCCGCTCATGAACGACTCCTGCGCCTCGTCGCGATTCGTCGCGTTCATGCCTCCGTGGTAGGCGATCGCCTTCACGCCATGGTCGGTGAGCGCCTCGGCCACGTCTTCGGCGTTCCGGCGTGTCGCGGCGTAGACGATCCCGGGCCGGTCTGCCTCCAGGACGCGCTCGATCAGGGCCTCTCGCTTCGCGCGCTCTTCGAGGTAGCGCTCCGACCCGAGCCAGATATTCGGCCGGTCGAAGCCGCGCACGATCACGTCCGGATCAATCATCCCCAGTCGTTCGACAATCTCCTCTCGAACGACGGGTGATGCGGTGGCGGTGAGCGCCAACACGGTCGGCCGGCCGAGCGACTCAATCACCGTGCCGAGCTCCAGGTACTCGGGGCGAAAGTCGTGGCCCCACTCGCTGATGCAGTGGGCCTCGTCGACGACGAAGATCTTCGGTTCAGCCGCCACCAGCGCTTCCAGCGTCCCTTCTGTGGCGAACTGCTCCGGCGCCAGCAGCACGTATTCGAGGTCTCCCTCCTCCAGATTCGCCAGGGCCTCGGATCGCTCTCCTACCGATAGGGTCGAGTTCAGCTCCGCCGCCATACCGGACTCGCGTTCCTCGATGGCGTCGACTTGATCCTTCTGGAGGGCGATCATGGGCGACACGACGATGGTCGGCCCGGCAAGCAGCTTCCCGGCGATCTGGTAGATCAGCGACTTCCCTGCTCCGGTCGGAAGGATCACCAACGCATCGCGACGCTTGACGATGGCCTCGATTGCCTCCAGCTGTCCGGGCCGCAGCTCGCGAATGCCCAAATCGTTGCGTGCGAGCCTGGTGATCTCTTTTTGGAGCTCCGACCTGGCCGGAGCTCGCCGGGTGGTCGCCACGCCTACCGGCCAGACAGCTCGAGCTTCGCGAGGGCCTTGGTGGCCGGGCCCTGAATGACTTCGCCCTCGAGGGCGTACCGAGACCCGTGGCAGGGGCAGTCCCACGTCTTGTCGGCGTCGTTCCAGTTGACGGTGCACCCCATGTGCTGACAGCGAGGCGAGAGCGCGATGATGGCGCCGCTTTCGTCCTTGTACGCGGCGACCTTCTGCCCGTTGGCGTCGACCACTCCGCCATGCCCCGGCGCGAGGTCCTCCACGGAGCGACCAACCGTCTTGACGATGAGGACGTCGGTGGGCGTCTTGTGGGCCACCTTGTTGGGAACGGAGCCGAGGAGATAACGGCGTGGGCCCTGCATCCCCTTGTTGCCCACCACGACCAGCCCGAAGCCCTCGCGGTCCCCTACCCGGGTCAGCGCGTCTGCCGGATCGCCCTTTTCGACCCGGGTCTCGCACTTCGTCCGCCCCAAGCGAAGCGTTCTGGCGGCATCGTCGAGAACGATGGACCCGACCACCTTGTCCCCCACATACATGAGTGTCACGGCCGACCGAAGGAGCAGGGCCAGCTCGAACGCCTTTCGGACGGCTTCGGTCGCGGTCGGTGAGCCGTCCGTTCCCACGAGCATGCGCGGATATACCAACGGGCCGTCTTCGGCCGAGTCGGGCTGGGCGCTGGTGTTGACGATGAGCAGGTCGCAGGGAGCGTAGTGGGCCACCTGCTCCGGCAGGCTTCCCAGCCGAAAGCGCCTGACCTTCTCCATCCCCTGGTTGCCGATGACGATGCAATCGGCCCGGCGACGCTGCGCGATCTCGATGATCACGTCGGCCGGTTCGCCGCGCTGCATCTCGGTTTGTGCCTCGACACCGAATCGCCGGGTTGCTTCGCGGGAGTAGTCCAGAACCTCTTGCGCGATGTCCTTGTCGTAGTTCGGAGGCTGAAAGGCGGTGGCGATCAGGAGTTCCGTCGCGCACCTGCTGGCGACCCGGGCAGCCTTCTCCAGCGCCGTGTTCGCCGTCTCCGACCCGTCGGTCGCGACCATGATCCGTCGGTAGGCCATAAGGGAGAGAAGCTACAGCAACGACGCGGGCGACCAGGGCTTGAAAATCATCAGAAACAAGATGAAGAGGATGGCTCCGAAGCCGATCGCCGCAAGGACCCACGGAACTGGCGACAACAGGATCTCATCGAGTTGCTCCTCCGTGACGGCGGTCGAACCACCGGCCATGGCCCGCGCCACGAACCCAACTCGCCGGTAGTAGGGGTGTGCGATCGCGTACATGGCAATGGAAGTGGCGATGAGGAGACCCAGCGAGACCCAGATCCATGCCTGCCCCCACCATCGGCCCATGAACCCGGCGACGATTCCTCCCAGAAGGAGGACGCCGAGCGACACGTAGAAGAGGGAGATGGAGGACGAAGAGAGCTCGTTGAGCGCGAGGATTCTTTGGGGATCTCGCTCGCGTCGCAACTTGAACGCGACACCGATCGACACACCGTGCGCCGTCAGGAACCCGAAGACCCCGGCGATATGGAGGAAGACCCACCAGCTGTACATGCAGTCGTTCTATCGGGGGGACCTGGACGCGGCAAGTTTGGGCCGATAGCGGCGAAGGCGCAGCGCGTTCGCCACGACGGTCACGCTCGACGCGGCCATGGCCGCGGCCGCCCAGATGGGCGACAGGAGCCCGGCAACGGCGAGCGGGATCATCACGACGTTGTAGCCGAAGGCCCAGAACAGGTTCTGCGCGATCACCCGGTACGTTCGCCGCGAGAGGTCCAGGGCGTTAGCAACCAACCGGAGGTCGCCACCGAGGATGGTCACGTCGGCGGCCTCGATGGCGACGTCGGTTCCCGTCCCGAGGGCGATGCCCACGTCGGCCTGCGCCAGCGCCGGGCCGTCGTTGATGCCGTCGCCGACGAACACGACCTTTCTTCCGGCTTCCTGCAGCCGCTTGACTTCATCGACCTTCCCCTCGGGGAAGACTTCGGCGACCACTCGTTCGATGCCTGCCTGGTCCGCGATCGCTTCGGCGGCCGGACGCCGGTCTCCAGTGACAAGCGCGACCTCGAGTCCCTTCGCCCGGAGGTCCGAAACGACTTGCCGAGCACCCGGTTTGACTCGATCCGAGACGCTGACCAAGCCAACTGGCTGGGAGTCCTTCCAGACGGCAAACACCGTCAGCCCTTTTTCGGCGAGGGTCGTCGCTTTTGACGCGAGAGAGACCGGAAGACTGTCCGGGCGGCCCACGCTGATCTCGGAGCCATCGAGGGTGGCCTTCGCGCGGGCCCCAGGTTCGATCCCGAACGACGTGGCGCTTGGGACTTCGACTCCTTGCGTCTTCGCTGCGTCCACGACAGCACGCGCGATTGGGTGCTCGGAACCCTGTTCCGCCGCGGCCGCCAACGCGAGAACGTCCCGTGGCCCCTTGCCGTCCGACGACACGACGTCCGCAAGGCTCATCGTGCCCTCGGTCAGCGTGCCGGTCTTGTCCAGTAGGACGGTGTCGACGGTCCGAATCACCTCGAAGACTTCGCCGCCCTTGAAGAGGATTCCAAGCTGCGCCGCCCGACCGCTTCCGGCCATGATCGCCGCGGGTGTCGCCAGCCCGAGCGCGCAAGGGCAAGCGATGAGGACGACCGCAGCGGCGTGGAGAAGCGCCGTTCCAGGGCCCGCGTCGGAGAGGACGAGCCATCCGATGAACGTCGCGAGGCCGAGTAGAAGCACGGCCGGGACGAACACGGCAGAGACCCTGTCCGCCAGGCGCTGGACCGGCGCCCTGGAGCCCTGGGCCTCCTGAAGCAGCCGAACAATCTCCGCGAGCTTCGTGTCCGGCCCGACTCTGGTCGCTTCGATGAGCAGGCGGCCGTGGCCGTTCAGCGATGCCCCGACAACTTCATTACCGGGAGCGACGTCGACGGGAACCGACTCACCGGTCAGCATGGAGAGGTCGAGCGAAGACTCGCCCTCCCGGATTACGCCATCGACCGGGACTTTCTCGCCCGGGCGGACGACGACGAGGTTTCCCACCGAGACCTGTTCGACGGGTACGCGGCGCTCGTCCTCGCCTTCGAGGATCGTCGCCTCCTTCGCGCCACGTTCGAGGAGTGCGCGGGAGGCATCGCCCGCATTCGCTCTGGCCCGAGCCTCCAGAACCTTCCCCAGAAGAATCAGCGTGACAATTACCGCTGCCGTATCGAAGTAGTGATCGTGCCTGGCGGCGATGACGGCCCACGCGCTGTAGACGAAAGCCGTGAGGGACCCCACCGCGACCAGGGTGTCCATGGTGGAGGTTCGGTGGCGTGTCGCCTTCGCGGCGGAGCGGATGAACGGCCATCCCGCATAGAACTGAACCGGGGCGGTGAGCAACCCGGCGACCCACATGCTCCAATCGGCGTGGGGCACGACGAAGGTCAGCCAGAGAACCGGGACGGTGAAGGCCACGGCGACGATGAGCCGTGTCAGGTAATAGCGGCTCTCGTCCCCGGCCGACGGCTGCTCGACGTGGGGGCGAGCACCGTATCCCGCTTTTTCGACCGCGGCGGTCAGCCGAGGGATGTCAGGCAGAGTGGTCCGAACCTTCGCGGTGCGCGACGCCAGATTGACGCTGGCCTCGACGACGCCGTCCTGGCGCTTCAGGACACGCTCAACCCGGTTGACGCAGGAGGCACACGTCATTCCCTCGATGTCGAGGAGGACGTCCTGTTCGACTGTGGTCGATTCGTCGACCTTCAACGCACCTCGAAGCCGGCGTCCACGATGGCCTCGCGGACCTTCGCCTCGTCGGGCTCGCCGGTTACCTCAACCCGGCCCGAGACGTGGTCGGCGTTGACCTGCTGAATGCCGGGAAGCTTGCCGACTGACCGCTTGATGCTCTCTTCACAGCCGCTGCAGTCCATACCTTCCACGTTCAATGTGAGCTCAGCCACTTCTCCTCCTATCTCTGCAGATCCTAGGGTACCGAAGAGGGCCGATCGGCCGGTCTGTAAACTGGTCGTCGCCGCCGGTCCCATCGTCTAGTGGCCCAGGACACCACCCTCTCAAGGTGGAGACACGGGTTCGAACCCCGTTGGGACCACAAAAGGATCCGCAGGTCAGGCCCTACGTCGCTCCGCTCGAGGCTGTCCCGGTCCGGTTTGGGTCCGCATTTGTTCTGGCTTCCGCGAGAAGTCGCGCAATGTCGGCGTCGGTTGATTCGACCAACGGGCCATAGTGCTTCTCGATCATCCGCGTGCCATTGTGCCCAAGACGAAACGCGACAAGGACCGGACTGACGCCGAGCTCCAGGGACCACGTCGCGCCGCTACGCCGAAGGTTCCGGAACGGAAAGCCTTCGAGTGGAGACCGGGGCCGTGCCGAACCCCAGCGAGGCGTGTGACGACTTGAATGACCAGAGCTTTCGCAGAGCCTCTGGGGGAACACCAGTTAGCGGCTGAAGGCTTGTGGCAGCAGACAGAGGACGCGACGGTGGTCCTGGAAGAGCTCAAGCCCCTTCGGTTCGCCAGGCGTCAAGTCCTTCTCGCCCCGCGAGATATGCGATTCCGAGGCCGGCCACGGGGTCTGCCCACCACCATCCGACCGTCGCGTTCAATAGCAGCCCGACTAGCAACACGACGGAGAGATACGAGCACAACAGCGTTTCCTTAGAATCGGCAATGAGAGCCTGGTTCCCCATCTGGTGACCGGTGCGGTTCTTCCCCAGTGCGAGCAACGGCATAATGATCAGCGAGATAGCCGCGAGGACGATGCCGGGCACAGACTCGGAGGCTTCCGCTCGCACGACTAAGTCGCGGACCGCTTCGACCGTCACGTAGGCTGCGAGGGCGAAAAAGCTCAGGGCGATGAGGCGGAGTGCCCGCCGCTCCCGTTCTTCGCTCACTCCCCGAAGTTCCCACACCACTACTGAGGCGGCGAAGACTTCGACGAGTGAGTCCAACCCGAAACCGACGAGCGCGATGGATCGAGCCGCTAGGCCAAATCCAACAGCGATCATCGCTTCGAGGCTGTTCCAGACGATGGTCAGGTATTCCAAGCGGAAGGCCCGTCTCCGAAGGTCCGGATGGGTCCCCACCAAGCCGAGTTTAGGCGTGACTTGGCAACCTGGAGTGGGGTGACATTGAAGCGCCCTCCAAGGTCTACGCTGCCTGGAGGAACCAAGGCCGCTACTACGGCCGAAGTTGAGGCTTCAGTTCCTTTAGGAGCTGCTCCGGCAAGACGTACATCAGGCCGCCATTCTCCGGGGCACCATAGTCTCGAACCCAACTCACTCGACCGTCTGAGCCGATAAGGACGAACGTGTGCCCCGGCTCGCCGGTCGCCATCTGCCAGCGC
>DATABA010000013.1:0-33001 GCA_036259835.1 Actinomycetota bacterium
GACGGCCCCCGAGATGGAAGATTCTCCGTCGATACGTTGAAGTCATGGGGCGCACGTATCGAGCCCTGGCGCGGGCAGCCGACGCACGCGTGGTGGTTGAAGCGAGCCGCTGGGCCCCATCGCCAACGGCGCTTGGTCTCGTTCCCGGGGTCGAATCCTATCTGCTTCATTTGGTTCGCGACCCGAGAGCGGTCATCTATTCGTGGAACAAGCGAGAGAAGCGTTGGGTGGATCGGCCCGGCAGCCCGAACATCCGCTATGGCGCGCTGTATTCGGTCACGAGCTGGTGGGCCCGCAACTTCGTCGCGGAAATGGCAGCATCGCGCCGCGGTCGGGATCGCTACGTGCGGTATCGATACGAGGATTTCATCCGCGATCCGGGAGCGTCGTTGAAAGCGATCTGCAGTTGGCTTCGTGAGCCCGCCCCCGATCTCTCCTTCATCGCGCACGGAAAAGCGCACATGCGTCCGACGCACACCGTTGGTGGCAATCCCGACCGGCTCCGGTCCGGCCCCATCGACATCCGCCCCGACGACGAGTGGCTGACCCGAATGCCGCTGCGGGACCGCATCGTCGGTACGGCTCTTTCTATTCCTCTCTTGCAGTTCTACGGCTACCCGTTGATCCCACGGCAGCCGGCACCGGCGAGGGAGTAGATGGGGCCGTACTTGCTACTGCGAGTCGGTAGCGGCGATCGCAGGTTCGTCTCGCGCGGGCTTTGCGGCCCATGACCGATAGGTCCGCCCGAGGGTCCTCGGCGAGGCCACGAGTGTTGGTCCTGACCACGACGCTCCCTGCGCGGCAGGGTGATGGAACGCCGGAGTTCGTTCTGTGGCTTGCGCAGGCATTACGAAACGACTTCGAAGTGCACATCGTCGGCCCACGCGTGTCGGGTGCAAGGGCGTACGAGAACCTCGATGGGGTAGTGATTCGTCGCTTTGCCTATTCTCCGAATCGACGGGATGGGCTCGCCGATCAAGCGATCTTGCCGGCTTTGCGTGCCCAGCCGTGGCGGGTGATCGAGGTTCCGTTCCTCGTCGCCGGGCTTTGGATCACAGCGATCAAGACCGCATCCAGGATTCGGCCCGCCGTTGTTCATGCCCACTGGCTCGTGCCGTCGGGTCTGGTCGCCCTGTCGCTTCGGTGGTTGCTGGGCATCCCGTACATCGTGACCGTGCACGGGGCGGACGCGTACGCGCTTAACAGCCGGCTCATGCGTCACCTCAAGCGCCTGATCACTCGGCATGCCCACATCGTTGCTCCGGTGAGTCGCGACATGGGACGCGTCCTCGGTTTGGCATCCGATGATCTGGAACGGCTCGTCGTACCGATGGGAGTGGACGTGGAGGGAATCCAGCGGGAAGTAGGAACCCGCAATCCCGTCCATGGGAAATTCGTCTTCATCGGGCGGCTGGCAGACAAGAAGGGAGTCGACGTCCTCCTACGGGCCGCGACCACGGTCCCTGACGCCCGGCTGGTCATCGTCGGGGACGGGCCCGAAGCCCCAAGGCTGAGAACACTGGCAACCGAGTTGGGCATTCAGCAACGAGTTGCTTTCACGGGGCGCCAACCAAGAGAACGCGTCATGGATGAATTGAGGACGGCGTATGCGGTTGTGATTCCCTCCACGGTCGGTGGCGGTGGTGATCGGGACGGGACCCCCCTCGTGGTTTCCGAAGCCATGGCCGCGGGCGTTCCCGTGATCGCCTCTGCTCTGGGCGGTCTCGCCGAGCACGTCGTTCCGGGCGAAACCGGCCTTCTGGTTCAGGCCGGCTCAGATGCATCCCTTGCGGAAGGGTTGCGGAAAGCACTGCTCGCCAAGGAGGAAGTGGACCGGTGGGGAGTCAACGCGAAGCAGCGAGCCCGAGGGGTACTCCATATCGATTCGACTGTTGCCCGGTACCGCGAATTCCTGGAATCAGCCTCAGGGAGATCGGGTATCGATGTCGATTCGGGATGAGCATCCCGACGGCAGGGGGCGACACACGTCGCGGACGCATTCGCGGCACCGGAGTTCAGTTACAGCGACGCGGACCCTACTTCGTCGGGTCGTTTGTTGAGCCGCACAACAAGGTCGGCCAGCAGCCCGATCGCGAACATCTGAAACGCGGCGAAGAATATGAGCAGCGTGTTGGTCGCGAGATGGAAGTTCTTCGTCACGACGTCGTAGATGAGCTTTCCGATTCCGATGGCGAGGAGCGTGGTGGCGACGGGTAGGAAGAACCGAAGGGGGTTGTAGCTCAAGATCATCCGGATCACCTGCATGAGGTACCGCTTGGTGTCGGCCCACCAGTGAAATTTGGAACGGCCGGCCCGAGGTGAGTAATCGATCGGGGCGTACTTCACCGAGTATCCGTTGGCGAGAAACGTCATCGTCATCGTGCTCGTGCACGAGAAGCCCTTGGGCAGCAGGTGAAGGTATTGAAGGGCCACGTCGCGCCGAAACACCCTCAAGCCCGAGTTGAGATCCGGGATCCGGCTTTCGACCAAGTACTCCGCGAGCTTCCGAATGAACCACTTTGCCGGGACCCTGAAAAACTTGCTGCTGCCCTGTTCCGAGGTTCGGGCTCCAATGACCTGATCGAATCCCTCCATTTCCTTGACCAGCCGGGGGATGTCCTCGTTCGGGTAGGTCATGTCCACGTCTGACCACACCACGACCCGCCCTCGGGCCGCCTGCGTTCCCGCCTTTCGCGCCGTTCCGGACCCTCGGTTCTGCGGGAACTCGATCAGCCGGATCCCGTCCATAAGACGCAGCTCCTCGGCCGTGCCATCCGTGGATCCGTCATCGACCACGAGGATCTCGAAGGAGTAGGGAGAGCCCTCGAGTGCATTCCGAATGCGCTCGATCTCTTGGCGGACATGTGTTTTCTCATTGAAGACCGCCAGAACGACCGATACGTCGACCTCCGCCTGTTGTTGTGACACGGACATGGTCCGCTGATCCTCCCTGATTCGACTACGTCGTATCAACTATTCGAGCTGGACTCTCCTATGATCGTTGGACTGTCCTCGCCCTCGTTCCGCCGATTTCCCGGAGTCGATCGTTGAAGCATAGGTTCCTTGGGTTCGCTGGCGCCGTATTTCTTGTCGGATCCCTCATCACGGCTTGTCAACCCGCGCAATCCACCACGAAGCCGACGATCGTTCTCATCGTCACGGACGATCAACGCTGGGACACGCTGGACGCCATGCCCACAGTCCGTCGTGAGCTGATGGCGCGTGGAGTCACGTTCAGCAACGCCTTCGTGACCACACCGCTGTGTTGTCCAAGCCGAGCGAGCATCCTCACCGGAGCGTACGCGCACACCACGGGTGTCTGGCAAAACAGCGGTCCGATTGGAGGCTTTCGTCGGTTCCGCGACCGGTCCACAGTGGCGACGTGGCTCGACCGGGCGGGATACAACACTGCGCTTTTCGGTAAGTATCTGAACGGCTACAGCGGAACATACGTCCCGCCCGGGTGGGACCGTTGGGTCGCCATCGCCGGCGCTGTCGACCCGTACGACCTCTATTACCGATACACACTCAATGTCGACGGGCAACGCAGACGGTTCGGGACGGACCCGGAGCACTATTCGCTGAACGTCCTGGCGAAGGAAGCGCTCAGCTACATTCTGACGACGCCGGGCCCCCTGTTCGTCTACTTCTCTCCGTACACGCCGCACACACCCGTCAAGCCGGCACCGGGAGACAGGGACGCATTCGCACGCATCGCTCCGTTCCGTCCCCCCAGTTACGACGAGCGCGACGTCTCCGACAAGCCGACGTGGGTCCGGTCGCTCCCTCGCCTCCATCCACAGACGAAGGCGATGGTCGATGATCGGTACAGGCGCGTCAGTGCATCGCTCCTGGCACTCGACAGGGCGGTGAAGGGAATCATCGATGCGTTACGGATCACCGGCCGCCTCGAGCACTCGCTGATCGTGTTTACCTCCGACAACGGCGTCCACCTGGGCGAACATCGCTGGACGAACAAGGCGACGCCGTACGAGGAGAGCATTCGGGTGCCGTTCGTCGTCCGGTACGACAGGGCAATCACCACTCCTCGCACGGACCGACGTCTCGTGCTGAACGTGGACCTCGCGCCGACGTTTGCCGCTGTGGCAGGGGTTGGAGCGCCGCGTGCAGAAGGACGAGATTTGCTGCCGTTGCTCGGGTCGAGCACCGTCCCCTGGCGCAGGGAGTTCGTGTTCGAACAAGCGAACATTCCACGGTCGCAGCTGCCGCCCCTCCGTGGTGTTTCAGCGAGAGCGGTTGACGGGATTCCCACCTACTGCGGCATCCGCTCGGAGACGCATAGCTATGTGAGGTATGCGACCGGCGAGGAAGAACTGTATGACCTGTCGCGCGATCCCCACCAGTTGGAAAATCTGGCGGCGGAGCGCCGAATGGCGTCGCGCCTCCGCGAGTTCCGCCAGCGCGTGAAGACGCTATGCGCGCCTGGTCCTCCGTCTGCCCCCGGTGGGACGACGGACTGACCTACAAAGCGACCGCATCACGTTCACAGCGGTACCCGGGAAAATCCTGAGGCCGAGGGAACGAGCGTGGCGGGCTCGTACGCATCACCTGGTACACGTCGCCTCCCGCCGCGCTGTGGATGAGGCGGAGAAACCGGGCTCTTTGCAGTTTCGACTGGTTCACACGACCGATGGGCTCTCGATATCCCACCCGTCCCGCTTGAAGCATGACGAGGTAGTCCACGCCGTTGCGCTGTACAAACTCGGCGTTTGCAACGGGGTCTCGAAAGAATCCTCTGGCGTCGAGGAATAGCTCGACCACCCGGTCCCGGACGTTGCGGCGAAGGTAGGGCGTGGCTCCCTCGAGGAGCGAAACCCGCCCCGTAAGGGCCTGGAAGACCCCTTCGGAATGGACGTCCGCGAGGATCCGTGAATCGCAGGGGAGATTGCCACGGATCCAGGTGAAGAGCTCGACCACATCCTGGTTTTGCGCCGACGCCGCAGGAGCGGGCCGGGAAGCGGGTATCAGCCAGGCCGCGACCGCGACCAAAAGAGCCGAGGCCACAACTGCCGGCGCCCACGGCCGGCTCCTCGCCAACCATGACAAGCTCGCCTCGAGTGCAGCGAGGCCGACGAGGATCACTGGAATGGAGCTGTAGTCCATGAGGCGACGGACGCCGAAGAACGCCGGGATGTAGAGCCGGTATCGCACGGAGAGGAACCACGTCAACACCACGATGAACAAAGCGAGCCCGCCGGCAGCCACGCCAATATGACGCAGATCGCTCGGAAACCACACGAGCATGGCAACCGCGATGATGGTTCCCGCTACTGCGAACCCAATGCTGAACGAGCTATGCCGGGTCAGCGTGTTGCTGACGCCCGTGGCGCTTCCGATGTAGGTCGAGAGGGCCCGCCGAGGAGCTATGTACCACGCGCGGGAGTCAACGGTGGCGGGAGCTCGCGCGCCGGCGTGGAGGTACCTCGTGGGATCAAATGAGCCCGGCGTCTCACCGGCCGCGGCGCCCAACGCGAGGTCGCCTCGCGGGAGAAACAGGATCACCGCGCCGAGGAAGATCCCCATCCCGATGAGAGACGCGCCGCGGATAGCAATCAGGAATCGGTCCCGTTCGACGGTCAGCCGAGCAACGGCGTAGGAGGCGAGAAAGATCAGCGAAATGAGGACCGGAACGAGGTGGATTCCCATGGCCGCTCCGAACAACGCTCCGCTGACCCATATGTCCTTCCACTCCCGGGTTCGGACAGCGCGGACGCCCACCGCCAGGGCGGTAAACGCCACCAACCTGCCCGCGATCTCCGCTTTCAGGCTCCCCAGGTCTTGCGTGAGCTCCTGGTTCAGGAACACGGTGTTCGCAACGACGAGGAGGGGCAGCATTGCCGCGGTCAGACGGAGCCCGAGTTCTCGCCCCAGAGACCACAACGCGGCTGCGAGCCCCAACGACCACAGCCACAACGCGACGGCCATGCCGGGAACCGCTTCTCTCCCGATCGTGAAGATCAGCCCAGCTCCAAGGCTGCTCAAGAGCACCTTATTGGTCACCGGTGGAAAGGTCGTTCCGTACTGCAGCGCGACGCGCGGGATCGCTCCGGCATCGGCAACCTCCAGGGCGTCTGCCCAATAGCGCCAGGATGCCGAAGCCGAGAAATGAAGGGTGGGAGGGAAGGTCAGCCGCACGATGGCGAATCCGGCGAGAACCGCAAGGCCGGTCAGCAACGGGAGTCGGTCGGCTGCGAACTCTGCTCGGGCGGCCCTGATGTGTTCCTTTGGCCCGCCCTTCCGCACGGCGACGTAGAAAAGCGCAATGACCGCCGCGGCGAGCACCGGAAAGAACGTGGCCGGCGACAGGACGCCCGCCAGGGCCAACAAGAAGGCGAGGACGCCTGGAATCACGAAGCCGACCGCGAACGTCAACGCTATGCGAGTTGGGACGCCGATCTCCCGAGGGCCATACACAGCCAGTGACCCGGCGAGGCCAGGCAGACAGACGACCAGGAGAGCCAGCAGCAGCGGAAGGGGCCTCAACCCGTGAGGTCGAGCGCCACCACGCGGGTCGCGCCCGGCGGAACCACATCGGAGACCACGCCTCTGGCCCCACCCCGGTCAATTGAGACGGAAAGCACGGCATCGGTCACCCGCTCGCGGGCCGACGCGCCCCGAACCGGACCACGCCTCAGAGCCTGAAGGTCGATCGTCAGCCGGTAAGGACGGCGAGATGTTGTTTCGTTCCGGATCGTGAACATGAGGAGCCGCCGAGATGGTGATCCGAACCGCTCCACCCACACCGCGGGGTCGGAGGTTCGCGCATGGGTGACGGGCTCCCAACCGGCTCGGGCCAGCTCTTTGAACAACGGCGTGTACCTCGCCCATGTCTCCGCGAAGCGGTCGTCGGTCCATTTCGTCCCGGTTCCGGTCCCCTCAGCTTCGACCTTGGGATCCCACGCACCGGCGAAGATGCCGTAGAAGAGGTTCTGCTGGAGCTGTCGCTCGAGTGCGGCTAACGACAGCGCCCCCTTTCCCACCCGAGCGTCCAGCGTGCTGATGGGACGCTGGTACGCGAGCGTTCGCTTCCACATGGCGAACGGATCCGCGCTGCCTCCGTTCGCCCGAGCCTGGAGTCCCTGCTCGATTCCGAAGTAGTCGATGTTGTCGGCCCCGATGAACCCGGCGGTTCGCCACACGTCGGCGTTGAAATTGGCGGAGAGGATCATCCGCTTGGAATGCGCGTAGTCCGCCATGTCGTCGATGTGCTCGTGGAGAGCGAGGACACCACGAAGGGTTACCAGGCCACTGTCGTAGCTGAACGTCAGGGGAACGGTGGCTTCGCCCCAGTGCCTTCGATCGTAGTCGTCGGCTTCGCCCCATCGCCTCATTCCGGATGTTGAGTCCAGATGCAATCCATCCAGCCTTCCCCCCGTCGTTGCCGCGGTCCGGAGCGCTCGCTCGACCTGGTGCCTCCGGACGGCCGTGGACCAGTCGAGAGCCGCACCGGGACGAGGCGTGAGGATCTGGTAGTGCGCCAGGAAGTTCCGATATCGCTCGTAGTATCGGCGGCCGTTGAAGTCTCGAGCGGTCGAGTGGAGAGCCGCGCGCGCCTCGTCTCGAAGCCGCGCCCCCGCAGCGTCTCGGGGTGAGCCGTGGGCGGCGGCTCGGAGCCGAGCCGTCGCCTGGTCGTACGAAGGCGTGGGTGACTCCGAAGTTCCGATCGGTAGGTAGAACGCCCAATGATGCCCGTACGCCGATGTATAGATGCCGCGGTGGTCGTCCCACCTCACGTACCGAGTGCCCCATGTGCTGTAGCTCTGGCTGGAGGCCTTTCCCAGCGCCACCATGTTCAGCCCCAATCCGAAATCTCGGTACGACCGTTCGATGTCTTCGAGGGGAGGAGCGACGAACCATGCCCCCTCGCATCCCGGGTCCGTCCGCCTGACAAATGACCGCGGAAAGAGCTCGTAGTAACGCTGCGTTACAGCCCGGAAGCCCCACGCCGGGTCGGCCGTGAAGATGACGAAGGAGAAGTCGGCGCGAGGACCCGGCCCGGCTTTACGGGAAAGCCCGAGGTCGAAGGTCAACCGGAGGCCCTCGCCTTGGACATATTCGATTCGGAAGATTCTCGGTTTGTGCAGCGGGACGCCGAACGCGACGGCCGAGTCGCGGTCGAAGACCGCACCAAACGGGTACGTGGATGTCCGCTGTAGCGAACTGCTGCTCAGCGACCTGTACCCCTCTTGAATCACTCGGGTTCTCCGAGTGTCGGCGCGTGCGATCACCCGGGTTCTCCGAGCGTCGTCGGCCCACTGCCAGCCGAGAGCGTTGATCGGAAGCGTGTACGTCACCTGCAGTCCGACGTCACGGCGGCTCGACGTCCCCACCGTTCCTTCGACCCGCACGTGATCGGGATGTTGGCGAAAGGTGGCGTCCAGAGACAGCGAACCCTGTTCCACCTCACCGTGTTGCGTCACAACGCCTTCCGACCGTTCGAGCTTTCCACCGACCGGCACAGTTCCCTCGCCGAAGAGCTTCCGGACCGAGAGATCGTCGAACCAAGCCGTCCCCGATCCTTGCTGGATCAATCCTCGAACGCGCACCTGCCGAACGTCCGGGCCGGTCTTGAAGCCGACGAACTGTCTGTTCCACTCCGCCGTGTCGGTGTACCCGTGCGCCGAGGCAACAAGCGGTCGGCCGTTCGAGACCTGGACCACCTCCAGTCGCACGGGCGATTTGCGATGCCAGGGCTCCCGCACGGCGGGCGGGATCGTCGGTTGAACGTTCATGCTCCTGAACCAGCCAGAGACCACATAGTGGGTTTGAGGGTCGACGCGAACCGTTGTGCTGAACGCTGCCGACGTTCCCTCCGCGGGAATTGAGACCATCATGGATCTCCTTCCCGAGTGGGCAGCGACGTCGGTGAGTTCTCGTCGGCCGAGCCCCGGAGCGAACAGCCAGCCGTCCGGGATCCGGTCGCGGTCCCGGTCGAGTTCGAAGTCGGGGTTCGAAAGGACGTTTCGCCCTCCACCGGCGAGCCGAACCGTGAACCCCCCGGCCTTCGGAAGCATGCGGATCGGCCGCTTTCCAACCGTGATGCCGGTGACCGATCCTCGATCACCCAGCTGCAGCTTCATTCGGTGTTGGATCCCCTGAGGTCGGGGTAGCTCGTTTCGAAACGAGCATCCACGAGAGGGTGGAGTTGGCTCCGGCTGGACCACGGTCACGACAGTCGCGACACCGGCGACGACCACCGCCGTCGCGAGCACCACGGCCGAGAATCGATTCCAGTTCAGGGAATCGCCTTTTCGGTCATGCGCACGCCGCGACCGAAAGCGCAACGAACGGCTCGCGTCCCTGGCTGAGACGAGCGACCTGCCCCGGGAAAAGTTCCCTGAAGGCTTCGAGCTTCTCTCGTGCCACGACCACGAAATTCAGTCGGTATTTGAAAGCCAGTCGCCGCCACGCGGATGGGTCACCTCGCCCCTCGGTCAGGACGCGATTGTCGGCGAGTCGATCACTCTCTCGAGTGATCCGTCCGTAGATATCGCGCCATCGGATCCGTGCGTAGTTCCCCCTGTGTCTTCCCGACCCAACGTAGGCGACGTGGCGGTACCCGGTATACGCGAAGACCTGCAGAGGGACACTGCCCGGAGCGGCCACGGTGCAGTGGCGGCGACCGGCGCTCGCCACATCGGTGAGGAAATTTCTGCTCCGTCCGAGCAGTGCGGAACGGAGTGGTGAGGCGCCGGGCGCGGATGCCGCATTCTCGAGACTGACGTCGAGCGGCAGGGGAAGGGCGAGACCGGCCAGGACGGCGGCGACCCCCACCGCCGCCAACGGACGCCACTCCACCAACCGGTCGAACAGCTGGGCGGCGCCGACCCCCGCGAGGAGCGCCACGGCCAGGTGGAGCACCGGCCAGTAACGCGAGGCACGACCGACCACGGCGAAACCGGCTCCAAGCAGGCGGGGGATCGCCGAAGAGGCCAGTACCAGCACACCGGCGGACACGAGGAACACCAACAACACGCGCCCTTCCGGTTGCGCGGCATTCACGGGGAGCCATCGAAGCGCGGCGTAAAGAGCGAACGGCGTCGCGAGCCCCCAGGAAAGAAGAATGCTGGCGGAAGAGAGGACGGTTGCCCTCACCGCCGTCGTGTTGACAAACCCGCCCAGTCGAGCGTAGTTGACGACAAGCGGAACCAGCCACAGGGAGAAAAGGGACAGCGCCGGCACGAAGAATGCGCCCGCCACGGCCAACCGCGGCATCTCGCGGGAAAATGCCGTAAGGAGAAGGGCCGTCCCCAGACCCACGAAGAAGAACTCTGCCGACGTGAGCCCCGCAAGACCGAGAACCACGCCACCCGCTATCAGCGCGACGGGACTCCGTTCCAGAAGGCCGTACAGGGCCAGAAGCACGAACGCCAGAAGCAGCGTGTAGCCCAGGTCGCGCGGAAGCGGAGGAGCGAGGTTGTTGTAGACGGCGTTGTACGTTCCGCGAGGCCCTCCACTCCGCGGCGTCGCGAGGACCGAGTCGAACCGCGATATGAGGGCGAACGAGAGGCCAGCCGCGAGCGACCCGAAGAATGCGGTCGTGACGCCGGTGATCCAGCCGGATTTCACCATCCGCCCGATCGTGAACAACAAGAGGACCGCCGCCGCCACCTGCATGAGTTGAAGCGGTCCGAGGGCGTGAAACGGCCGGCCGCCTGGAGTGAACGCCGCCGTGAGAGCGGCCACGGCGTGGAACATCCAGGGGTAATAGTTCGGGACGTTGCCGGAAAGGATCGAGCTGGGGACGACCTCACCGTTCATGAGCTGATTGGCCCAGCCCATGTGCCAGCCGCTATCCGACCCGACCGGAGCGAGTGGAACCGACCGCAACACCGGCGCCCCCCACATCACCATCGCGACGAGCAGAACAAAAGACGCCACGAGAACCTCTCGCTTCGGTAGGGACGCCGGCCGCCGCGCCGTTGTGAACTTCCTTGCCACCAGGCCGAGAGCAACAAGCGCCGTCACGATCCGAACCAGCCATGGATTCGAGAAGACTCGACCGCCCGACGCCATGTGGGCCAGCATCAGCAGGAAGGCGTAGGTCACGAGGGCCGGGAGACACAGTGCCCACCGGGACAGTACGTCCAGGTTGCGGTTCCCGGAGACCGCGTCCGCGAGCAGGTAGCCGAAGACCATGAGCACGGCGGCGACGAGGGGCGCCTTTATGGTCACGAGGACGAACCAGTCAGACACCTAGGAAGAAGGAAGGTCATTCGAAAATGTCACGAGGGTGCAGGATAACGTCCCTCATCGGCCTTTGAAGGAGTCCTCCTCAAAAGTGACCCAACGATCACGAATCGCCATTTCGCTGGCCGGGCCCGCGCTCATCGTCGTGTGCGTCGTGGTGGTGCTTCGACACTTCGCGTTTCGAGATCTCCTCACCGTCGGCGACGTCAGAACGCTGTGGCTTCCGACCTACTGCTTTCTCGGGAAGAACCTCATCAACGGACACATCCCGGATTGGAACCCACATGTCATGGGCGGCGTCCCGTTCGCCGCCGATCCTCAGTCCGGCTGGATGTATTTCCCTCCGATGGTCCTGTTCACGGTGTTCTCCTGTTCGATCGCCATCCGCCTGATGATCGTGTTGCAACCCATCCTTGCCGGCGTTGGCCTTTACTGGTTCCTCCGAGGCGAGGACATCTCCCGCCCCGCAGCCACCGTGGGAGGTTTGTCGTTGGCGCTGGGCTTGGCGGCGTCGAAGGTCCCGCTGGCCATACCGTTTTCGGCGTCGCTCGCGTGGACGGCGCTGACGCTGGCCGCGTGCTCACGGTACGTCCGCGCCACTGAATGGCCGAAGCGTTTGCTGTGGCTGCTTCTGACCGCGCTCGCATGGGGTCAGCTCGCCGCGGCGCACCTCAGTGTCGGCGTCCTGATGGGTACCGTCGCCCTCGGGTTGTACGTGGCCGGCAGCGTTTGGGCGAAACGCGTCTCGCGTCCAGCGTTCGCCATCGGCCTTCTCGTCGTTTCGCTCCCCCTGGTCAACCTGGCGTATTTCCTGCCTCGGCTTGCCTACGCCGGGAAGACGAGCTTGGGCCTCGGGTACTACGGGTTGGAACGGCTGGCCGAGCGCTTCGGCGACCAGGGCATCATCCCGGAGCCGATCGCCACGGTCCCCGTGTGGCCGCTGAAGCTGGCAACGTCGCCCGGAGTCTTCCTTGGCGCCGTCACGCTCGCACTGGTGTTTGCGGCGTGGTGGCATCCTCGGCACCGGCGAACGGGGGCAGCATTCAGCGTTCTGGGCGCTGTCTCCTACATCTTCGGGCTCGAGGCCGTTGCGGATTCCATCCCCGAATCGTTCCGATCGAACCGAATCGTCGACTTCTACCTGCACAATCCCTACTGGACCATCTTTCAACTGTTTCTGGCGCTCTCGGTCCTCGGAGCCATTGGGCTGGAGGCGTGGCGCGGAGCCACCTCTTGGAGAACGCGAGCGAAGATGATCGCCCCGGGCGTCGTCACGTGGGGTGCAATGCCCATTCTGTTCGGCGCGAGCCCATCTCAACTGTTGATTCCGGCATTCAGCGCGACCGTGGGTGCGACTCTCCTCATTGCAAGCAGTCGATGGACCCCGCTCTTCGTGGCCATTCCGATGCTGGTCGCAGTCGAACTGACCACGAACGGCATTGCCGCCCCCGCCGCCACCATGCCGTTCCGGCCACCGCCGAGCTTGGGCGCGATCCCAAGGCCACCCGTGAAGCTCCCAAAGTATCTGCGTCTAGGACCGATCCATCGGGTCCTGAGGGCTTCAGACGCACGCTATGCAACCTTGGGGCAGGACAGGGTCTTCGACCGAACGACGAACGAGTCGACATTGTTCGGAACCGAATCGGTGGATGCATACAACGCCGTTCAGACTCGACGCTATTGGTCCTTTGTCAGGGCGCTTCAGGAACTGTCGATTGAGTACAACCACGCCTACTTTGAGCGGCCCTCACGGGTTGCTTTCGATTTCCTCCAAGTCAACTGGACGGTTCGCAGATGGGCGGTCCGACCTGGTTCGTCCCCCTCGCGAGAGAGAGAGTCCAACGTCTATGAGGACGATTGGAGGCTCTCGCGTCGTCGTCCCTCGGTGGCACGGGCCGAGTTCTTCGGGTCATGGTCCGTCGTGGCGAACGAAGACGAAGCACTCCGAGCGGTGACCGATCCTCGGTTCGACCCTTCGAGGACCGTTGTCCTCGAAGCTGATCCCGGGGTCGTGCGGTCGCTCGGTCCGCGACCTCCCGGGAATGCCGTCTTCCGGTGGAGCGGCAACCAGTCGGCACGCATCGACGTTCATGCGCCGGCCGCCGGTATCGTGCTCGTCCGCAACGCGTACGACGACCATTGGCACGCTACTGTCGACGGGCGCCCAGCCACGGTGCTGGCGGCGGACTACGTCATCCAGGCTGTCCCGGTGCGCCGAGGGACGCACACCATCGAGCTCACGTACGACGACCCATGGATCGGTTATGGGTTACTCGGTTCGACGATCTCCATATTGGGACTCATCGGCACGGCTGCCTGGTGGGGCCCTTGGCGGCGGAGGACTCGAATGAGGCAATCCGAATGATCCATCCGCCGCCCGCGCGCGCGGTCGGTGGGGGAGTGGAGCTCGAACGTCTGCCCGAGAGCACGATCCGAAAGACCGGTCGAGCCGTTGCCGGGCCGGTACTCATCTGTGCATCCGTTTTGACGGTTCTGTACCTGTTTGCGTTCCGCGGAAGGATTTCCATCCAGTACCCGGACGTCCTGCCGTTCTGGCTTCCGACCTATTGCTTCCTCGGGAAGAGCCTTGCCTCCGGCGTCATCCCGGCGTGGAACCCGCACGTCATGGGCGGCGTGCCGTTCGCCGCCGACCCGCAGTCCGGGTGGATGTACCTGCCCGCCATGGCGATGTTCACGGCTCTTCCATGTGACGTGGCGATTCGCTGGTTCATCGTTCTGCAACCGCTGTTCGCAGGCGTCGGGCTTTACTGGTTCCTGACCGGCGAGGGTGTCTCCCGCCCGGCCGCCACGGTCGGTGGTCTCGCGCTTGCGCTACCGCTTGCCGGATCGCATCTGGTCCTGAACCTGCCGTTTGCGGGGACGCTCGCTTGGACTCCGATGGTCCTCGCGGCTGCCTCCCGGTACCTCGGCGCCGACATGTGGCCCCGTCGACTGTTGTGGCTCGGTCTGACGGCGGCGGCGTGGGCTCAGGTCGCGGCGGCGAATCTGAGCGACGGCCTGGTGATCGCCACGGCGGCGCTCGCCGCGTTCGTCGCGGCGCGATGCATTCGTGACGTCCGCCGAGGCGAACGTGGCGGCCGACAAGCGGCCCTTCTCGCAGGCCTTCTCCTCGTGGCGCTTCCCCTGTTGACCCTCGCGTACTTCGTTCCGCGGCTCGCCTATCTCCCCAGAACCAGCATCGCCATGGGGTACCACCGACTCGACGAGCTGACCAGGGAGCTGACGGGCAGCCGTGGGGAGTACCTTCCGTTCGAAGGGGGAACCGGCCCCGCATGGCCTGCGCGCCTGGCGTTGTCTCCTGGTCTTTATCTGGGGGCTACCGCACTCGGACTGGTCCTCGCCTGGTGGCGCGCCGCGCGTTTTCGCGCCGTGAGCATCGCGTTCGCGGCGTATGGGCTCGTTTGCTACCTCCTGATGCTCCAGGCAACCGCTCGGGTGATCGCTCCGTCCCTCCCTGAGTTCATTCGCACCTTCTACGTTCACGACCCAAGCCGGTTCCGGTTCGGTCTGCTCATCGCAATGGCGGTGCTGGCGGCGATCGGAATGGAGGGGTGGCTGGAAGCTCGTTCTCCGGTTGAACGGTTGGCACTTGTCTTCCCGGCCATCGTGGTCTGGGGCGCCCTCCCGCCGCTCGTCGGAGCGGGCGTTCCGTTGTTCCTCCTTCCGCTCGGCGCGGCGGCTGGACTTATCGCCCTGACCCTGTTGACGTGGCGACCGGCGTTCGTGTGGATGGTGCCGGCCGTCCTTGCGGCTGAACTCATCACCAACGGTCTCCACGCTCAGCTCGACGGGCCGCCGCCCGTCAATCGCGCGCTCTTGCCGCGAGGACCACTTCCGGTGGCTCCCGCCTACCGCCGGCCGCCGACGGAGTCACGCCGGTTTCCCGGCCCGATCAACACGCTCGAGACGCCCACCATTCGGGCAGCCGAGTTCGTTGAACCGACTCGGCTGGCTCGATTTCTTCGGGAAGCGGGCGGTGGACGCTATCTCACGCTGGATCGAATCGTGTGGGATCCACGCGGGTACCACGTTCATCAACGCCGGCATCGATGGGGGCGACTGGGGATGCAGCAATCGATGCTCTTCGGCCTCGAGGAAGCCCAGGGATACAACCCCGCCCAGCTCCGGCGGTACTGGACATTCGTGAGGGCGGTGGAGCGAAAACCGATTCGGTACAACGCTGCGTTCTTCGTTCAGCCGCCTCGCGTCGCGCTGGATCTACTTCATGTGGAATGGGTGATCGTCTCCCGCCGACGAACCGCCCCGCTTCCCGGAGCGAAGCCTGAGGAGACCGAGGCCGGCTGGATGCTGTTTCGTCTTCCGGAGGCGCCTCCGCGGGCTTCGGTCGTCACGTCGTGGGAAACGGTCTCCTCATCGAGCAAGGCACTCGAGACGGTTCGTGATCCGGCCTTCACCGCGAGCGGCACGGCGGTCGTGGAAAGTCCTGCACGGGCGGATACGACGCCGGGTCCATCGACGGCGAGCCGGCCAAGCGGGGGGGCCACGGCGACGTACGCGAACATCGGCCCCCAGGAGGCCCATATCGCCGTCAATGCGCCATCTGGCGGGCTGGTGTTGATCCGAAACGCATACGACTCCGGATGGCACGCGACCGTCGACGGACAACCGGCGAAGGTGGTTCCGGCGAATTACCTGATCCAGGGCGTCGAGGTTCCAGCGGGCCGCCACCGGATCGTCCTTCGATACGACGACCCCACCGTTGGTTGGGGGATGTTCGGGTCCGGTATGTCCGTGGCCGTGCTCCTATCGGCGGCGTTCATACTTCGACGCCGCGCGTGAAGCGCGAAGACCTCGCCGGTCCGGCGCTCATCACCGCCGCGGTCCTCATCGTTCTTCACCAGATCGCGTTCGGTGGACGGGTTTCGTCGCAGCATCCCGACGTGCTGGGGTTCTGGCTGCCGACCTATTGCTTCCTCGGAGAGAGCTTGGCGGCCGGTCACATACCGGCCTGGAACCCTCACGTCATGGCCGGAGTCCCGTTCGCGGCGGATCCACAGTCGGGGTGGATGTACCTGCCCGCCATGGCGCTCTTCACGGCGCTTCCCTGTCACGTCGCCATCCGATGGATGATCGTGCTTCAGCCGATCATCGGCGGGCTTGGGCTGTATGCGTTCCTGCGGAGTGAGGGACTTTCCCGGCCCGCGGCGACACTTGGCGGCCTGGGACTGGCGTTACCGCTCGCATCATCCAGGCTCGGGCAATTCCTCCCCTTCCCATCATCACTGGCATGGAGCGCGGTCGTGCTGGCGGCGTGCTCGAGCTACTTCAAGCAGCGGACGTGGGCTCGCCGACTGATCTGGCTCGGAATCGTGGCGATGGCATGGGGACAGCTCGCCGCCGCGTACCTCTCGCACGGGCTCGTGATCGGCACTGGGGCAGTCGTCGCGTATGTGGCGGCACGGTTCTGGGCGCATCGCCGAGACGAGCAAGAGCGGCGGCAACTCCGTGTTGCGGCACTTCTGCTGGTCCCGGCCGCACTTGCCCTCAACCTCGCTTTTCTGCTGCCCCGCTTGGCGTACCTCCCGAGGTCGAGCTTCGCAGTGGCGGAGGAAGCGCTGACCCGACCGCTCGGAGTCCCCCCCGTATGGCCGCTCAAACTGGCGGTGACGCCGGGCGCGTATCTCGGAGCGGCGCTTCTCATCCTCGTCCTCCTGGCGTTCCGGTCCCGACGGCGTGCCCACCTGGTTGTGGCCTTTTCCGCGTACGCGCTCGTTTTCTTCATCGCGGGGCTCGACGTCGTGGCACGGAACGTCGGTCCATTCATCGACGGACTTCCCGTCCTGGGTCTGTACGCGCATTTCCCGGGCAGGTTGGGGCTGGCGCTCTTGCTGGCGGTACCAATCCTGGGGGCCCTCGGGCTCGAAGCCTGGCGCGAAAACGGGCGTGGCCGTGACCTTGCCTGGGCCGGCCTCGCTGTGGTCGCGGTGTGGGTCGCGGTTCCGCTCGCCCTCGGCGTTCGAGCGCCGGCATTCGCGCTCCTGGCGATGGGAGCAGCAGTTGCCGTTCCCAGTCTTCTCATGGTTCTCCGGCGGCCTGGGCTGCTGGCGATCATCCCCGCGATCGCCGCGTTGGAACTCGCAGTGAACGGCGTGGGAGGCCTCTTCGAACACGACTTCCTGGGTTCACGTTTCCAGGCTTTGCAGGAAGCGCGGAGCCCCGACCCGCTTGGCGCGGTCGAGGCCGGCTGGCTGGTTCCGCTCCGGACCGCCGACGTCGATCCGGTCCGCTACGAAGCCGCAGGAACGATCGCTCGAGCGCTTCAACAGTCGGGCGACGGACGATACGCGAGCCTCGCCCCGGAAGTCGCTTCGGGCCGCGGTTATCTCACCGCGCTCGCGCCTGCAGACTGGCCGCTTCTGGCAAGCCAGCGGTCGATGCTCTTCGGGCTGAACGACGTGCAGGGCTACAACCCCGTGCAGCTCGGGCGATACTGGGCGTTCGTCCGCGCCGTCAGCCCCGTGCGGCTGGAGTACAACGCCGCCGTCTTCCCGCGGCCGCCGCCGGTTGCATTCGACCTGCTCCAGATTGGGTTTGTCGTTCAGCCTGCCGACGAACCGCGAATCAGCGGCCTGGAGCATGCGACCGGGGAAGGGCGATGGGGATTGTTCGAAGTCTCCGGCACCCGGCCGCGTGCGTCTGCGATCGCCTCTTGGAGCGTCCTGTCCGATCCTCGTGGCGCGCTGTCGTCGGTGACGGCCTCGGGGTTCGATTCTTCGCGCCAGGTCGTGCTCGAGAACGACCCCGGCCTGGGGCGGTCACCACGACCGACCTCGAGGCCTCCGGGAACGGCTTCGTATCGTCAGCACGACGCGCAGTCGGCAACCGTGACGGTGCAGACGTCCTATCCGGCAATCGTCCTCGTTCGAACCCCGCATGACCCGAACTGGCGGGCAAGGGTGGACGGCAGGCCCGCTCCGCTCCTCGCAGCCAACTATCTGGTCCAGGGGATTCCGGTTCCGCCGGGACGGCACCGAATCGAGCTCACATACGACGACCCGTGGATCGGCTACGGCCTCTTTGGAAGCGGCATGGCGCTCGCGATCTTCCTCGTGCTCGCCGTGGCGCTCCGGAACCGACCGCTCCTGTCCGGCCACCTTACCGGAGCCAGGTCTGAACGATGACCTTGGTGAAGTTCCATCCGTACTTGAGCGATGTGGGCTTCTTCGAGACACCGCTCGCCCGCGCCCTGACGGTGATGGGAACTTCCTTGATCCGAAGGCGGTGACGAAGGGCCTCCACCAGGACTTCTGAGCTGTACTGGTCCTGCTCCAAGACGAAGCGCCGAAGCACGTCGGCGCGGATCCCACGGAACCCGCTGGACACGTCGGTTACGCGCACGCCGTGGAGAAAGGAGACAAGGCCGGAGAGGATGAAGACGCCCAGGTGTCGAAGGGTGCTCTCGCGCTCGTATTCACCGAGGACCCGCGAGCCCACCACCATGTCGGCCTCACCCTTGAGAATGGGGGTAATAACCAGGGACAGCTCATCGGGCACGTGCTGTCCATCGGCGTCGAGCGAGGCCACGGCGACGGCGCCCAGCTGGGTGGCCAGCTCGTAGCCCACTCGAAGCGCCGACCCCTGGCCTCGGCGAATCGGAAGACGAACCACCATCCCACCTGCCTTTTGCGCGGCAACCGCGGTGCGGTCCTCAGAAGCGTCATCCACCACGAGCGTGACAACCGGGATCCCCTCCACCTCTTTGGGCATCGACCGGATCACCTCACCGACGTTTTCCGCTTCGTTGTGGGCCGGCATGGTCACGACGATTCGGTCGCCGCGAGGCAGTCCTTCGGTCTGGGACCAGTCGAACGACTGAACGGCCAGCGATTCGATGAGCAGGCGAACGTTTCGGATGACGCTGTCCGTGTACGCCATGTTCCGGAACAACAGGGCGAAGATCAGGATGTCCGCGAACAGCAGAACCGCCACCAGGCGACGCTGGCCGCCGGGTCGGAAGTTGAATAGGTTGAAGACCGGGTTGAAGACGCCGGGCGCGATGGCCAGGACGATCACGGCCGTGGAGACCAGCGCCGTGATGATCAGATTGAGTCGTGAGACGTCCCTCCGGCTGTATCGAACCGCCGTGAACACGAAGAGCGCAACGGCGAACGCTCCTCCGAGGAACCTGAGGGCGATCACGCCTCGGCCCCTCGGCCCACGTCAGTCAGCGACAGGCTGAAGCACCCGTTCTCCGGCCCGCCACGTCGTCCTGGGCATGATGGCCTTGCTGATGACCCGATCCTTGTTCGCTTCGATCGCCGCAAACATCGACTCGATCAGCGTCTCCGAGAGGTAGTGCGGCTTGAGCCCGAGATCCATCAGCGCTGTGTGCTTCGCGTTGTAGTAGTGCTCCTCCATCTCGACACGAGGGTTGTCGACGTGATCGACCCTGACGTCGAGGCCGTACTCCCGTCCGGCGGTCTGGACGCGCTCGGCGAGGTCGTTCACCGAGAACTGCTCGGTGAACTGGTTGAACACCCTGTACTCCCCGCGGTTCGCGGGGTTCATCGTGGCGAGCTCGACGCACTGGAGCGTGTCGACGATGTTGAGGTACCCGCGCGTCTGGCCACCGCGTCCGTAGACGGTCAGTGGATGACCGATGACGGCCTGGAGACAGAACCTGTTGAGCGCGGTACCGAAGATCTCGTCGTAGTCGAACCGTGTCGCCAGGCGAGAGTCGAGCTTCGTCTCGTCGGTCTCAATGCCGTAGACCACGCCCTGGTTGAGGTCCGTGGCGCGAAGGTCCCAGACTCGGCACGCAAAGTGCATGTTCGTCGAGTCGTGCACCTTCGAACAGTGATACAGCGAGCCGGGAAGCTTCGGGAAGGGGAGGCGATCCTGCCGGCCGTTGTGCTGAATGTTGATGTAGCCCTCTTCGATGTCGATGTTGGGCGTTCCGTACTCGCCCATCGTTCCCAGCTTGACGAGATGGGCGTCTGGTGTGAAGTCTCTCATCGCCCAGAGAATGTTCAGAGTGTTGATCACGTTGTTGTACTGGGTGAAGACTGCGTGCTCGCGGCTGATCATCGAGTAGGGGGCCGAGGGCATCTCACCGTAGTGAATGATCGCCTCCGGCTCGAAATCGCGGAACAGCTGTTCCACGACCGACCAGTCGCACAGGTCGCCTTCGGTGACACCGATGCGGTATCCGGTGACCTGCCGCCACGCTTCGGCCCTGGCGGGAAGGCTCTCGGGAAGCGGAGTCAGCGAATCGGTACCCTGTTCGGTGTGCGCCCGGCGCCGCAGGTAGTTGTCGACCACGTGCACGTCGTGGCCCCGCACCGAGAAGTGCATGGCGGTCGGCCATCCGAGATAGCCGTCGCCGCCAAGGACCAGGATTCTCATCGGCAGCTCCTTTGGACGTTCGCCTCCAGCACAGGAGGCCAGTGGAAGGCCTTATTGTACGGAACGAGCGCATAGCCACATGAGCCCCTCGTCGGCGCCAACATGAAGGTTCCGCGCTGGGGCAGAAGCTCGCCCCTCAAGTGGGTCGCCGTTGTAACCGCGGCAACGGTCTGTCTTTCGATTGGGCCTCCACTCATTGGCCTGGGCACGTTCTTCCCCGCGGATCTCCTCTATGCAGAACCTCCGTGGTCCCAGGATGCCCCTCCGGGCTTCAAGCGAACAAACCCAATCTTGGAAGACCCCGTGAACGCGGGGATGCCGAACAGGGCCGAGTATCGACGCGGCGTTCGGCGAGGGGATTTCCCGCTTTGGAACAGATATCCCTCTGGAGGCATTCCGCTGGCCGCGGTACCAACCAATGGCTCGCTTTCGCTGTTCAACACCCTCTATGTCGCGCTCCCGCTCTGGTACGCGCCGGCCGCGGCGAAGTTGCTCGAAATGGCGATAGCGATCCTCTTCATGTTCCTTCTCTTGACGTCTCTGGGATTCGGGAGGGTCCCGGCGCTTGTCGGTGGGCTGATCTATGTGAACTCCGGATTTCAGGTGGTGTGGACCAATTGGCCCCATAGCCACATCGGCGCCTTGACGCCGGCTCTGTTATGGGCGACTGAGCGGGTGGTCCAGCGGAGAACGCTTCGATCGGCCCTGCCCGTCACCGCCATCGTCTGCGCCATGTTGCTGGAGGGGTTCCCGCCAGTCACCACTTACGCGCTAATGCTCTCGACTGCCTATTTCCTTTTTCGGGTATTCGCCCGACCAGCGAGCTTTCGCGAACGGCTCCAGGTCGCCGGCGTGTTCGGGACCAGCGTATTGCTGGCGGCCGGCTTGGTGGCGCTGCAACTCCTTCCATGGTTTCAACAGCTGGGCACCCTCGATCTGACGTACCGTGAGCAGGCAGCGCAGTCCCATCTTCCCTTGGGCGCGCTTCTCACCATGGCGATTCCGAACTTTTTCGGTTCGCCGACTGATGCCAATTACTTCGGATCGATGCAGTTCGAGCGGACGAGTTACGTGGTCCTCAATTACCAAGAGCTGCAAAGCTTCATTGGGATCACCGCGCTGATTCTCATCGCTGTTTGGATCGCATCCCGAACGCGGGGGCCCGAGGACCGTCTCGACTCCAGGGCTGAAGGGTTATTCCCTTTCCTCGTGATCGGAGCAGCGGTCACCATCCTCCTCATCTACGTGGGAGGGCCGGCCCTGAGCTTGCTGCAAGCGGTTCCGGTCTTCCGTCTGAACTTCATAGGCCGGCTGAGGTCGATGTTGGGGGTGATCCTTTCCATCTTGGCCGCGGCGGGTTTGCATCGCTTGCTGACAACGGATGTTCTGATTTGGAAGAGAAGGTGGTCTTCTGCGCTACCCATCATTGGAGTGGGCGCGATCTTCATGCTCGCCGCAGTCCAGGCGTGGAGTCTTGTCTCAGAGGTTCACCAGAGGCGGTACGTCGCTCGGCAATCCGTAATTCCCCTCCTGACAGGCGCCGTTGTCGTCGGAGCCGTCGCCCTGCGCCGAAGAGTCAAGGTTTGGGGAAATCCGCTCTTCGCATGGATTGTGCCGCTTGCGATTGCAGCGGAGTCATTGGCATTCGTGCTGCCCTTTTGGCCTCGCGTCTCGAAGGACTTCTTTTACCCACCCACACCAGCGCACGAGTTCCTTCAGGACAACCTCGGACGTGACCGACTGGCCCTGGGAGGAAAAGCGATGTATCCGGGGACCACAACCTTCTACTCGCTTCGGGCATTCACA
The DNA here is from genome assembly GCA_036259835.1 of Actinomycetota bacterium. Taxonomy (GTDB): domain Bacteria; phylum Actinomycetota; class UBA4738; order UBA4738; family UBA4738; genus JALYGK01. Next base: position 22,405 of record DATABA010000013.1, read on the forward strand.
TCTCACTCGTTCGTGGGCCGAGCATGGAAGGACTTGATCGAAGCCGCCGATCCAACGGCATTTCGGCCGACCGGGCCCACGTATCCAATTCTTAGAACCAGTCAGGATCTCGTCACCTCTCCTGTCCTGGACCGCGCTTCAGTCCGATATTTCGTCAATCCACCAGAGGCCCCGGTATTGGGACGGCGCATCCCCGCTCCGAGCGGGACAAGGAGTGCCGTGCTTCCTCCCGGTGAAAGGGTGGTCACACGGGTCCGCGACGGAAGCAGCATTCGCGCCGTCGCCGTACACATCCTTCGCGGGCTGCGGGATCGTGACCGGAACGCTGTCCTGCACGCCGAGTTGCTGCGTCGTTCGGGGGAGGTCATTGGGAGAGGAGACCGTCCAGTTGGCTCCGAAAGAGTCGGTCGTTTCGAGATCCCGGTCGTCCTCGCCGACGAAAGCCAACCAGTGCGAGGGAGTCACCGCATCCGTTTGAGCCTTACGGGAACCTCAGAGGCCCTCCTCATCCGGGGAGACGATGCGGGCCGGCCGGCTGTATCAGTGGTGCTCGCACGGCCCGATCGCCTCCAGCTCGTTTTCGACAGAGGCGTGGTCATATATCGGCGATTGGACGCCCTTCCCCGAATCCGGTGGGCTGGACGTTCCATCCCGATAACGGATCCTTCCAGGCGGGTAACGGCACTCGCGGAGGGTCTTCCAGGGGATGCTGTGGTCTTATCTCGGCCCGGCCCCGAGCCCTCCGGGAAGACGGCACGAATCAGGACTCTCTCCGATGCAGCGGATGAGATACGAGTCGAGATAGTCGCGGAGGGTGCCGGGTACTTGGTGGTGGCCGACGCCATCCAATACGGCTGGACGGCATCCATCGATGGGAGACCTCAGGATGTGGTGCCGGCGGACCACGCGATGGGAGCGGTGTTCGTTCCGGCGGGCCGGCATGAGGTGACGCTGCGTTTCGAGCCGGCGAGCTGGCGCAGAGGTGTCGTCATCTCGGCCATTTCCGCGGGAATTTGCGTGTTGATCGCGGTTCGCCGCCCCCGTCCGAGAAAGCCCGAGGTGACTGAACCGGCCGGCTGATTCCGGCCGCAGGGTTCGACTTGACAGCTCTGTCTTCCTGAGCCACCATTAGATGATCGAACGTATGTTCGAGTTTTTGGGACCGCGAAAGCAGCTGCCAATTCCGGTCAGGTGAAGACTCTGTCATGACGAAGCGCTACGACGAAGACATCTTGGTGGAGCGGGACGCCGGAATGCCGGCGGCCTTCCTGTGGCGAGGCCGTCGGTATGAGGTCAGCGACGTCATCGGGCGGTGGCGAATCGAGGGCCGGTGGTGGGACGACGGCACCGACCGCGAATACTGGCGAGTGGAGGCAAAGGGGGGAGCGGTGGTCGATCTCTACCAGGACCGCCGGGCGAACCGCTGGCATCTGGAGCGCCTGTGGGACTGACGACGGTGCTGCAGCGATGTGATTAAGCTCCTCGGGGCCTCTACGCCCTGTTATGAACGAGCTCCCGCCAGAACGCCGCGCCTCATCGGCTCCAACCCTGACCGGGATCGCCGTGGCCATCGCCATCGCGACGCTCGTCGGAGGATTTCTTCTCAGACCAACGGGCGAACGACGTCCCGATGCCAGTCAGTTCGGGACCATCACGGTCGTCTACGACGCCAGAGTCGAATCCGCCCACGTCGGTCGCTGTGCAGGTGCCGCCCCCACGGCGAACATTCGGTGTCAGTTCCTGGTCGTCCGGCTGCTGGAGGGGCCGGACGCCGGAAAGCGCTTCACGTGGGAGGACACCGTCAACGTGCGGACGTCGCGGCTGAACGTGGGGGACAAGGTGGTCGCCGGCAAGCCTCGGAACCCCCAGCCCGGATTCGAGTACACGGTGGTCGACCGGCAACGAAAGGAGCCGCTGCTGTGGCTGGGCGTTCTGTTCGCAGGGGCCGTGTTGCTGCTGGGTCGTCTTCGCGGAGCGGCCTCGCTCGCGGGCCTGGCTGCGAGCATCGGCGTGTTGCTCGCCTTCGTCGTGCCGGCGATCCTGGATGGACGGAACCCCGTTGCGGTCGCGCTGGTCGGCGCCTCCGCCATCGCCTTCCTGGCCCTCTACCTCTCTCACGGCGTCAATACCAGAACCACGCTCGCGCTTCTCGGAACGCTCGGCGGCCTGGCCGTTACTGCGGTGTTGGCCGCTGTCTTCCAAGCAGTGACGCAGCTGACGGGATTCGCCTCGGAGGAGGCGTCCTATCTTCTCGCGTTCGGGGCTCGGGTGAACCTTCGGGGCCTGATGCTGGGTGGTGTGATCATCGGCGCGCTGGGAGCGATCGACGACATCACGGTCACCCAGACGTCGGCCATCAACGAGCTCCATCGAGCCAATCCTTCCATTGGTCGGTTTCAGCTCGTGCGAGCGGGAATGCGGATCGGGCGGGACCACGTGGCTTCGACCGTGAACACCCTGGCGCTGGCATACGCCGGCGCTTCCATGCCGGTTCTACTCTTGTTCGTGATGTCGAATCAGTCGCTCGGAACGGTCGTGAATGGTGAAGTGATCGCCACCGAGATCATCCGAACCCTGGTGGGAAGCATCGGTCTGATCGCCTCGGTTCCAATCACGACGCTGCTGGCGACTCGTTTCCTCGCACGAGGCGACCAGCGGGCGGTCCAGGCTGGGGAAGGTCGTCGCGTCGGCGATTTCTTCTCGGAGGATCCTGCGGAGAGGTCGTAGAGCCGGTCATGTGATTCGACCTCGTGACCCAACATCGGTACAATCCCGAACGTATGTTCGATGCAAGATTTGTGCACCTCAACGTCCGTTCCTATTTCTCCGTAAAGGACGGGGCGTTTTCACCGGAAGACCTCGCCGCGCGGGCAGCGGAGCTCGGAATGCCGGCCGTGGCGATCACCGACAGAGATGGGCTGTACGGGGCACCGAGGTTCGCTGCCGCGTGCCGGCACTACGGCGTGAAACCGCTCCTCGGCGCGACGGTGACCGTTCGAAGCAAGCGCGGCGATCACCCGGTGACGCTTCTGGCAAGGGACGGGGTCGGATACGGGAACCTCTGCCGGCTCATCACCACCGCACACATGACGGGGGAGCGAGGCGACCCGGCGCTCACCACCGGGCAGGTCTGCGACCGTTCGTCCGGGCTCATCTGCCTCCTCGGTCCACGGTCCGAACCAGGCCGTCTGGCCGCGGCGGGACTGCACGAGGCGGCCCACGCCGCGGCAGATCCATTTCGTGACGCGTTCGGCGCGTCGCCGGAGGAACCGAACGTCTTCATCGAAGTCCAGAACCGATTGGAGCAGGAAAGCGTCACCGAGATCCGCCGGATGCTTCGGTTCGCAGATGAACTCGGCATGCACGCGGTCGCCACGAACGGGGTCCGGTATCTCGTTCGGGAAGACGCGTTTCTCGCGGACGTCCTCGAGTGCATGCGGGACATCGTTCCGATCGCTTCGCATCACATCACCAGAACGAATGCCGAGGGCTACCTGAAGTCGCCGGCGGAGATGCGGGCGCTGTTCGCCGAACGACCTGACCTGTGCGACCGAACCGCCGAGATCGCCGAGCGGTGCGAGTTCGACCTCGGACTCGGGCAGGTCCACTTCCCGAAGTTCCCGACCCCCGCCGGCCGAAGCGCCGGGTCCGTGCTCGCCGAACGATGCTGGCGAGGCCTGGACGATCGCGGCATGAAGCCCACCAGAGAGGTGAGAGAGCGGCTCGATCACGAGCTCGCCCAGATCCAGGTCATGGGCTACGCGGCGTACTTCCTGACGGTGGCGGACATCGTCGACGACATTCGGGCGATGGGTATCAGAACCGCGTGCCGGGGCTCGGCGGCGGGGTCGCTGGTCTGTTATCTCACCCGGATCTCCGATGTCGACCCGGTCCGCCACGGCCTCCTCTTCGAACGGTTCATCAACCCGCTCCGCGAAGAGCTGCCGGACATCGACATCGACGTCGAATCGGCCAGGCGAAAGGACGTGTACGACGCGGTCCTGTCGCGGCACGGCGACGACCGGTGCGCATGCGTCACCATGATCGACACGTACCGCGCCCGCGGCGCCATTCGCGAGGTGGGAAAGGCGCTCGGCCTGCCCGACGGTGAGGTCGATATCGCGGCCAAGGCCTTTCCACACATCGGCGCGCATCACGTTCGGGATGCCATGCGGAAGCTTCCCGAGCTCGCCGATTCGAACCTGGACGCGGGCCAGCTCGACCTTCTCTTTCGTGTGGTCGAGCGGTTGAACGGGTTCCCTCGCCATCTGGCGCTGCATCCGTCGGGAATCGTGCTTTCGGGCCATGACCTTCCCGACCGCGTGCCCCTGGAGCGATCGTTCGAGGGGTACCGGATGGTCCAGGCCGACAAGGACGACGTGGAGCTTCTCGGCCTGTTGAAGCTCGACGTTCTCGGCGTGCGGATGCTTTCGGCGATGCACCACGCGGTCGACGAGATCGCCAGAACCGAAGGGGAGAAGATCGACCTGGACGACATCCCGCTCGGTGACCCGGCCACCTTCGATCTGATCAGGACGTCCGACACGCTGGGGTGCTTTCAGATCGAGAGCCCCGGACAGCGAGAGCTTCTTCAGAAGTTTCAGCCGACCGAATGGTCGGATCTCATCATCGACATCTCACTGTTCCGGCCCGGACCGGTGAAGTCGGACATGGTCACGCCGTTTCTGAATCGCCATCACGGTCGTGATGCCGCCGTGTACGCGGACCCGCGTCTTCGCGCCGTCCTATCGGAGACCCACGGCGTGGTCGTCTATCACGAACAGCTGATGCGAACGATCTCCGAGATGACCGGATACGACCTTCCGACCGCGGACAAGATCCGGCGCCATCTGAACGATGAAGAACACGTCGAAGAGATCCGTCTCGACTTCGTTCAGCGTTCGGTCGCGAACGGGGTGAGCGAAGAGCGTGCGGAGCGCGTGTGGAAAGAAGTGGTCGCCTTCGCCTCGTTCGGCTTTTGCAAGGCGCACGCGGCCGCCTTCGCCGTCCCGACGTATCAGTCGGCGTGGCTCAAAGCGCACTACCCGGCCCACTTCCTGGCCGGGGTGCTCACGCATGAACCCGGGATGTACCCACGCCGCCTCATCCTCGACGACGCCCGTCGCCACGGGATCGAGATTCTCCCGCTCGACATCAACGTCAGCGAACCCGAGTACACGGTCGAGGCACTCGCCCCGGAGCAGTTCGGCATTCGTATCGGTTTGAAAGATGTACATGGAATTTCGGACGCCGAGATTCGCTCGGTTCTCGAAGCAAGGGCAGAAAAATCGTTCGCTGATGTCGGTGATGTCCTCCGGCGGACGAACCTCTCGAGACCGGTTGGTGAAGCGCTGGCGCATGCGGGGGCGTTCGATCGTTTGCGGGGTGGGTCACGGCGCGACCGTTTGTTCCAGGCGATGGTCACGGATGCACCGCGGGACGGCGAGCAGGCCACGCTGCCGATCGCTGCCGCGGCGCCGGCGATCCTTCGCGAGTACTCGAGCGCCGAACGCGTTCGGGCGGAGCTCGAGGTTCTCGGGATGGATGCCTCCAGGCACCTCATGTCGTTTTACGACGCGCTTCTTCAGGACCTCGGTGTCATCCCGGCGTCCCGGCTCCACTCGTTGAGAGGCGATGCGTGGGTCATGGTGGCCGGGGTCAAGGTCGCGTCTCAGACCCCGGCTGTTCGAAGCGGCCAGCGCATCATCTTCCTGACGTTGGACGACGGCACCGGATTGGCCGACGTCACGGTGTTCGAGCGCGTCCAGCCATGGTGCGCCAAGACGATCTTTCACGGGTTCGTCCTTGGCGTGTGGGGGCGGCTCAGACGAACCGGCGTCAAGGGGGTGAGCGTTATCGCGGAACGGGCATGGGATCTCGCAGCGCTCGCCGCGGCCCGAAAGCAAGGTAGGCTCGCCGAAGCGCTCGCCGACGCTCCAGCCAGTGTTCCGGAGCCGGCGGCTTCCCCGGCTCGAAAGCTCTGGCACGCAAGCGGCGGATCGGCCGGACGATAAGGGACATTCCATCGTGACGGGCCAACGGGGGACTCCACCCGCGGAACCCATCCTGCACGTCGACCTCGATGCGTTCTACGCGTCCGTGGAAGTCCTGAAAGACCCCGGGCTGGCCGGAAAACCCGTCGTGGTCGGCAACCCCAGCCCTCGAGGCGTCGTGCTCTCCGCCTCGTACGAGGCGCGCGCTCGGGGACTCCATTCAGCGATGCCCAGCATGCGAGCCCGGCGGCTCTGCCCCGACGCGGTGTTCGTCCCCCCCGACTTCTCCGCCTACCAGGCCTATTCGAACCGCTTCCGCGAGATCCTGCTCTCGTTCACGCCGGTGGTGGAGCCTCTGTCGCTGGACGAAGCGTTCCTGGATGCGACCGGCGCCATGTTGTTGTTCGAGTCGCCGAAGGAAATGGGAGAGCGGATCCGCGCCGCCGTCCGAAGCGAGCTCCATATCGGCGCATCGGTCGGGATCGGTCCGAACAAGCTCATTGCCAAGCTGGCATCCACCAGAGCCAAGCCGGACGGGCTTCTGCTCGTAGCCGCGTCGGAAGTGCTCTCATTCCTTCATCCGCTTCCCGTCGATGCGCTATGGGGGATCGGCGAAAAGACCGGACAGACGCTCCGTCGGCTGGGAATCCGCACCGTGGGAGAGCTGGCGGCGACGCCTCGGAGCATCCTCGACCGTGTGCTCGGTGAATCGCACGGCGCGTCCCTCGCCACGCTCGCGACAGGCGGCGACACGAGGACAGTGGTCCCGTTCGAAGCCCCGAAATCCGTGAGTCACGAGGAAACCTATCCAAGAGACCTCGACCAGCCCGACGAAATCCTCAGAGAGATGCTGGCCCTGTCGCACCGGGTGGCCGCCAGGCTTCGAGCCGAGGGCTATCGAGCGCGCACCGTCACTCTGAAGCTCCGGCTGCCGAGCTTTTCCACGTTGACCCGCTCCCGGACCATCGCGACACCGACCGATCTCGGCGCGGACATCTTTCACATCGCCAGCGAGCTCTTCCACCGTCTTCCAGACGGACGGAGGAGATTTCGCCTCATCGGAGTGAGCGCGACCGGGTTGGTCCCGGCCGGAGCCGAGCAGGTCGCGCTGGTGAGGGAAGGCCAGTGGGAGGAGGCAGAACGGGCCCTCGATAGGATCGAGAAGCGGTTCGGGAAGGGGGCCGCGATGCCGGCGACGCTCCTCGGTCGAGCAAAGAATCGCCCGACGGCTGAAGGAGGGGGATAGAGATCTCCCAGAGGGCGTTCCTATAATTGAGCCGTCCCTTTTCGGGAAGGTTCACATGCCTCTGTCGGAACACGAGCAACGCATCCTCGAGGAAATCGAGCAGCGGCTGGCTGAAGAGGACCCCCGGCTCGTCCACTCGGTGAGCAAGGCCACGTTGGCGACCCACGCCTGGCGGCGTATTCGCTGGGGGATCATCGGGTTCCTCCTGGGCTTCATCCTTCTTCTGTTCTTCGTTTGGAACATCGTGTTCGCCATCGCCGGGTTCGCCGTCATGCTTGGAGCGGGCCTCCTCGTCTACCACTACCTGAAGCGGATGGGGCGGGAGCAGCTTCGGGCTCACGGCGAGCGCGGGGGGCAGTTCTCGGTCACGGCGGCGCTGGCTCGGCTTGCCGAGCGCCTCCGGCGGCGCAGGGGCACGGGCTAGGAGCTAGCAGACCCGGAACAGACGCTCCGCGAAACTGACAAGAACGAATCGCCAATCACTTTTCGCCGATGTTCGCGTTCATTCCCGCTGCATATGGAGTCGTGTTGCACACGATGCCTCCACTGAACTAAAAACTGGGACGCCTTCCCCTCCGGCGTGGCCTTCCTCAGAGGCGAGCCGGCCCTTAAGGCATGAGATCGGGAGCGACGTTGGAGGGATTTACCGCGCAACAGGCTTCGCGTTTCACCGGATGCACCCCACGGCAACTTCGATATTGGGACCAGATCGGCCTGGTTCGTCCGACGATCCAGCAGACCCGAGGACGCCCCGGCGTGCCGCGGATGTATTCCTTCCGCGATCTGGTGGCGCTTCGAGTGGTGAAGTCACTGCTGGACAGCGGGATGTCGCTTCAGCGGGTTCGCCGCGCATGGGAATTCCTGAGCAAGAAGGCCGGTCTCGACGACCACCTGGCGGAAGTGAAACTGGTCACCGACGGTAAGTCGATCTTCCGGGTGGTCCGTCGCGAGGCTGAGGTCATGGATGCCCTCCGAGAGGGGCAGATGGCCTTCTTCGTGGCCATCGACGAGGTGGCCAGGCAAGTCTCGGACGAGGTCGCCGAATTCAGGCGCGACCGAGATCAGTTCCTTCGGGCCCTACGCGACGCAAGCCGCGAGGCACGGCTCGGCATCTGAAGCCCGAAGACTCTACGTCCGCAACAGCTCCCGCGGCGGGCGCAGCAGGCCCAGCAGTCTGATCGACGGCTGGCGGGACCGAGCGATCTCCTTGCCGATGGCGCGGGTGAGGCGCACCGCCTCCTCCGCCGCCGGACGCGAGATGTCCTCGTTCCCGTAGGCCGCAGCACCGACCACCCGCGTCAAAGTGTCCAGTTGGCCGTCGGAGAAGAGGACGGTCGTCTTCAGCCGGTCTGAATACTCCTGGATGGTTTCGTCCTCGCGCCGGCCGAGCCGAACATCGGTGGCGGCCGACGTCATGACGGAGTACGCGGCCAGGATGAGGTCCCGGGGGCCCCGGGCTCGCCGTATCAGTGTTCGTCGCCAAACGGTCTTGCCGAGCGGGATGCCCAAAACGAGGAGAGCGAGGATCGTGAGGACGAGAGCAAAGGGGAGGCTCCACCCGTTCGACGAAGGCTGTCCCCTCCGGTCTCGGGCGGACGGCACGCCGGCGCGAGCGTTCGGGTCCCGGATGGGCTGGTTCTCCGTTCCAGCAGGCGCCGTGACATCGGTCGGGACGCCCTCCGCCCCACACGTTGTCGCGCCCGGCTCCGATCGGATGGCCAACCCGGTGCGAGACGAGACGCACTCGCGCTGCGGCACGGTGTCCTGATGCCGCTCGAACCGCGGTGAAACGGCCGTGTAGCTCGCCACAGGGTTGCTCCGGCTCGGCGTCGGCTCGAAGGGCAACCATCCGAACCGAGGAAAGAGCACCTCCACCCACGAGTGAAGATTCTTGGTGGTCACGCGGTAGCTTCCGGTACGGGGATCGAACGTTCCCGGAGTGAACCCAACGGCCACGCGCGCCGGGATCCCAATGGCGCGAAGGAGGACCGCCATGGTTCCGGCGAACTGCTCGCAATAGCCCTCTCGAGACTTGGTGAGGAAATAGAGGATGTCGTTGATTCCGTGGCCCGGCGCGGCCCGCTCGTTGTATTTGAACGTTCGAAGAAAGGCCTGAATGGCCAGGATCTTTCGGTAGGCAGTCGGGTACTCGCGGGTCAGCCGACCCGCCATCTCGTAGATCTGGGCCGGTGTATCCGGTGGAAGCGCCGTGTACCGCGCAGTCAACACGTTGCTGGGGAAGGCGATCGTGTCCAGGACCTCCGGTTCGGGCGACTGCACCCGCGAGGTGACGGTGTAGGTGAATCCCGGCCCGGTTCCATCCAGCGAAACCAGCGCGCTGGACGTCGGATCGAAGCGAACATCGGTTTCGTTGATGGCGAGCTCGACGGGCTCGAACGCCGCCGGGAGCCACGGCTGATTCAGCCGGTCGAATCGGAAGCGCTGACGGATCAGCGATGCGTTCGGAACAAGCGCGGCGCCGGCGCGAAGGGCGCCGGCCCCAGCGTCCAGGCCGTTCTCCGCATTGAGGTTGGACGCGGTCCACAGCCTTCCGTTGAAGGTGTCGAGTGAGAGTGACCGCCAGTACGCCGTCTGGTTCGTCCACACAGTGAAAAGCTGGACGGCCGGATTCCGAGCGAGAGCGGGTCGGATGTCGACGATGGGATCAACGGACACGAACGCGTTCGGCGTTTGCTCACGGACGTCCAGGAGCGGTCCGGAGCGGAACCCCGGGAGGATCCCCGGGGTGACCAGTGCGATCGCCAGACACGCAATCGCAAGACGCCTCGCTCCTCGTGTGCTGACCGCGGTGGCTCGGGTTCGCCCCCGGCTTCGCCATTGTGTCAACGGTCCCCATTGCGCAATCCGCCGGAGTCCATCGCCATACAGCAGCGCCAGCGCGGCGAGCAAGAAGAGCGCCACGTAGATCCGCCGCGGCGGGCTCGCCACGACCAGGCTGGTGAAGGCCATGAGGGTTCCCGGCGGAAGGATGGCGAGGAACGGGCTCCGGGCGCGCACCGCAAGCACATGGGACGAAAACGTGGCGGTCCAAACGGCCGTGATGGCCGCGAGCAGAAGTGGCGCGACCGCTGGGGACGGCGCGGCATGGGACTCCGCGACCGTCGCGACGTCCGAGAAGGACCGGAGAAACGCGCGGAACGTGCTGGCCGTCGGGAGGCCGAAGAACGTGGTCTGGGGGAATATGAACAGCCCGGCAACGACGGCCAGGCCCCCAACCGAGATCGCCGTTGCCAGAGCGACGTGTCGGCGTTCGAGGGAGAATGCAACGAGCACCGCCGCAGCGGCGGCCGCGGCGAGCTGGGCCGCCGGCCTCGCGCCGCGGAACACACCTCCGAAG
>DATABA010000014.1:0-27460 GCA_036259835.1 Actinomycetota bacterium
GACTTCGCCGATAGCTCTTTCCGCAGTCGCTCTTCCGCGTTGACTTTGACGACGATCTGAGTGTTGAAGTCCTCTCCGAAATCGAAGTCGAGGTAGGTATGGGTGTTGCGAGCAAAACAGTAGGGGCACGAATGGGTGCAACCTCTATACGGATTGATCGTCCAGCGGAACGGGACGCGCGACGCTTCAGGAACCCGATTGATGATCGACTTCGCTCGCACTTCGTAAAACGTGATCCCCCGGAATTCCGGAGTGTCGAACGTGCGGACGACGGCGCCCTGTTCGAAGAGCGGAAGTGTCAGCCTGTCTGGGTTCGACGGCTCGACGAGCTTGAGGTTGTCCCAACGCACAGGCGTGTAATTCTAAGGGTGCAATTATAGCCCCGCTTACCGAACATGTGTTCGAAGCCGGTAACCCCACTCCCACCCGTGTGATGCTGTAGCACGTGGAAGTCAGGGTCTCGCTTCGGCAAGGGGAAGATGGCCGCTGGGTGGGCGTCGTCCCGGACGGTCAGGCTGTGCCCGGACTCCTCACCAAAGGCGCGACGCGCGAAGAATGCCTGGAAAGGGTTCGGCGCTCACTCGAGCGAGCCCTGTCGGAGCAAGGTACTGACGGCCCGCTGATGCTTCTGGTCGAGGTGACGCCCCGCCTTGCCGGCGTCGCCGAGGCTGCCGCCGTCATGGGATGGGACAAGCGTCGCGTCATCACCTACATCTCGCGGGGCCGCTTCCCTGAGCCGCTCCAGGCCCTCGCGTCGGGACGCGTGTGGGCCCGGTCGACGATCGAGGACTTCGCCGGTGAATGGAAAGAGCGCCAGGCGAGGAGGAAACGCCGCAGCGTCGCCCCTCTAGCTGAGGGCACCGACGGAGAAGGCGCCGAAGCGCAGCCATAACCTACGGGTGGGTATACTTCGCGGCGCCCCCACCCCAAATCGATCAACAAGCGGAAGGAGGACGAAGTGGGCGTGAAGTTCCTTTCAGAGGAATGGGCACGAGCCGTCGAGGATGCCCTCAACAACAGCGAAGCGTTCAAGAAGTCGGCGGGCTCGCAGACGGCCAAGGTGCAGCAGGTAGTCACCGGGCCGGACGGCGAGAAGAAGTACTGGTTCAAGATGGAGGGCGGGAACGTCCAGCTGGGGACCGGAGAGATCGGCGAGTCCGCCGACGCCACGATCACCCAGGACTACGACACCGCAGTCGCCCTTGCCAAGAACGAGCTCACAGGAACGGCCGCCTACATGAGTGGCAAGCTCAAGGTCTCTGGCGACCTCATGAAGCTCATGCAGCTTCAGGGCACTCTGGCGCAGCTTCCACAGGCGCTGAAGGACATCGACGTCGAATACTGACGGCTCGTAGCGAGCTACTTCCCCTCGAGGGGGCCCGGACTTCCCAACGGCCCCCTCCAGGGTTCCGTGTTAATCCAGGAAAGGCTTGATGAAGTTCTGGCCTTCGCGGTGTCCAGCCGGGTGCCGTCCGGTTCTCCGTAGACGATGGCCTGTGCCGGGGTTGCCATGAACAGCAAGGTGAGGCCAAACGAAGCGATCAGAACAAGCGTGTGCGCAGACCATTCCCTCCTCGAGAATCCGGATAGTGAACCTACGAGCGCGTCCGGCAGTCGCCAACAAATCAGACGAGAATCACCAGGATCGGGATCGAGCGAAGCAACCAGCATAGAAACGGAGTCGAATGGATCCGAAAGAGATCTTCGACCTTATCGTCAAGGCCGATGAGGCCTTGAAGTACGCCACCGCCGAAAAGGCCGAGGCCCGGACCCGTCAGGCCAGAGAATGGCTCGTCCAGGCCCGAGACGAGGCCATGGCGATCGACAACCAGGCGCTTGTGGATCAAGCGAATCAGAGGCTTTCGGACATCGACCAGCTGGGGGAATCAGGCCAGGCCTAGTTTGCTTCGCTGGTTCTCCCACGGTTGCGAATTCGAATCTGCACCCATGAAAGGGCCAGAAACACCGGCACCACGACGGCGAAGGTCAGGAGCGAGCCGTACACCAGCGCATCCGTCACCAGTGTCGACGAATGTTCTCCAAGGATGAAATAGAACACCACAACCAGAAGCAAGAAGAAGGCATAACCGCCCATCGCGGTTCCGACGACGTGACGAACCAAACCTGCCCAGCTGCTGGGAACTGGCCGTGGCCTCAGCGCCTTCGCATCTCGGCGAGACTCGGCTCTTCGGTACGCAACGAGCATCCCGAGAACGACGACGTACCCGGTCAGGACCGGCGCCACGACCTCCCGAAGGACCCGCATCAACGCCTCCCTCGGGTCATGGCCGGAGAAGGAACTTCCATCCTCTGACGAAGAAGTGCCATCCAATCCAGAGCCACAGTCCAAAGAGGATCCAGCGCCCCACTGCGTTCCTCATCGCAACGCGGATGAGGTCGCTGAATGCCGGCCACTGGTCGTTGTTCTTCACCAGGCAGAGCCCCTGATAGGCCATCACGATCGCCATGACGATCGCCCATCCGATGAGTCCACGCATGTGACGCTCCTGTGGTTGCGACGGGATGCGTTCCGGCGTCGATCGGCTCACGCCGGGACAACGGGCGTCAGTTCCACGATGACGCACGTGTTCCGCCAGCGGTTGATTGCCTCTTGCGGCGGGCCGTGCCGGTCGCGGCGGCGGTCGGCCAGGAGGGCGGCTGCCTGGTCCCACTCGGGGCCTTCCAGGATGCGAGCCGCGGCGTGAAATCTGCCCAGCGCCGTGTCCCGATACTTCTGACGGGTGATAACCAGCAGGTCCTTCGCGTCGGGGAGACCCGGAATCGTTTGTTCCTCGAGGCTCGGCTCGATCGAGGACAACACATACATCTTCCCCTGGCGGTAGACGAACCAGGCCGGGATGGCGATGTCCTTGCCGTCGTATTCCACCCCGATCCATGCCACGTCCGCTTTCTTGAGCCCGTCCTCGACTTCGGAGGTGAACTTTTGCGGCGCGGCCTGAAGCACCACCTGAAACTCCGTCTCGCCCAGAACCTCGCCGTCGAGCAAGAACGACGCGACGTATGTCCCGAGCTCCTCGAAGAACGCGTCCTCGATGACCTCGTCGACCCGTGTCAGGTCCATGGCCCCGAGCATCCACCTCGGCCTCGGTCCAATCCGGTAGGCCACGGTTCCCGATGGGGCGACGAGGTGCACCTCCTCGGGTAGGTAGCCGGTGGGTGCCTTCCAGTCTCGAACGACCGCGAACGGAAGCGCGCGAGCCGGGAACGCCAACAAGTAAAGGAACCCATCGGCGCCCTCTCCCTGCGCGTCACGAAGGCGGACGTCGATGACGTTCGCGAAGACCAGCTCTCCCGCCGGCATCTCAGGCCATCCTCGCGAGCCACAACGTCGGTTCTTCGAATTCGGGCATAGACGGCAACGCCTCGGGAGATTCCCACATTCTGGCCAACGTGGCTTCGTCCGTGAGTTCGGCAACGCGCGCGCAAAACTCCCGGCCCAGTTGGTACTGCTCGAGCTTCATCTCCAATCCGAGCAAGCGCTCGAGCGCTCGGTCCCCGGGCCCGCCTTCGCGGTGACGGCGGACTGCCTCCTCGATTTGCCGGAACGACGAGAGCATCTCGCGGCCCACCCGCTCGGTGACGTGTTCGCCATATCCCTCAGCCGCCGCCATGAACGCCTGCACACGGGCGATCCGGAGCCGCTGCTCCGAACTGCTCGCCTGACCGAACATGTTCCCCACGCCTTCGAACGCCTCCGTGAGCGCTTCGGGGTTGGACAGATCAAGTCCCTCCAGCCGCTGCTCGAGCCCGGCCATGTCGAGCTCGGCGTGCTCGACGAGGTCCCTGACCAGGGCCAGGAAGTGGTCGCGGACCCACGGCCGGGCGAACTCAAACCGGTGCGTCACCTCGTGGACGGCGATCCACGCCCGGAAGTCGACGGCCGGAAGGCTCCAGTCCCGTTCGAACCCCGCGATGTTCGGGATGACGAAGTACAGGGCGCCGCCCGGTCTCGGGACGGCCAGGTCGAACTGCCCGAGAACGCGTTGACCGAGATAGCCGAGGACCGCGCCGACCTGGACGCCGAGGAGCAGCGGCGCCACGCGCTGCATCACGACCTCCATGAAGTCTCCTCCGCCGAGGGCCGGCGACGGGACGTCGCCCCCGGCGGCGCTCATCGTGGAGGCGAGCTTCTGGCCGATCGGGTTCAGGAGGTCTCTGAGCCCGCGGACGTTTGCCTCTACCCACTGCCCTCGACCAACCGCGTTTACCTCTGTTACGTCGAACGGGGGCGGCATGCCGGTGAATGCCGCCACCGCCAGCTCGGCGGCACGGACGGTCTCGGCCAGGCCGCGCTGGTCCTCGGCAGTCGGTAACGGTTGGTCTCCGCCCCACGCCGCCGTGGCGATTCCTACCTGCCGGGCGAGCTCCCAGTTGACGGGTCCCGTCGACGAAAGGAGCACGCGTTGGATTTCGCGGAACAGCGGAACGTCGCGAAAGACGTCGCTCATTGGGATTTCGGGTTCGTTCTGGCTCGGGTCCACGGGGGCCATTCTAGGTTCGCCTTCTAGAATGCTCGTCCGTGCGGGCTGAGCTTCTCGTTCGACTGACCGATGCTCCGCTCGATCCTGCTATTGCTCTCACGTTCGTAGCGGATCCGGCTGCGGGCGCCACGGTTCTCTTCGTTGGAACCGTTCGAGATCACTCCTCGGCGGGTGACGTCACCGCCCTCACCTATGAGGCGTGGGAGGATGTCGCGCTCCAGCGGCTGAGCGGCATTGGCGAGGAGATGCTGGACCGATGGGAGACCTGCAAGGTCGCGTTGCTCCACCGCCGCGGGCTCCTCTGGGTCGGCGAGGTGTCCGTCATCGTGTGCTGCTCCGCTCCCCACAGAGCTGAGGCCTTCGAAGCGGCGCGCCACGGGATCGAACGTATCAAGGAAGAAGTTCCCATCTGGAAGAAAGAGAGCCTTACCACTGGTGATGCCCAGTGGGTCATGGGCTCCTAGCGCGGCATGAGCAGACGCGACCTGGCCATCGACCTCGGGACGGCCAACACGCTCGTCTATCAACAGGGGAGGGGCATCGTCTTCAATGAGCCGACCGTCGTGGCCATGAACACCAGGACGGGGGCTCTCGTTGCCGTCGGAAGGGAAGCCTGGCAGGCGGCGGCTCGAGCACCGGCCCACGTCGTCGCCTCGCGACCGCTGGAGCGCGGGGCGATCCAGGACTTCGAGATCACGCACCAGATGCTCCGGCTGATCCTTCAGGCCGTCGGCGTTTCGAGGTTCCCCAAGCCGCGAGTACTTGTCTGCGTGGCCTCCATGCTCACCGAGGTCGAGCGCCGCGCCGTCGAGGAGGCCGTCACGCTGGCCGGGGCGCGATCGGTTGCATTGGTGGACGAGCCTTTTGCGGCGGCGGTCGGGGCAGGGCTCCCCATCCATCAGGCGGTGGGAAGCATGGTCGTGGATGTCGGCGGCGGGACATCCGAAATGGCCATGCTGACGATGGGAGCGGTCGTCACGCAGACCTCGGTCCGGGTCGGCGGGTTCGACATGGACGCAGCGATCCAGGCGTATGTGCGTGGGCACTACGACCTCGCGATCGGGGAGAGCGCGGCCGAGCGGGTGAAGATTGCCCTCGGCTCCGCGTACCCCGCGGCGAACGCTCCGGCCGCTGACCTTACCGGGCGGGAGCTCTCCACCGGGCTCCCCAAAACGGTCCCAATAACGCCGGGCGAGATTCGAGGTGTGCTGGAGGGGCCGGTCGAACGGATCGTCGACGCCACCAAAGCGTGTCTCGCGGAGAGTCCCCCGGAGCTCGCGCACGACGTTTTGGAGCGGGGTGTGTTCCTGACCGGTGGCGGCAGCTTGCTTCGGGGCCTGAACATGCGCCTGGCGCAGGAGTGCGAGGTGCCGGTCCACGTAGCCGAAGATCCGCTCGCTACCGTGGCAGTCGGCGCCGGCAGATTGCTGGACTACCTCCCCGAGTACCAGTCGGCGTTTCTCACCGCGACGTCGTGACCGATTCGCATCGGTGGGCCGCCTGGCTGCCGCTGGTGGCGTTCGCGGTCATCCTGTACCTGCTCCCTCTTCCGTACTACGTGATCGGGCCTGGACCGGCCAAAGACGTCATTCCTCTCATCCACATCAGAGGCCATCCAACGCACCCGACCAACGGGCACTTCCTTCTCACGGCCGTGCTGCTGGACCGTTCGAACGTCTACGACGCGCTCTACGGATGGATCAGCGACGAAGATTCCGTGGTCCCGGAAGAAGAGGTGCTCCTCCCGGGTGAGACGCCGCAAGAGGAGAGACGGGTGGCACGCTCACAGATGGACACCAGCAAGATCGACGCCGCCATCGTCGCCCTGAGCGAGTATGCGGACTATCCGAAGCGGCATGGTCGTGGAGTCCTCGTCGAACGGGTCGTGCCCGAAACACCGGCCGAAGGGAAACTGTTTGCCGGCGATGTCATCACTGAGATCGACGGACACCGTGTCGACACTCCGCGACAATTGAGCCGGCAGATCGACCGGATCGGGTTTCGAAACAGGGGACGATTCACCGTTCATGCAGCTGGCAAGACTCGACACCCGCAAATCACCCCCGGCCGAGTCAGGGGGGTGGAGGGTCCCGCCATAGGCATCACCGCCGTCCACAACTTTCCGTTCGAGGTTTCCATCTCGAGTGGGGAAATCGGCGGTCCATCGGCCGGCCTCATGTGGACGCTCGGCCTGATCGACCTTCTGACTCCCGGAGAGCTCGCGAACGGGCGGACAATTGCCGGAACGGGCCAGATCCTCCCGGACGGGACCGTGGAATCAGTCGGCGGGATCGAGCAGAAGGTCGCCGCGGCCGAGCGGGCCGGAGCGTCGGTGTTCTTCGTCCCTGCGCAAGAAGCGGCGCAGGCCACGTCGATTGCAACGAAGACCCGAGTGGTGCCCGTCCAGACATATCGCGACGCCGTCCGGTTCCTCGGAGGACGTGCCGGAGAGGGATAGCTGACGCGTTCGAGGGACGCCCGCGCAAGCGCTGACCGTGGGGTACCCTTGACGCTTCCTCGAGCGGGGAAGGTCCGTTGGCCCAACGACTGAGACGCGTCCGAAGGCGGTGGCTGCTCGTCACGACCGCCGCCCTCGTCGCCATCGCGATTGTCCTGTCGCTGCTGTCGGGCTTTTACCTCGACCTGTTGTGGTTCCGGGAAGTCAGGTTCTCCAGCGTCTTCTGGAGCATCTTCTGGTCGAAGGTCCTTCTCGGCCTCATCTTCGGTGCGTTGTTCTTCGCGCTGCTCGTCGTCAATCTCGTGATCGCTCGTCGACTCGCGCCCCGGTTCCGGCCGTTCTCTCCAGAGCAAGAGGTGATCGAGCGGTATCGAACCGCTGTGGAGCCTTATGCCGGCCGCGTGATTCCAGCGTTCTCCGCCGTCATCGCGCTGTTCGTCGGAATCGCGGCCTCCGCGCAGTGGCAGACGTTCTTGCTCTGGAGGTCGGCGGGGCCGGTTCGGTTCGGGCCGCAGTTCGAGGACGCGGTTTTCGGCCGCGACCCGTCGTTCTACATCTTCATCCTGCCGTTCCAGAAGTTCGTCCAGGGATGGTTGTTCTCCGCGCTGGTCGGCATCACGGTCATCGTCGCGGTGGCGCACTACCTGTCGGGCGGCATCCGACTCCAAACCGTCGGCGAAAAGGTCATCCCGCAGGTGAAGGCGCACCTCTCCGTGTTGCTCGGAGCGATCATCCTGGTCAAGGCGTGGGGCTACTGGCTCGGGCGGTTCGACCTCATGGTGTCGGCACGCGGTGTCGTCCAGGGCGCCTCGTACACCGATGTCAACGTCCAGCGGCCCGCGCTCTACGTGCTTATGTTCATCGCCGTCATCTGCGCGGTTCTGTTCTTCGTGAACATCCGGCTCCGCGGCTGGGGCTTACCCGTCATCGGTATAGGTCTGCTCGCTCTGGCCTCGATCGTGGTCGGCGCTGTGGCGCCGGCCTTCGTCCAGCGATTTCGCGTGAACCCCCAAGAGTTACAGCGTGAGCGGCCGTTCATCGCCCGCAACATCGAGGGGACCCGGCGTGCCTTCGGCCTGGACCGCGTGAGACTAACCACCACGCAGGTCAACCCCGACGTATCGCCTCGGGAGGTCGCCGCGAACAAGGCGACGACCGACAACATTCGCCTGTGGAGTCCTGACGTGATTCGACTTGCCTACGAGAACCTCCAGCGGATCCAGCCGTACTACGACTTCTCCGACGTGGATGTGGACCGATATCCGATCAACGGGCAGAGACGACTCGTCATGCTGTCCGTGCGGGAGGTTCGCCAAAGCCAGATCCCCGGTGGCGGCGGCACGTGGCAGAACCGACACCTGTTCTACACACACGGGTACGGGGCGGTGGCAAGCCCGGTCAACACGGTCACTCCCGAGGGGCAGCCGGTATTCGCCCTGAAGGACATCCCGCCGTCGGCACAGTCGGGGATTCGCCTCACGCCGACCGGCGCGCAGGTCTACTACACCGAAGACATCGACACGCCCTACGTGGTCGTCAGTACGAGGACGGCGGAGCTGGACTATCCGAACCCTCGGGGACAGGGGTCCGTCCGGACGCGCTACCGCGGCCGCGGCGGCATCGAGCTCGGGGGGTTTTTCCGACGGTTGTTGTTCGCGTACCGATACCGCGACATCAATCTGCTCATCTCGGGTCTGATCAGCGGAGAAAGCAAGATCTTGATCAACCGCGATCTCGAGACCCGCATCACGAAAGCGGCCCCATTCCTGAAGTACGACGGGGATCCTTACCCGGCCATCGTGAACGGCCGGATCGTCTACGTCCAGGACGCCTACACCACAACCAACGACTATCCCTACTCCCAACGAATCAACCTGAACCCCGCAACGGGTGGCGACCTCCAGGGGCAGGCGAATTACATCCGGAACTCGGTGAAGGTCGCGGTCGACGCGTACGACGGAACCGTAACGTTCTACGTGGTCGACCCGACGGATCCGTTGATCAGGGTATGGATGCGGGCCTTCCCGGACCTCTTCACGACCGACCCGGCGCCGCGCGACCTCCAGGAGCATTTCCGGTATCCGGAGGATCTCCTGCTGGTCCAGTCGCAGCAGTACGCGAACTACCACGTAACGGACCCGGAGACGTTCTACGACAAGGGTCGGTTCTGGTCGCTTCCCGTCGATCCGAGGAACGGCGGCGACAGCCTGATGCGTCCGTACTACGTGTTGGTGAAGCTTCCAGGCCAGGAGGGAGAGCGTTTCGTCCTGTTGATGCCGTTCACGCCGCCGAACCGCAACAACATGGTCTCGTACATGACCGGCATGTCCGACCCCGGAGAGTTCGGGCAGCTCCGGGCGTTCGAATTTCCTTCCGGGGTCAACATCGACGGGCCGGTGCAGGTCTTCTCGCGGGTGAACGCGGATCCGAACTTTTCGCGGGACCGGACGCTGCTGGGCCAGGGCGGTTCGCGGGTCACGTTCGGCGATCTGTTGATCGTTCCCATCGAGGATTCGTTTCTGTACGTCGTCCCGGTGTTCGTCCAGGCCGCTCAGAGCGCGATTCCCGAGCTGAAGCGCGTACTACTGGTGCACGGAGGCACGGTCACAATGGCCACCTCATTGCCAGAGGCGCTGGCAGCCGCGTTCGGCGAGGCGGCGCCCCAGCCTCCGGAACGTGGTCCTGGCGAACCCGCACCACCCGAGGATGTCGAGCAACTGCTGGGGCAGGCCCTCGAGCGTTTCCGCAGGGCGGAGGAGCTCCTGCGGGAAGGAGACCTGGCCGGATATCAACGAGAGATCAACCGAGCGCGGGCTCTGGTCCAGCAGGCGTCGGCAGCCAGGGGAAGCGGTCAAACCGCTCCGAGCCCTTCTCCGGCTCCTTCACCGTCTCCCAGGAGCTGACGACAGCCGTCGCTCGGCTCACGACCCGGGTGTCGCCTCGCTGCCGGCGTTTGCTAGCATCATGTTGCGGGGTGGAGCAGTCCGGTAGCTCGCTGGGCTCATAACCCAGAGGTCACGGGTTCAAATCCCGTCCCCGCGACAGGACAAAGGGGCGCCGCGGCGCCCCTTTTTTCATGGCTGTCTCAAGCAGTTCTCTGGTCCACCGCCCGAAGCGGTCACGGCGTGACTGGGTCCGGGGATCGACGATGGGCGCGGCTCGGCGTGGCGAAGGCAGCGGCCAGCCCCAGAATCGCGGACGACGCGTGAACGATCTGGTCGGCGTCGTTTGACGCGATGAGGAAGTTGTGCGGTTCCCAGAAGAGCAGAGCCAACGTGAACGGGACATGGAACGCCCCAATCCCGAACGCGACTTCCTTCGCCCACTTCGGGTAGATCGCCGTATAGGTCGCCACGACCCCGATGATTGCGGCGCCCAACGTGTGCCACCCGTTGGTTTCGAAGATTCCGAAGACGTGTCCCGAGTGTCCCGATTGAGCTGCGGCTATCGAAGTGGGGAAGGTCTGGTCGGCAAGGAAGCCCCCGACGGCCAACACCAGGTGCCAGACCCCGTTCACTGCCAAGTACAGCCTCGCCGGCGACCACTCCCCGAAGCGGCCTTGCCCCGTCCGTTGTTCGATCAGCGCATCCTCCCGGTGACTCATGCGATTCCCACCCACGCCAGTACCGGGATCGCGACGAGGATCACCGGTCCTGGGTGGAGAAACGAGCGAAGTTCACGCCGGTCGGTCGCCCGAAGTGCAAGGGACCGACGCGCTTGATTGAACGCCGCCGGCACGATGACGACCGCGATGCCCGTCGAGGCGCCGGCGCCGACTACCCCCACTGCCCGAGCCGTCTCCCCGTCGAGGAAGGCGCCTGAAACAACGAGTGACGATCCCACGGTGATGAGCGCCATCGTCGCCATGTGCCAGGCGACCCGGATCATGGCCTTCGTCATCCTCGGGCCGCCGAACGGACTGGACGGCAGCTTTCCGGGGGAGAGCCGTCGAACCACCAGCAGATCGCCGACGATGCCGTGGACGGCCGCGCCGAGGAGCGCCAGAACTCCGGCGACGACGAGAGGCCAGTTCATTCGTTCCCCTCCGCGACCCGGGCGATCCTTCGGAGGAAATCTCGCCGTATCCAGTCGCTGAATGGCTTGATGAGCCGCCAGTACATGACGAAACGACGACGCGCCGCCTCGTCGATGCATCGCACCCGGGTCTCTGTGATGAGGTACGTCGAACCGTCTTCGAGTGGGTCGATCCGGACCGAAACCACGCCCTGCGCCCACCCCGGCCGATCGAACGCCCGGAAGGCATCGACGTCACGCGGCGACTCGATGTGGCCGAGCTCGCGGAGCGCCCAGAACTGTCCGTTGATGCCGAACACGATCTCTCCCCGGGGGCGTTCGGCAAGCACGGTGAAACCCGTTTGGGTCAGGACGTCTCGAATCGATCCGGATGGAGGTCGGATCCCTCGGAGCTTGATGAGAAACGTCGCCGCTCGGCCGAGCTGAAACATCTCGACGGCTTCCGCGACCCATTCCGGCGGTGCGGCGACCCGTCGTCCGTGACGGCTCCCGAAGTCGAACTCGGGAAGAACCTCGTCGATAAGGGTCTTCGTCGTGATGCTCATCGTTTCCGGCCCGCTTCGATGTGGATCACCTGCATCGGCCGCGGCGTGATCGGCTCCCCTCTCGCGAACGCCTCGATGCCGGCGTCCACGGCTGCGGCGAATGACCGCAACGCCTCCAGCCGGCGCTGGATGAAAACCCGATCCCGTTCAGTCCCCCGGGAGCTTGCTCGACTGGCCGCCGCCGTTCGCGACGTCTCGTCGCACGCCGCGATGACCTGCCGGATGTTCCACCGGAATCGCCGCTCCATGATCTCCTGCATGACGCGCCAGAAGTCGGAGGCCGCCTCATAGTGATCCTTTCGGGAGTTTGGGACGGAGACCCGCCGGACCAGATGCCACTCCACCAACCCGCGGATGTTGATGGAGATGTTGCTCTTCGACTGCTGCAGGGCCTCCGCGATTTCATCGAGAGAGAGTGGGTCGTCCTCCAAGAACAGGACAGCGAAGATTCGTCCCTGGAGTTGCGAGAGGACCCCGGACGTCGCCGAGGCAGCCCCCATCCCTTCGATGAATACTGCTCGAGCCCGGTCTAGCGAAGGCTGATCCATACCGTATGTTTAGAATATTCAGAATGTTGCTGTCAAATGCAACGCCGCACTCTTTTTCGCTTGGTCACGTGACCCGCCGCAACAACTGGGTAAGTACGTTGAAGTACTACGAGCTAGAGCGGAGAGTTGCCCGTGAAGATCGTCCGCACCCTCAACGTGGCGCCCACAGCCCCGGCGGAGGCCCGGCGCTCACTGGTCCCGCTGGATCGAGTCATTCCAAGTGACCGGCTCGAGGACCTGCGAATCATGGTCTCCGAGCTCGTTACCAACTCGGTGGTGCACTCAGGCTTGAAGCGGGGCGACCCCATCAGCCTCCTGGTGAAGGTTCTTCCTGAGCGGGTTCGGGTCGAGGTGGCCGACCAGGGACGCCGCTTTCCCGATTTGTTCAAGCGTCGTCGCAAGCACCACGGGCGGGGGCTGATGATCGTCGACCGCCTTGCGGATCGGTGGGGGACCGAGCGCGGCCCTCAGACCAAGGTCTGGGCGGAGATCCCGCTGCGTTCTACGGCGTAACGGCCGCCTTCGACGTCTCCCTTTCCGTTTTTCGCGCGCGCGACACGGCTTTGGCGATGCGCTTCGCGTCGATTCCGACTTCTCGAAGATTGCCGCTGATCGGATTAGTGAAGCCGATGAAATAGAGGTCGGGGGCGTTTGGATGGGTCTTCGCCCCATGCACGACCGGGCGACCCGCGGGCCCGATCAACCCGAACCGGCCGACCAGCGGCTCGAGCCCGTGGCGAAAGCCGGTCGCCGCGATCACAGCATGGGGCCGTATCCGCCGGCCACCGGCAAGGACCACCTCCGGTCCTTCGAAGGCCTCAACGGCGGGCACGACTTCCACCCGTCGCTTCTTCACGAGGTCGATCAGTCCCACGTCGAGGATGGGGACCGAATCCTGATTCACGCGGGTCACCGCCCCCACCCGCGGCGGCGGCAGCCCATACGGTGAGAGATCCCCAACCGTCAGTCGCTGCATTGCCAGCGATATCCGATCGGCCACGGTAAGGGGCAGCCGCCGGGCCAGAATCCCGGTCAGCTGCGACGGAAACCCGGCCACGTCGCGACGAAGGATGTTCGGAGGCGTCCGGACCGAGATCATCACGTCCCGGGCGCCGCCCTCCACCAGGTCCACTGCGATTTCCGCGCCGGAGTTCCCCGTTCCGACGACCAGCGCGTCCTTTCCTCTATACGGAGTGGCGTTTCGATAGTGAAGGGAATGGACGAGGTCTCCGGTAAATCCGTTCCTTCCCCGCCAGTCGGGAAGGTAGGGGTCTCGGTTGAAGCCTGTTGCCACGACGACGAACCGGGCCGCGATCCGGCCCCGTGTCGTTTCGATCACCCATTCGCCGTCGTAGCGGTTGAGTTTGCGGACCTCAGTCGTCTCGCGGACGTTCAGCCGGTGGTACCGCGCGTACCGCTCGAGGTAGGTGACCACGCCTTCGCGAGACACCCACCGCCCTTCTCGCCGGTCGATGGGGAGCCCGGGAAGCCCCGACAGCCAGCGGATCGTATGGAGATGGAGCCGCTCGTAGAACTTTCGCCAACTCGCGCCGATCGATTCACGTTCCAGGACGAGCGTTTCGACGCCCTCGCGACCGAGCATGGCCGCCGCCGCGAGCCCCGCGGGACCGGCGCCGATGACGACGGCCTCGTGACGCTCGATCGGTTCGGAGCTCATGGAGTCGAAGGGTAGGAGATTTCGGTGGTGGTCACGCGCTTGGATAGAATCACGACGCCCAGAGACCGGAAGGACGAGCTGACGTGGCACGGACGGACACCGCCGAGTTGCTTTCCAGGGTGCCGATCTTCTCGGAGCTTTCGAAGAAGGAGCTCCGGGGGATCGCCGGGGCCGTCAAGGAAGTGACGCATGAGCAGGGCTCGGTTCTGGCGCGTGAAGGTGAATCCGGAATCGGGTTCTTTCTCATCGTCGACGGCACGGCTCGGGCAGAGGTCGGCGGTCAGACTCGAACTCGGATGGGTCCGGGTGATTTCTTCGGCGAGATCTCCTTGCTGGACGGTGGACCTCGAACGGCCACAGTGGTCGCGGAGACCCCGCTGACGACGCTCGGCCTCACGCAATGGGTGTTCAAGACCCTGATCGAAAACAACCCCTCCATCGCTTCGAAGTTGCTGAAGGTGATGGCCGCCAGGCTTCGCGCCTCGTCGAAAGACCCGACCCAGTAGCGCTGGGACGGCCGTGGATCTCGGAGTCGTCGTGGGGGGCGATCTTCGGGAGCAGGCTTCACTCGCTCGCAGGGTCGAGGAGGCGGGATACGAAAGCGTTTGGGTGGCGGAGACGGCACGGTCCGCCTACGTACAAGCGGCGGTGGCGTGCGCGGCCACCTCCACGGTGATGGTCGGGACGAACATCGCGCTCGCGTTCCCCCGAAGCCCGACCATCACGGCAATGACCGCGCGCGACCTGGCGGAGCTGTCGGCCGGGCGGTTCATCCTCGGGTTGGGGACCCAGGTGAAGCGTGTCAATGAGGAGCGGTTTTCGGTCCCGTTCGAGCATCCGGCGCCCAAGATCGCCGAGGCGATCGAGGTGATCCGCCGCGTCTGGGACTCCTTCGGGGGCACCTCGCCCGCTCATCGTGGCCGGTTCTACAACGTGACCATGGCACCGTTTCCGGGCGCGTCGCCGCCCGCCCAACCGATTCCGATCTACCTCGCAGCAGTGAACGTGCGGATGGCCGAAACGGCCGGGAGGTCCGCGCAAGGCGTTCTGGGCCATCCGATGACCTGTCCGGACTACGTTCGGGAGGTCCTGAGACTGGCGGTTGAAAAGGGAGCGCGCGAAGCGGGGCGGGATCCTCGAGAGGTGAACGTGACCACCGGCGTCATCGTGCAAGTGGCCAAGGATCGAGAGGAAGCCCGTCGAGAGGCGGCACTGCAGATCGGTTTCTACGCCACCACCAGGACGTACCGGCCAGTCCTGGCCCGCTACGGGTTCGACGACCTCGTTCAGCCGCTCCGGGAAGCGTTCGGCCGGGGCGATCTCGCTGGCATGGCCGAGCTTTCTCTGCCGATGGTCGACACGCTCGCCATCGCGGGTGACCCGGACGAGTGCCGGGAACGGGTCGCGGCTTTCGACGGCGTCGCGGATCGAGTGGTCCTCGGTGGCGCATGGGTGGGACCGCAGGACCGGGTGGCGGAGAACCACAGGACGCTCGTGGAGACGTTCCGACGCTCGTGATGACGACTCACGCGGTGGGCACGCCGCTCCCCGGCCGAGCCGGGGGCGAACGGGAAACTCGGTGACCGCCGCGGTTACTTCTGAACCGGCGGTATCTCCTGGGTCTCGGCTGCCCTCGAGGGAATGATCGCGGGACCGGCCGGGGCTTTATCGGCTGCCTGCTGCCCGTTTCGCTTCTCGGCGGTCTCGCGCTCCAGCTGCTCCTTGCTCGGGATGGGCTCTTCCCCGTCGGCGTAGCGGCGTAGTTCCTTCCCCTCGATCACCTCACGCTCGATCAGCACTCTCGACAGCTGCTCCAGCAGCTCCCGCTCGTTTTCCAGGATGCCGCGGGCGCGTTCCCGGGCCTCCTTCAGGAGCCTCGCGACCTCCTCGTCCACCACACGGGCGGTTTCCTCGGAGATCTCCGGGCGCTCTCCGGGGAACAGCGGTCGCCCGTTCGGGTTTCGGAACCCGTCCTGGGACAGCGAGATCGGACCAATCCTCGGGCTCATTCCGTAATCGGCGATCATCGCCCGGGCAATCTCCGTGGCCTGCCGAAGGTCATCCTGCGCCCCGGTGGAGATGCTCCCGAACATGATCTCCTCGGCGGCCCGGCCGCCGAGCGCGAAGGCAAGCCGGTCCAGGAG
The DNA here is from genome assembly GCA_036259835.1 of Actinomycetota bacterium. GTDB lineage: Bacteria > Actinomycetota > UBA4738 > UBA4738 > UBA4738 > JALYGK01. The sequence goes on from DATABA010000014.1 coordinate 15,911, forward strand.
CTCGGGTTCGGTCATGATGTACCGGTCCTCGAGAGGCCTGGTCATTGTGATCCCGAGGGCGGCGGCGCCTCTCGGGATGATCGTCACCCGGTGCACCGGGTCGATGTTCTTCAGCCGAAGGGCCACAAGCGCGTGCCCCATCTCGTGGGCCGCCACTCGGACCTTTTCCTTCTCCGAGATCATTCTGCTCTTTCGCTCCAAGCCAGCGACCACTCGGTCGATGGCCTCCTCTAGCTCGTCCATGCCGACCAGGTTCTTCTCTCGACGCGCCGCGAGCAGGGCCGCCTCGTTGATCACGTTTGCTAGGTCGGCGCCGGTGAACCCGGGCGTCCTCGAAGCGATCAGTCGAAGGTCCGCCGAGGGGTCGATAGCCACGCCACGGGCGTGAACCTTGAGAATTGCCTCGCGTCCGCGAAGGTCGGGCCGGTCCACCACGACCTGACGGTCGAACCTGCCGGGTCGGAGTAGGGCGGCATCCAGCACGTCCGGGCGGTTGGTGGCCGCCATGATGATCACGCCCTTTGAACTGTCGAAGCCATCCATCTCGACCAGCAGCTGGTTGAGCGTCTGCTCTCGCTCGTCGTGCGAGCCGAGCGATCCGCCCAGCGCTCCGGCGCGGGACTTCCCGATGGTGTCGAGCTCGTCCAAGAAGACCAGACACGGCGCGCGGTCCTTCGCCTGGCTGAACAGCTCGCGGACGCGGGCTGCACCCAGGCCCACGAACATCTCCACGAATTCCGAGCCCGACATGTAGAAGAACGGCACACCGGCCTCACCGGCCACCGCTCGCGCGAGCAATGTCTTTCCGCATCCAGGAGGTCCAAGGAGCAGGACGCCCTTGGGAATCCGTCCGCCGAGTCGCTGATACTTCTTCGGATTGCTGAGGAACTCAACGATCTCCTTGAGCTCCTCCACCGCCTCGTCCAGCCCCGCGACGTCGGCGAAATTCGTCTTCATCTCCTTGCGGTCGTAGATCTTCACGCGGTTCTTGCCGAGATTGAGCGCGGTGGCCGCGCCTCCGCCGGCCATTCGCCGGAACAGGAAGATGTAGATGGCCGCGATCAGGACGAACGGCAGGATCCATTGGAAGAGGAAGGAGAACAGCGCGCTCGGTTGTTCTCCGGTGACCTTGACGTTTTGGTCCGCGAGCTGCCTCACCAGGGTGGTCGGGTCGTAGTTCGGGGGGAGCGTCGCTGTGAGCTGATTACCGTTCCGCAGCTTCCAAGCGAGGGAGCTGCCCGAGATCGAAACCTCCGTGACCTGACCGGCCCGAAGGTTGGTGAAGAACTGGTTCAGGTCAACCTTCTGCGTGCTCCTCCCGGCGAGGTTCTGAAACAGGAACAGCACGACCAGCGCGCCGAGCAAGTAGATGAGGAAAAAGCGCCTGGGGCTTCGTTGCCCTTGCCCCGAGCCGCCGAGGTCGAACCCCTGCCACCGCCCCCGGCGATCGTCTTTGTCTTTGTCTGCCATCGAATACCCTTCTCGGCCCATTGCGGACCGTTCGTACTACGGTACATCTTCCCACCCATACCTCCGAAGGGCCCGGCGCGCGGGGTGACACCAGGCACTAGCATCGCGGTGTCAATGAGCACGGAAACCAGCGAGCGAGACCTTCGATCACGGTTCGAAGCGGAGGCCCTTCCGCTCCTTTCGAACCTGTATACGGCGGCGTATCGCCTCACGCGCAATGCGGCGGATGCGGAGGACCTGGTCCAGGAGACCTTTCTCCGCGCTTACCGGGGGTTTCATCAGTTCGAGCCCGGTACGAACCTCAAGGCGTGGCTGTACCGAATCCTTACGAATACCTTCATCAACAGCTACCGGAAGAAGCAGCGGGAGCCGCAGACCGTCTCGGACGACGAGGTGGAGGACTGGTACCTGTACTCCAAGATGGCCGAGGACGGCTCCGAGCCCTCCGCAGAGGCGTCGGTCCTTGAATCCCTCCCCGACGAGGACGTCCAGGACGCGCTCTCTTCGCTACCGGAGCCGTTCAGGATCGCCGTCCTGCTGGCCGACGTGGAGGGGTTCAGCTACAAGGAGATTGCCGAGATCACAGGAGTTCCTATCGGGACGGTCATGTCGCGGCTGCACCGAGGAAGAAGAGCGCTGGAAAAGCGGTTATGGAATGTCGTTAGGGAGCGAGGCCTTGTCAGAGATTAGCTGCGACGAAGTGCTGGCCGAGATCGAGCATTTCCTTCACGGGGAGCTCGATTCCAGCAAGGCCGCCCATCTCGCTGTGCACCTCGCCGAGTGCGGGCCGTGCCTGGAGCGCGCCGAATTCACTCGGACGCTCAAAATGGTCATCCGGACCAAATGCCGCTCCGAGGCGCCCGAGCACCTCAGCGTCAGGATCCAGGAAGCGCTCCGAAGAGAGTCGTTCCACTAGGCCGCCCGCCGTTTGGCGGAGGGTCGCCACCACTTCTCCACATCTGTTTGTCTCGCCACAAAAACCGCGGCTCGGCCGGAATCGAATATCTGGTTGGAGGGGGGTCCGACGCGCCCCCACGGCGATGAAGGGAAGCCGCCCAGGAAAGCGCCCAAATCCTTCCCCGACCTCCGGGGGAGGGCGAAGCTGCTCGGCGCCAGGCTGCTCGACGCGCCTTTCGATCTACAACCTCGGGTCCACGTGCTGGCAGCACGCCGCTCTCAACTTCCCGAACTACCGCGGGAAGCGTCTCCGCCGTGGCGACGGGGAGGAGTGGGACGCGGCAGCCAGCTAGGGCTGAGCTGCGAAAACGCACGGACTGGCGGAGCTCGCCCGCTCCTCGCGAAACCTGCCAACGCCGTTATCAAGGAAGTTGACACCTCAGGGACGTCGGCGCTATATATTTCGACAGGTCAGCCGAGATGACGGTATCGAGGAGGTGAGTGGACATGCTGACCAGACGGAGCCCATTGCGGGACCTCTTCACCCTGGAGCGGGAAATGAGCGATCTCACCAACAGGTTCTTCGGGAGCGGCTGGTTCACTCCTCTCGTGAGGGGGACCAACGGCCACTCGTGGACTCCCGCGGTGGACGTCTTTTCCCGTGACGGCAACCTCGTGATCAGGGCCGAGCTCCCTGGCATCGACCCCGAGAAGGACGTGGACATCACGATGCAGGACGGGGTCCTCTACATCAGGGGTGAGCGCCGGCACGAGGAGCGCACGGAGCGCGACAACTACTACCGCTTCGAGTCCTCCTACGGCTCCTTCCAGCGGGCCGTTCCGCTGCCGGAGGGCGTGAAGGAGGAGGAGATCCAGGCTTCGTACCAGAACGGGATCCTGGAGGTTGTGGTTCCGAAGGCGGGTGAGCTCAGCAGCGCCAAGAAGATCCCCGTCTCCATCGGGACCGGAGCCGACCGCCAGGCTCTCACCACCGAGGGACACAAGACGAACTGACCTCGGCTGGCGAAGCAGGAAAGCGAAGATGGCCCCCATCGGGGGCCATCTTCATTGCTGGTCTGAATCTTCGCCGCGGAGGCCGACCTCGAACAATTAGGCTTCGGACCCAATGGCAGATGAACCGACGGACGTGGTCGTCTATGAGACGCGCGGACCGAGTGCGTGGCTCACCATCAACCGGCCGGATCGGCGTAACGCGCTCAATCCGGAGGTCATCGATGGGCTCTTGACCGGCCTGGAGCGGGCCTCCCGCGACCATGTCAGCTCGGTGGTCCTGACGGGTGCAGGAGACCGAGCGTTTTGCGCCGGGGCGGACCTCGGGGGAATGGTCCCCGACGCCGGGCGGGTCGGCGAGCATTTTCGGCGAGGTCGCATCGCAGATCTGCTACTCGGGATGATTCGCCATCCCAAGCCCGTCGTGGCTCGGGTGAATGGCGTCGCGCTCGCCGGCGGGTTTGGTTTCATGCTCGCCTCGGATCTCGTGGTGGCCGCCGACGACGCCGAGTTCGGGACCCCTGAGATCAACCTCGGCCTGTGGCCGTTCATGATCAGCGCCGTGATCCGCCGAAACGTTCCTCGCAAGATCGCTCTCGAGATGATGCTTACCGGGCGGCGCGTTTCGGCCGTCGAGGCGGAGCGGTGGGGAATGGTGAACCGCGTGGTGCCGCGAGCCGGCCTCGATCGGGCGATCGACGAACTGACCGCGGAGCTCGCCGGTAAGAGCCCGCTGGTGCTTCGACTCGGCAAGGAGTCCTTCACTCGGTCGGAAGACATGGGACTCGATGAAGCGATGGCCTACCTCAATGCCATGCTGACCGTCGACTTGGAAAGCGAAGACGTCGCGGAGGGAGTGAGCGCGTTCCTGCAGAAGCGCCGGCCGGATTGGAAAGGCCGATGAACGGACGATTCGTCATCCCCAGCAGAGGAGGCCGTTTCGTCGCATACGGGCTCCTCGGGTGGTGCGCCGAGGTGATCTTCACGGGCCTCCACGACTTCATTCGCCATCGCGACAAGCGATTGCCCTCGAGAACCAGCATCTGGATGTTCCCGGTCTACGGCTTGATGGCGCCGCTCTACGAACCGCTCCACGACGCGCTTCGGGACCGTGGTGTGGCCGTTCGCGCGGCTGCCTACGGCGCCGGGTTCCTCGCCGTCGAGTACACGTCGGGCGTCTTTTTCCGGCGGGTCCTCGGAGATGCCCCCTGGGACTATTCCTACGCCAAGCGTCACGTCAAGGGCCTGATCCGACCCGACTACTTTCCGCTGTGGGCGGGGGCGGGGCTGGCGATGGAGCGCGTTCACGACGTCTTGGCCGGACGCACCTCCTGATCCGAGATACAGTTCGAACGAAGCGAGCCCGGGCAGGCATCGGGAGTGGGCTCCCGGCGAAGGGCTTCCAGGAGGTCCACCATGGCTGACGCAGCCGAACCCTCTTCCAACGCTCCTCCTTCCACGGCTCCATCCACCGCTCCGCACCGGGCGCACGTCACGTACAGCTACGAGGGGCCCGACCTTCGGGGGCACGCCGAAGCACTCCGACAAAAGCGCGCGGAGTTCCTCCGGATGGGCGGACCCGAGCGGGTCGAACGGCAGCACGGCGAGGGAAAGCTCACCGTAAGGGAGCGGCTGGACAGGCTGTTCGACCCGGAGTCGTTCAGGGAATTCGCCCTTCTGGCGCACCATCAGTCGGTCGCTCCGTCGATGCAGGGCAAGGTCACGCCGGCCGACGGATGCGTCTGTGGGATCGGCCTGGTCGACGGACGGCGGGTTGCGGTCATCGCGTACGACTTCACCGTGATGGCGGGCTCGATCGGGATGGTCGGCGAGCTCAAGGCCACGCGGATGCGCGAGCTCGCCCTTCGAGAACGAATTCCAGTTGTGTGGCTCATCGATTCCGCTGGCGCCCGAATCCAGGAAGCGACCGGATCGATGTTCGCTCGAACGGGGGACCTGTTCCGCGAGCAGGTCATCATGAGCGGCGTCGTCCCGCAGGTCGCCGCGATGATGGGTCCGGGCGCGGCCGGAACCGCCTACATCCCCGGTCTCGCCGACTTCGTCCCGATGGTGAAAGGGACGTCGCACATGGCGCTTGGCGGCCCTCCGCTGGTGAAGGCGGCCGTGGGGGAGGACGTGACCGCTGAAGAGATGGGCGGGTCCCAGGTCCACACCAAGGTCAGCGGCGTCGCCGACCTCGAGGTTTCCTCGGACGAGGAATGTCTGGCGGTCGTCCGGAAGTACCTGGGTTACTTCCCGTCCTCGAACCTCGAGAAGCCACCGGTGGTTCCGTCGAGTGATCCCGGAGACCGGCGGTGCGAGGACCTGTACGACATCGTGCCGGCCAACCCACGGCAGGCATACGACGTGAGGAAGGTCATCACGTCGATCGTGGACGACGGCGACTTCTTCCCCATGAAACCCGACTGGGCGAAGAACCTGGTGACTGGGTTCGGCCGGTTCGGGGGGCGCCCCGCCGGAATCGTGGCCAATCAACCGATGGTGCTCGGCGGCGCCCTGGACGTGAACGCCGCGGACAAGGCGGCCCGCTTCGTCTGGCTCTGCGATGCGTTCGGGATTCCGCTGGTCTTCTTGATGGACTGCCCCGGGTTCCTGGTCGGCTCGGCCGTCGAAAAGCAGGGCATCATCCGTCACGGTGCCAAGATGCTGTTCGCGGTGGCGGAGGCGACCGTCCCAAAGGTCACCGTGGTGACGCGAAAGGGGTACGGCGCCGGCTATTACGTGATGTGCGGACGCGCGTACGAGCCCGACGTCATCGTTGGATGGCCGACCGCCGAGATCTCCGTGATGGGACCGGAAGGCGCGGTCAACATCATCTTTCGCAAACAGATCGAAGCAGCGGGTGACCCGGAGGCCCAGGACGCCGTTCGGAACCAGCTGGTGGAAACGGTTCGCCAGCAGATCAACGCGTACATCGCCGCGGGATGGTCGTTCATCGACGACCTGATCGATCCGGCGGATACCCGCTCGACCATCGTGCGCGGTCTTGAGATCGCCCAGAGCAAGACAATGGAGCGCCCGTGGCGGAAGCACGGGGTCTTGCCGGTTTAGGAACCACCGTGACTGGCCTCCCGTACCTCGATCGCAATCCCGCCCTCCACTCAACCGTCTTCGTTGCCGAAGGCGCGCGCGTGGCCGGCGACGTCGAGATCGGTGAAGAGTCCAGCGTGTGGTTCAACGCGGTGGTTCGGGGCGACACGTCCACCGTCCGGATCGGAGCTCGAACCAACATCCAGGACGGCGCCGTCGTCCACACCGACACCGGAAAGCCCGTTTCCATCGGCGACGACTGCACCGTCGGCCACAACGCGGTGATCCACGGATGCACGGTGGGGAACGGCTGCCTCATTGGAATGGGAGCGATCGTGCTCTCCGGCGCGGTGGTCGGCGACGAATCGCTGATCGCCGCCGGCGCGCTGGTTCCCGAAGGGAAGGAGTTCGCCGCCCGGTCACTCTTGGTCGGCTCGCCCGCGAAGCTCGTTCGGACGCTCAGCGACGAGGAGGTGGGTCGGCTGATTCGCCGCGGCGTTGGGACGTATCTGCGACTGGCCCGCGAGTATTCTTCGAACTCAACCTCAAGCGAGCGAGGACCATGACCGTCGACGAGCCCTGCATCATCACCTGCGCCGTTTCCGGAGCGGTGGCGAACAAGCAACAGTGCCCGGGAATCCCCTACACGCCCGAGGAGTACGCCAAGGAGGTGAGGAGGGCGCGGGACGCCGGCGCCTCCATGGTCCACATCCACGCGCGGACCCCCGAGGGTGTTCCCACGGTGGACCCCGTGCATTATCGCGCGATCACCCAGGCCGTCCTGGCGGACACGCCGGACATCATCATCAACTACTCCACGGGCTGGGTCGGCCTTCCCATGGCGGAGCGGGTCGGTCACATCACGCAGCTGAAGCCGGAGATCGGCGCGCTCAACATGGGGTCGATGAACTACGCGAAGTACAGCGCGAAGCGCAAGGGCTTCGTGTTCAACTTCGTGTTCGAGAACAACTTCGAGGACATCATCTTCCTCCTCCAGCGAATGAACGAAGCCGGCGTCAAGCCGGAATGCGAGTGCTTCGACGTGGGTCACGTCGAGTCCATCGAGCCCCTGATCGATTTGGGAGTGCTAACGCCGCCGATCCAGTTCTCGCTGATCCACGGCGTTCTCGGCGGGATTCAGGCCACCGCGCGAAACCTCGCCCACATGGCGAGCGTGGTGCCTCACGGTTCGACGTGGGGCGTGATCGCCATCTCCCGAAACCAGTGGACGATGGTCGGCGCCGCCGCAGCCTTGGGCGGAAACGTCCGCGTTGGATTCGAGGACAACTTCTATCTGCCCTCCGGAGAGATGGCCGGGTCCAACGGCGACCTGGTCGAGGCGGCAGCATCGATCGTTCGACTCCAGGGCCGGAAGGTGGCCGAACCGAACGAGGCCAGGTCGCTTCTCTCGCTTCGGGCCGACCCCGACCGGTCGGCTGTACTTGCCTGACGTGGCCGACGTCGTGGCCGAGATGGTGGCCAACGTGTGGCGGGTCCTCGTGTCGCCGGGCGACGCGGTGTCCGCCGGAGACGCCCTGGTGATCCTGGAGTCGATGAAGATGGAGATCCCCGTCGAGTCTCCGGTCGACGGAACGGTCACCGAGGTGCGTGTTCAAGAGGGCGGCGTGGTACAGGAGGGCGATGTCATCGCCGTTGTGGGGTAGCGCCTGATGCCTCTCGTCAAGGTTCAGAAGGAAGACGGTTTCGCCAGGGTCATCCTCAACAGGCCCGAGCAACGAAACGCCGTCTCCACGCAAATGCTGGAGGAAGTGGTCAAGGCGTTTGGCGGCCTTGCGGTCCAGCCCGACGTGCGCGTGGTCGTCTTGGCCGGAGAGGGACGGGACTTCTGCGCCGGCGCAGACTTCGACGAGATCACCATTATGCGGCCGCCGGGGTACGACTACGGCCGCACGTTCGAGGAGGCCGTGGCCGCGATCGCCGATCACCCGGTGCCGGTGATCGCGCAAGTGCAGGGCGCCGCGCTGGGCGCGGGATGCCAGATCGCCGTTGGGTGTGACCTCGCGGTCGCGGCCGAGGACGCTCGGTTCGGTATCCCGGTTGCCAAGCTCGGTCTTCTCATCAACTTCGAGAACATCCAGCGCCTGGTGCTAGCGGTCGGGTCGAAGCGAGCCGGGGAGATCCTCTTCGTCGGCCGTCAGCTTTCCGGGGCCGATGCCGCGGCGTGGGGGCTGGTCAACGAAGCCGTTCCGTCGTCGCATCTCGGTGAACGAACCGAGGCGCTGGCGCGGGCTATCGCCCAGGGAGCGCCGCTCTCCATCCGTGGATCGAAGCGGGGGATTCGGGCCATCGCCGAGAAGCTTTCGGTCGATCGATCCACCGAAGCTCACCTCGTGGCCGAGTACGACATGATGGCTGCCGCGGTGTTCGACTCGGACGACCTGAAAGAAGGGATCCAGGCGTTCAGGGAGCGACGGAAGCCCGAGTTCCGAGGAAGCTGATGCCGGCAAGGGTACGGGCCAAGTCGCGCTCTGGTACGAAGCGCAGGCCGCCCAAGCGTTCTCTAACCCGAAGGAGCCCAGTCGAGGAGCGAGCCCCCGTGATCATCCGGCGGCTCAAACGGGCCTATCCGGACGCGCACGTGGCCCTGGAATTCTCGAACCCGCTCGAGATACTGGTGGCCACGATCCTCTCGGCGCAATGCACCGACGAGCGAGTGAACCAGGTGACCAAGACGCTGTTCAAGAAGTACCGAACGCCGCAGGATTACCTGAAGGTTCCCGAATCGGAGCTTGCGGCCGATATTCGGCCCACCGGCTTCTTCAACCAGAAGACGAAGGCGATTCGAGGAGCCTCACAAAAGCTGATCGAGGACTTCGGGGGTGAGGTACCGAAAACGATGGCCGAGCTCGACACGCTTCCGGGTGTCGCGCGAAAGACCGCCAACATCGTGCAGGGGAACTCCTATCCGGAGCTTCACGAGGCCGACCCCGAGGCAGGGATAGCCGTCGACACCCACGTGCGGCGGGTCAGTCAACGGCTCGGATTCACGACGAGCAGAGACCCAGACAAGGTTGAACGGGACCTCATGGGGCTGATTCCACGTGATGAATGGTTCTCCTTCACGTACGTGCTCATCGAGCACGGGCGGCAGGTTTGCAAGGCGCCCACGCCGCGGTGCGCGGTGTGTCCGGTGAACGACCTGTGCCCGTCGAGCCGCGTCTAGGCCGGCCGGCTCACCGAGCGGACTACGGGATTATCCCGGGGTAGAGACCAGGAGCCCCTTCCTCCGGGCGCGGCGAAGGGCCCTTCGTTCCTCCTCGGAAAGTCCTCCCCAGACGCCGGAGTCCTGACCGGTGGCCATCGCCCACTCCAGGCATTCCGGACGCACGTCGCATCTCATGCACACGGCCTTGGCCGCGGCGACTTGAGACGCAGCGGGGCCGGTGTTCCCCGTCGGGAAGAAGAGCTCCGGATCTTCGTCCTTGCAACGCGCACGGTGAACCCAATCCACGCGGAAACCCCCCTGGCGTTCGGGCGGACATCTGGTCCGGCTCGGCCCTGGAACGGGTCACGTGGCGAGACCAGGCCCTATCCGGAGAAGGGCGGATTATACTGACGCGCCTTCGGCCGACACAATGGTCTTGGCGAATCTCGATCGACAAATATGGCCGGCGGTCGTCGCCCATCGAGGCGCGTCGGCCGTGTATCCGGAAAACACGCTCAGCGCGTTCGAGGGTGCCATTGACGCGGGGGCGGACCTCGTGGAACTCGATGTTCGCCTCACATCGGACGGTGTACCGGTCATCCTTCACGACCTGGACGTCTCGATCACCACGAACGGGACCGGCCACGTCCACGAGCTCACACTCGCGGACATCAAGCGCCTCGACGCGTCGAAGGGCCGAGGGGAGAGAGCCGAGGTGCCGACGCTGCGAGAGGCTCTGGAGCTTCTGTCCGGCCGAGTAGGGGTGAACGTTGAGGTCAAGAACCTCCCGGAGGAACCGGCCTTCGACTCGCCGAAAGAGGCCGCCGTCGAGAAGACGCTCTCCACGCTGAACGACGTGGGGTTTTCCGGTCCTGTGGTGATCTGCTCGTTCAACTGGCTTTCCATCGAACGTGTCCGCGATCTCGAGCCATCCGTACCGACTGGATTCCTGACGGTGGCCGGCATCGACCCGTGGGCGTCGCTCACCTATGTCAAGGCGAAGGGGCATTCGCTGGTGCTTCCGCACGTCGTGGCGCTCGAGGCGGCGGGGGAAGAATTCCTCCGGGCCGCGCACGGGGACGGCATTCGGATCGGGACGTGGACCGTCGACGACGCCGGGATGATCGAACGGCTTTTCGAGATGGGGGTCGATGCGCTGGCGACCAACGATCCGGCCACCGCTGTGCCGATCCGGGACAGGATTCGTGCTCGAGGCCGCGGCTAGCAGATCACCGACAGGGCGTCGGGAACCGACTCCACCAGCACCTGCTGCCGTTCGCCTACGTACTCCCCGTCGACGTGGACCGGCAGCGGAGCCTCGCTCGAAACTCCAATCTTCCGCTGATCGCGGAGATAGAGGACGTGCCGGTTCTTCGTGTGGCGAGCTCGCCCGAACGTCTGGAGCGCGACTCGAATGACCGTGGACGACCGGTCCGTATCGAGGGCCAGGCAATCGACGCCGCCTTCGACGGTTGCCTCGGGGCACACCTTCATCGCTCGGCCTCGGAGGAACGTGTAGGCGGTGGTGTTCTGAAAGACAGCCAGCGCCATGCGGTCGCGAAGGTTTTCTTGGCGCTCACCCCACTGGACACGCAGTTTCGGCGTTCCCCACCGCGGCCGCGTCATGAGCACTCGCACCGCCGTCCACACGAAGAACCAGTCACCCACGGCCTTTTTCTTCTTCGGACGGCCCTCAACCTCGCGGACTACCGCCGCGTCCAGCGCGACGCCGGCCATGCTCGTGAAGTACCGGTCGTCGAGCCGTCCAAGAGGCAGGCGCCTGGGCGGGTCGTCGGACTTCTCCAACAGGAACCCCGTTGCCTCGACCGGGTCGTGGGGAATCCCGAGCGACCGCGCGAAGACGTTCGCCATGCCGCCCGGAAGGATCGCTAGGGCCACCTGTGAGGTCGCGAGCCCGTTGACCACTTCATTCACGGTTCCGTCGCCGCCAAAAG
>DATABA010000015.1:0-18497 GCA_036259835.1 Actinomycetota bacterium
CGATCCCGGGGTCGGGAGGGCGAAGATCGTCAAGCTGACCGCGAAGGGCCTCCGACAGCGCGCCGAGGCGCGGCGGGTACTCCAAAGCGTCGAGGCCCGAGCGAAGCGGCGGCTCGGCGGCCGCCGTTACGAAGGGCTGAGGGGCGCGCTGACCGAGCTGACCTCCATGGAGGAGTAAGCACCGTGGATCTCCCACCGCCCCTCAGCCGGGCGGTCGCCCGCCGTCTGAAGCAGCTCGGCGACGACGATGTGGTCCGCCGGATCTGGGAGAAGGATCACACCGTTTGGCGTGACGACCCGACCGAGATCACCGACCGCCTGGGGTGGCTCACCGTCCCCAACGACATGCGGGACAACGTTTCAGATCTGAAGCGTTTTGCGGAGGGCTGCGCCGCGGACGGTTTGACGACGGCGGTGCTGGCCGGGATGGGCGGTTCGAGCCTGGCCCCGGAGGTGCTTCGGATGACCCTCGGCGTCGCGCCGGGAATGCTCGATCTGGTCGTCCTCGACACGACGCATCCGGATGCCATCCTGGGGCTCGAACGATCGCTTGACCTCGACCGGACGCTCTTCATCGTCTCGTCGAAGTCAGGGACGACCACGGAGACGAACTCTCATTTCGCCTACTTCTGGGACAAGGTCGGCGACGGATCGCGCTTCGTTGCGATCACAGACCCTGATACGCCGCTGGAGAAACTGGCGGGCGAACACGGGTTCCGCCGGACGTTCCTCAACCCGCCGGACATCGGTGGTCGTTACTCGGCGCTTTCGTATTTCGGGCTGGTTCCGGGCGCACTGATCGGAGCGGATCTCGAAGCCTTGCTCGAGTCCGCCTTCCGCATGGTCGACATCTGCCGGAGGTCCCCAGGGAGCGGCAATACGGGTGCGGCCCTCGGCGCGATCATCGCCGAAGGGTTCCTGGCCGGACGGGACAAGCTGACGCTGGTCCTCCCCGACGGTTTCCGGTCGCTTGGCTTTTGGGTCGAGCAACTCATCGCCGAATCAACCGGAAAGGACGGTAAGGGCATCGTCCCTGTCGAGGGGGAAGCGCTCGGTACTGGCGCCGTCTATGGGAGGGACCGATTGTTTGTCGGAGTGGGGAGCGGCGACGTGGCGGAGAAGCTGCGCCCGCTCGAAGATCAAGGTCATCCCGCCGTGTTGATGTCGTTCGGCGATTCGATCGAGCTGGGGGCGGCCTTTTTCCAATGGGAGTTCGCAACGGCAGTGGCCGGCGCCATCATCCGCATTCACCCGTTCGATCAGCCGAACGTCCAGGAAGCGAAGGACGCGACGGAGAAGGTCCTTTCAACCGAAGATGAAGGCGATCCTGGGGTTGGCGACCTGAACGGACTTCTCGGCGAGATCGGCCCCGGTGACTACCTTGCCATCCAGGCGTTCCTGCCCAGGAACGACGACACCGATCGACGGTTGCGCGACGTGCGAATGCGACTGCGCGACCGCCTCCGGGTCGCCACAACCGTCGGGTTCGGCCCTCGGTTCCTGCACTCGACCGGCCAACTCCACAAGGGCGGGCCAAACACCGGCGTATTCATTCAGGTGGTGGAACGTCCCGATCAGGACATTCCGATTCCGGGAAAGCCGTATTCGTTCGGACGACTCATCGCCGCTCAGGCCGAGGGCGATCTCCGCTCGCTGCAGTCACACGGACGGCGCGTAGCGAGGGTCGGTCTCAGTGACCTGGAGGGCGTCTGACCCGTTTCAGGCAGTGCTGACGTGAAGAGCCCGACCCACGGCGAATGTCACCCCCGCAGCGACCGCTCCCACAACAAGCTGGCGAATCGCGGATAGCCAGGGCCGGCGTCCGGTCAGGAACGACAGACCGGCGCCCACTGCGGCGAGTGCCAGGCCGCTTGCGGAGATGGCCACGAGCGCAGCTCCGCTTCCCGAGCCGAACACGAATGGAAGCAGCGGAACGCCGGCTCCGGCGGCGAACGTCACGAAGGAAGATGCTGCCGCCCCGATCGGGGACCCCAATTCTTCGGGGTCCAGGCCCAGCTCCTCTCGGGCGTGGGTCTCTAGGGCCATCTCGGGATCCTGCATCACGACTTCCGTCACCTCTCGGGCGAGCCCTGGCGGGAACCCCTTCCGCTCATATATCTCCTGGAGCTCGCGGTGTTCTTCCTCCGGCTCGGTGGCGAGCTCGTGGGCTTCCAGATGCAGGAGGCGTTCGAACAGTTCGCGCTGGTTTTGCATCGAGATGTATTCACCGGCCGCCATGGAGAACGCTCCCGCGAGAAGGCCGGCCACACCGGCCAGCAGGATCACGCGGTTCGATACCGCAGCGCCCGCGAATCCCATGATCAACGACAGGTTCGACACCAGGCCGTCGTTCACGCCGAAGATCGCCGCCCTGAGCGCTCCGCTCTTCCCCTTGACGCCGAACGGGAGCTCCTGCGGCGGGACGGGTCCCGGGTGCGGCCGGAGCGTGTCGACGTGCCGATTCCCGAACCACGCGGCGGGCTTCACGATCCCGCCGAGCTCCCGCCCTGCTCTCGAAGGAACTTCTCGAGCTCCGCAGCGATCACTTCACCGGACGGCATGGGTTCCTGCGACATCCTGGTCTGTTCGCTGTTCATATCCGCGGCGGCTTCCAGGCGGCTGACGTACTCGCTGAGCTCTTCGCTCTCATTAACCAAACGAAGCACGCCCTCCTCCCAAGTGGCGGCGGCCTTCCGGAGGCCCTCGGTATTAACCGGGACCTCGAGAAGCGCTGCGGCGCGCTCGACGAGGGCGAGCGCCGCTTTCGGGTTCGGCGCGGCGGGGAGGTAATGCGGTACCGCGGCCCACAGGCTGACCGAGGGTAGCCCGGCGCGAAGCGATGCGTCGTGGACCACTCCGACGATGCCGGTTGGCCCTTCGTATTGCGACCGGGCAAGACCCAGCCGCTGCGCCGTTCCCTCGTCCGACGCAGAACCAACTACCGGGACCGGTCGGCTATGAGGAACGTCGGTGAGGAATGCGCCGAGCGTCACGAGCAGATCCGATCCGATTTGACGAGCCGCGTCGATGATCGAGGCCGTGAAGGTTCGCCACCGAACGTTGGGCTCGGCCGCGGTGAAGAGCGCCACGTCGCGATTCCCGGGAGACGCCGCGCTGAATTCGCCGGTCGGCCAGTCGATCACTCGGCTCACGCCTCCGGCCAACCGGACGGTCGGTCGCGTCACCTGGAAGTCGAAGAACTCCTCGGGATCGAGCTCGGCGAACTTCTTCGCGTCCCATCGATCCTTCAAGTACTGAGCCGCGATGGAGGCCGCCTCCCCTCCGTCGTTCCACCCCTTGAAGGCACAGATCAATGGGGGACGGTCGAACGTCGGTCGTTCCAAGAAGGTCACGTACTCCATGAAGGCCAGCATACGGGCTGAGGAATCTCCTCGTAGAGGCCCCTGTCTCAACTATGTTCCGCGCCGAACCGATCCCTATCTAGTTACTTCTGGTTGTTGTCGCGGACGTCTGTTTCCCGGCTGCCCGGACGAAGGGGAAGGTCATCAGAGCCCAAGAGCAGGAACGCGAGGACGGTGGTGGGATCGACGGACGCTCCGACGGGCGGCAGTTGGCCGACGTCCTTCACGGCATCCCCTCCCGGAGGACAGCGGTCGAGGCGAATGGTTCGAGCGACCCGGTCCTTGCGGCGGTGGCCGAAGGTCTGTCCGAGCTGATCCCCCACGAGCGACTCGTCCTCTATGAAACGGACGGGTCGATTCACACGCTGCTCGCCTCTTCCGGAAGTGACTCCGATGACGGCGACGCCGGCGACGCCGCCGTCCGCGACGCCGCCATCGTGGGCCGCGTGACCGAAACCAGGGAGCCCCAGCTTCTGAACGAGGTGTTCGTCGACGAAGGTGACACCGGTGAAGAAGCCGGCCCGGGTGCCACGCCCGAGTCCATCCTCGCGGTCCCGTTGCTTGCCGAGGACCACCTCAAGGGAGTGCTGTGTCTGAGCCGAAGGGGCGTCGGCCGGGCGTTCAACATCAAGGAGTTCAAGCTGGCGATGCTGTTCGGCGACATGGCAGCGCTTGCCGTCGATAACGCGGATATTCGCGCTTCTTTGGAAGCCGAGGTGGTCACGGATCACCTCACCGGGTTGCATAACCACCGCTTCTTTCAGGAGCGGTTGGCGGAAGAGCTGAGCAGGGCCCATCGGCAACGAGCGAGCGTGGCATTGATCCTGTACGACATCGACGACTTCAAGCGAATCAACGACAGCTACGGGCATCAGATGGGTGACCGGATCCTCCAGAGCGTGGCGGCGGTGTCACGTGAGACATCCCGGTCGGAGGACGTCATTTGCCGAATCGGAGGAGAGGAATTCGCGATCATCCTGCCCGGTAGCTCCATCAAGGAGGCCGCAGCGCTGGCGGAACGGGTCCGCGAAGGGATCCGGAAGGTCTCGCTCGACCCGGTGGGAAGAGTCACCGTAAGTCTCGGTGTGGCGGAGGGTCCCCTCCATGCATCGAGTCCTCGCGAACTCATCACGTGCGCCGATTTCGCGCTCCTCGAGGCGAAGCGGACGGGGAAGGATCGCGTCCACATTTATGCATCGGACCTTCTCGGCGCGGAACCCGAGGATCTGCGCAACAACGACCTCGATGAGCGTGAACGCGGCGAATCCACATACGGCAGCGGAACGGGAATGCGCGGACGCCTCGCGGTCCTTGCGTCTCGCGGCGAGCTGCGCTCGGTCGCTCAGCTTCGGATGCTTCAGAGCCTTGGCACCAAGCTCAACAGGCTGAACGACGTCAAGAAGATCGGCGAAGCGATCACCGCCGAGCTTCGATCCCTGATCGACTACAACAACTGCCAGGTCCATCTGTTGGACGACGACGGCGAGACTCTCGTTCCCGTCGGGTTCCGAGGCGAGCTCCTCGACTATCAGATCGAGAGGTTTCCCGCGCTCGTGGGCAAGGTCGGCCACGGCGTCGCCGGTCATGTCGCCCAGACAGGAACGACGTACTACACGCCGAACGCCAGAGAGGATGAAGTTGCGGGAGGCCCGCGGAGGCGGCGAGGAATCGACGAGTCGATCCTCGGCGTGCCACTGGTCGCCGGTGACAGAGTTATCGGGACCGTCGTCGTCTCGAAGTTGGGCGTCGACCAGTTCGACGACGAGGACGCCCGGCTGCTGGAGGGACTGGCGTCGAACGCGGCAGTCGCTCTGGAGAACGCACGGCTCCTGGAGCGGGAGCGCGAAACGGCCCGCTTTTCGTCGGCGCTGCTCGAGTTCTCCCAGCGACTGACCAGGGCCGCCGGCACTCAGGAAGTGATGAAGGAGGCGCTCGGCGGCATCCGTGGACTGATTCGGTGCTCCGGCGTTGGAATCTGGGTTCTGGATCGCGGCAGCCAAACGCTGCGGCTCGTCGCGCACGATGGGTTCGACGCGCCGTTTGCGTCGCGGCTCCAATCCCATCACGTGCCGTGGGACGTTGCCGAGCCCTTCGTTCGATCGGCGGATATACCGTTCCTCGTGTCCCGGGACGATGTTGGTTCGTTTCCCGAGGAACTGCGGTTGGCTGACGAAACCACCGATGTCCTGATCACGCCGATGAGTTGGGCGCCTAACGACCGTGGGGCGATCGCAATCCTGGCCCCCGGTCCCGAGGCGTCGTTCTCCGAACGGGATGTCAACTTCGCCCGGGGGATCGCCGACATCACATCCCTGGCTCTTGGGAACGCTGCCAGGTTCGTCGAGCTCGAAGAAACCTACCGCTCCACGGTGGCGGCCCTCGCCAGCGCGCTCGAGGCCAAGGACGAATACACGGGAAGCCACGCCAGGGCGCTCGCGGAGATGAGCCTGACGGTGGGGGAGCGCATGGGGCTGGACCGTGAGCGTCTCAAGTGGCTCGAGCTCGGAGCGCTGTTTCACGACATCGGCAAGATCGGAGTCCGAAGCGAGGTCATCCGAAAGGCGGGGCGACTCACGGCAGCCGAGCGGAGGGAGATGCACCGCCATCCCGAGATTGGGGCGCAGATCCTGACTCCCGTCCCGTTCCTCAAGCCGCTGCTTCCCATCGTCCGGGCCTGCCACGAGAGGTGGGATGGAAAGGGATACCCCGACGGCCTGGCCGGGGAGGCAATCCCCGTCGAGGCACGGATCATCTTCGTGTGCGATGCGTACCACGCGATGACGACCAAACGTCCCTATCGCAAGGCGCTCTCTCCCGGCGAAGCGGTTCGCCGGCTCCGGCTCGCGAGCGGGACTCAGTTCGATCCGGACGTCGTGGCCGCATTCACGGCCGTGGTCGGCGAGGGCGGGATCGTCCAGTACTGAAGGACTTTGCAGCGGCGCGTCCACGCCGCGCTGGCTAATCTGTCCCACGTTTCGAGCGAACCACCTTCATTCCGATCATGAAGTCCATCGGGCTCGTCGGCCGGCCGTACTCGGGGAAATCGACGCTGTTCACCGCGCTCACCCGGGTCGGTGCCTCCGGGGGCCGCGCCAATCAGGCGGTGGTTCCGGTGCCGGATGAGCGTCCGGCCATCGTCGGACGGTTGGAGGGGTCACGGAAGGTGGTCCCGGCGCAGGTCCGGTTCGTGGACGTTCCTGGCGGAAGCTCGCCTCAAGCGCTGGCCGCACTCCGAGAGACTGACGCGCTCTGCCTGGTCCTTCGAGCCTTCGGCCCCGGCCCCGCCCCAGGCGCCGAGCTCGATGACGTCAGGGCGGACCTGGTGCTGGCCGACCTTGCACTGATCGAGTCGGCGCTCGATGGAGCCCGGCGGCGGGCCAAAGGACGCGGCAAGCAAGAACTTGGAGAGCTCGCGGCGCTGGAGCGAGCCCACGACGTCCTGAGCTCAGAGATCCGCCTCCAGGACGCCGACTTGACCGAGGACGAGCGGAAGACGCTCCGGACGATGGGGCCGCTGACCCTGAAGCCGTGGGTTTTCGTGGCGAACCTCGAAGAAGGAACACCGCTCTCGGGAACGATGCCGCCAGGAACGGTCGCCGTCTACGCGGAGATCGAGGCCGAGACGGCCGGCATGCCGGAGGATGAGGCCCGATCGCTGCTGAAGGAATTCGGAGTCGAGCAGCCGGGGCTCGATGCGGTCGTCCGTGCGTGCTACTCGGCGCTCGACCTCGTCACCTTCCTGACCGCCAATGAGGAGGAGGCGCACGCGTGGGAGGTGCGCCGCGGTGCGACAGCTCCCGAGGCTGCCGGGGTCATTCATTCGGACCTTCAGCGCGGGTTCATCCGCGCCGAAGTGGTCTCGTTCGACGACTTCGTTCGAGTCGGCGGATGGCGTGCGGCCAAGGCGGGACACGTGATTCGGACCGAAGGTAAGGAGTACGTCGTCCAAGACGGAGATGTGCTCCATGTGCGGTTCGCCGTCTGACGACGCCGGTCAGGCGGCGATCTCGAACCAGACCTTGGTGCCGTTATCGACCTGGACGCCCCATCGGTCGGCGATCTGCTCGACCAGGTACAGCCCCCACCCGGAGGTGCTGTAAATGCTCAATGAAACCGGGCGCGGCTCGAATCCTTCGCCCGGATCGCTCACCTCGACCCGGATCACCGACTCGCGCGGCGCCACCTTCAGCTCGATCGACGCATCCGGGTCCACCCCGGCGTGCCGGATGCAGTTCGTGACCAGTTCACTCACCAGAAGCCGGACGTTCTCCAGGACGTTCTGCGGAATCTCGGGCGCAAGCCGGTCCAGGGCGTGCCTCGCGTCGCGAGGGGCGTCGGGCGTCGCCCGCAACCTCAGCTCAAGCGCCGCTTTCAACGACTCCCCTCCACCACTGACGGGTCCTCGATGAACTCGAGTCGCTTGTCCAGAAGCGCGATCAGGAACACGCGATGAACGGGCTCCGGTCCGGGGATCAACGCGAACCGCCTCGACTCTCGGCGGGAACGCAGGTCGGCCTCCAGCACGACCCGGAGGCCAGAGGAGTCCATGAAGTTCAGTCCGCGTAGGTCGAGCACCAGCGCCGAGGGCCGGCGCTGCTCGACGGCTTTGAGCTGCTTCTCCACGTCGGGAACTTCGGAGATGTCCAGCTCGCCTGCCAGCGCGACGATCGCCGCCCCGTTGCGTTCGCTCACCTTGACGTCGAGCATCGCGGCTACCTCGTTTCCCTCGAGTCCGCCGGCAAGACTCGCACAACGAGCAACGCGACGTCGTCCTGGAGCGGCTGACCGTTTCCGCTCATGACGGCTCGCTCGAGGGAAGCAGCGATCGACGCGGCATCCAGCCCGGCAGAAGACGCCAAAGCATCCTCGATGCCCTTTCGTCCAAGGCGACCCTCGGGGCCATGTTGATCGGTCAGGCCGTCCGTGTAGAGGACCAGGGCGTCTCCCGGACGAAGCCGGCCGGCCCGGTCGGCTAGCTCAGGGTCGGGAAAGATTCCCAGGAGCGTCCCTTCGGCGCCGACGGCCTCCACGGCGCCGTCCGCGCGAAGGATCATCGGCAACGGGTGGCCCGCGCAACACACATCCAGGGCGATTCCACCATGGGCCGACTTCATCCGCACGTACGCCACTGTGCAGAACGTGTGGTCCGTTCGCTGCTGAAGAACCGCGTCGTTCAGCGTCTGCAGGATGCGGCTCGGTCTGCTCTCCTCCGCGGCGGCGGCCCGGATGGTGTGACGGGCGAGACCGGTCACGGAGGCGGCGTCCGGTCCCTTCCCACAGACATCGCCGATCACGACGGCCCAGGTCCTCCCGGTACTTGGGAAGACGTCGTAGAAATCTCCTCCAACCTCGAACGCCTCACCGGCAGGCCTGTAGAGCGACGCCAGCTCGACACCCGGTACTGAAGGGAGCTTCGGCGGAAGCAGGCTTTGCTGCAGTGTACGGGCCACGTAGCTTCGCTCCTCGAACAGTCTGGCGTTGTCCACCGCGATTGCGGCCCGCCTCGCCAGGTCCTCGGCCAGCTGAAGATCGGACTCGTCGTATAGGTGGTCGGATTCGGCCGAGATGAACGAGATCACACCGAGGGCCTTCCCCCGGGCGATCATCGGGACCGACATAGCCGATCTCAAGTTCAGTTCCCGAAGCAGCCGGAGATGCTCCTCGTCTTTGGCCGCTGCCTGGAGCATCGACTCGGGGATTTCTCGAATGAGCTGGGATTGGCCCGAACGAAGGACCGCGTGCACTCCATATGGGGAATCCGGGTCCGGCGGATAGCGCTCCGCGAGCGCCTTCGCCTGCTCGACCTTCGTTGGGTCGACATGGGCCACCGCAAGCTGACTGACCGTTCCGTCGTCCTCCCTGATGCTCACGGCGCACCAGTCGGCAAGCCTCGGTACGGCGAGGCGGGCAACCGTGGTCAGCGTTTCGTGAAAGTCGAGCGATTTCGCCAGGACCGAGCTGGCCTCGGCCAGGAACCGTTGCCGTTCTTCCGCCCGCCGAAGGCGTTCCTCGAGCCGCTTGCGTTCGCTGATCTCCCGGATGAAGCCGGCGAAGAACGGGGGACCGGGGACGTTCACCCGAATGACGGCAAGCTCGACCGGAATCTCCGTTCCGTCCGAGCGCATGCCGGTCAGCTCCAGCCGTTTCCCCAGCACCGGCGCCTCACCGGTCTCGAAGTACCGTCGCAGGCCATCCCAGTGCCGTTGGCGAAGCGACGGAGGAATGATCGTCTCGGCCAGGTACCGCCCGACGACGTCCTCTCGCTTGTAACCGAACGTCCGCTCTGCGGCCGGATTGAAGTCAAGGATCCGGCCCTCGTGGTCCATGTAGATGATGCAGTCGAGGGCTGCCTTGAAGATCGCCGTCTTGCGGGCCAGCTCGAGCTCCACGCCCTCCAACTCGCGGTTTTGCTCAGCGAGATTTGTACTGTCCATTGCTATTAAGAACGGATTGAAGAGGGCGGGAACTGAGTGATCGGCACGAAAACAATCGTCTCACAAGTACGCTGTCATTCGAATGAGATTCGTCGCGGGTCTCCTGGCAGCATCCGTGCTGGCGGTTGCGTGTGGCCAGGAAGCTCGCACGGCGCCCTCGCCGGAAGCCCCGCCGCCTTCCTCGGCCGCGCCGACCGTCGTTCCCGAGCCGACCCCGACGCTGCTGCCGAGCCCGTCGGTTTCGCCGGTTCCTCCGCAGGAGAAGGCGTTCGTGCCTCGCCCGAACGCCGCGCTCCCACGATCCGCCGATCGGCTGGCTCGGGCCCTGGCAAAGGTCACCCGGGCACTCCGCACATCGGTCACCCGATGGATCCGAGACGGCGACATCAACGACAGGCCGCCTCGGCGCGTGGTCTTACAGGCGCTCTACCAGCAGCGGATCTACCGGGTGCTGATGAGGGACGAGCGACTCGCCCGGCGGACATTTGCGAACCTCCCGGCCAGGTTCCGGCCGGGGGCGCGGGCCAATGTGGCGGCCGGGTCGAGGCTCCTTTCTCTGGTGACTCCGATCAGCCGGCCGACCACGTTCAAGACCGGCCCGGCCAAGCCCGCGGGGACGCTGCTTCGCTGGTTCCGGGAGGCGGAGCGACGCTTCGACGTGGCTTGGGAGGTACTGGCGGCCGTCATGTACGTGGAGTCGAAGTTCGGAAAGGTGAAGTCCACGAGCACGGCCGGAGCGCAGGGACCGATGCAGTTTCTTCCCTCGACATGGGAGCAGTACGGGATGGGAGGAGACATTCAAGACCCGCACGACGCGATCCTTGGCGCCGCCAACTACCTGCACGCCTCCGGCGCGCCGGGAGACTATCGACGGGCGCTGTTCGCCTACAACCGCTCGATGGCGTACGTGGACGCAGTTCTCATCCACGCGAACGAGATACGAAAGGACAGACGCAACTATTTCATCTATTACAACTGGCAGGTCTTCGTGGTGACCACGAAAGGCGACAAGCGGCTCACCGGCCCCGACCTGGACTGATTGCATCGATGGATTTCGGCCGGGCGATCATCGTGGAAGCCCTCCGGTCGCTCGAGCTCGAACCGTCCCATCATCGGTCCGGGCGCGTACTGCCACTTTCCACCTCGAGAGCCGATGCAGCATGCTCCCGCGGGTGATGAACCATGCCTTTTCGTGACCCTGTTCCACGGGCCGTTCGACGTCCATCCCATCGACGGCTGAGCGAAAACAAACTTTCGCTTCCTTTCGTCTAAGACGTCGAACTATTCTTTGGCGGCCGGAGTGGGACCGCGGTGGCTCGGCACCACAGCGATGAGCGGAGGCGACGTGTCGGAGCAGCGACGATCGCAGCAGGTTCTCTCTTGGGTCGCCGCCGGTGCCGCGATTGGTGCGGTCGAGGTGGTTCTTGCTGTTTGCTTCGCGGCGCTGGTGTTCGGTGGGTACCTCGAGGACTTCCTGGCCGACGGCATCGGGCTCTACCTGGTCGCTTGCTCGTTAACACTCGGAATCCTGGCGTGGCGGGGTGGCAACCGAGGTGTTCTGGGCAGCGTGCAGGACGCGGCGGCTGCAGTTCTCGCCGTCATCGCGGTGGAGACTGCTCTCGACGCGTTCGGCAGCCTCTACCGGGCGTTCCTGACCGTGGTGGCGGCCACCCTCATCGTGACGCTCCTGACCGGCGTGACCTTCCTTCTCCTCGGCCGGTACAAGTTGGGGAACCTGGTTCGGTACGTGCCGTATCCGGTCGTTGGGGGATTCCTCGCCGGAACCGGGTGGCTGCTGTTCAGGGGAGGAATCGGTGTGGCGGGAAGCATCACCGTGGACATCGCCCACTTCCGGCAACTGATTACGTCCTACGAGCTGGTTCGCTGGGTTCCCGCCGTCGCCTTCGGCGTGATCCTCCTCCTTCTTACCCGGCGTGTGAAACGGTCCCTCGTAATTCCGGCCGTGATCGGTACGGGGTTCGTCCTGTTTTTTGCCGGAATGCTCGCCACGGGGTCATCGATGGACGAGGCCCTGGAGGGCGGATGGATGCTTGGTCCATTCCTTTTTCCGTCGCCGAACTTGTTCCAGCCGTGGCCCCTGCGAGCGGTTCCAGGTGCTGACTGGTCCGCCGTCGTTGGTCAGGCAGCCGGGATCGCGACGGCAATCTTCGTCGCCGTGATCGCGACGCTCTTCAACGTGAGCGGTATCGAGCTGCTGCTTCGGACGGACCTCGACTCGAACCGGGAGCTGAAGGATGCCGGGATGGTCAACGTCGCGTCGGCTCCCTTCGGGGGGATTCCCGCCTACCACGCCCTCGTCCTCACCTCCCTGGCGCAGCAGATGAAGGTGAACGTTCGGGCCGCCGGTTTGATTGCCGCGGTGGTCCCGCTCGGTGCGGTGTTCTTCGGCGGGGAGCTCATTCAATACATCCCACGAATGATCGTGGGGGGCGTGCTCGTCTTCGTTGGTCTTGCGTTCCTGGTGGAGTGGGTGATCGACGTCCGCCGATCGCTGCCCCGTGGCGAATACATCATCGTGCTGGCGATCCTCGTGACGATCGCCGCTCGCGGGTTCCTCCCCGGAATCGCCGTGGGGCTGGTCGCGGCGGTCCTGTTGTTCGCCCTCAACTACAGCCGAATCCAGTTGATCAACGAGGTGGAGTTCGGCTCGACCTATCGGAGCAATGTCGACCGGCCGCCGCAGGAGCGGCGAACCCTCCAGGGCATGGCGGACCGTGTCCAGATCCTGCGCGTGAATGGGTTCGTGTTCTTCGGGACCGCGAGCGGGCTGCTGGAGCGGATCCGCAAGCGGATCGAAGCTGGGCCGCTGCGGTTCCTGGTCATCGATCTTAGGCGTGTCACGGGGATGGATTCTTCGGCGGTGATGTCGTTCCGGAAGGCCGCTCAGCTCGCTGAAGCGAACCAGTTTCAACTTGTGTTGACCGGCGTTCCCGATCGAATCCGCCAGCAGTTGGAACAAGGCGGCGTCGTCGAGTCAGAGGTGGTCCGTTTCGACGCGGACCTGGATCGTGGACTGCAACGGTGTGAGGACGGGCTGCTCCGGGACGCTGCACAAGCGGCGCCGGCCGACGCGCCGGAAACGCTGGACGGACTGCTTCCCCGGCTGTCGCCATATCTCGAACGTAGGGAAATACCCGAGGGGATGGTTCTGATCCGGCAGGGAGACGCGGCCGGCGATCTCTTCGTGCTGGAGTCTGGCCGCCTCGCCACCGAGGTCAGCACGAGCGACGGATCGCGGATGCGCATGCGGTCCATGCGCTCAGGCGTCGTGGTGGGGGAGATAGGCCTGTACATGGGGACGCGGAGGACCGCGGACGTCGTCGCGGAAACCCCGAGCGTCGTTTTGAGGCTCAGCCGTGAGTCGATCGAGCGTATGGAGGCTCAGGACCCCGCGCTTGCCGCTGCGCTGCATCGATGGCTGGCCACAACGCTCGCCGACCGGCTGAGCGACACGATGCGCGCTTTCGAAGGGATGTCCGACTAGTTCGCCCAAATGATCCGTCTGGGTTATTCCGCGGGAAACGCTCGCGGGCTCTAATCGCCTGGCTCGCTGATGGGGGGAACATCATGCGTCGCCCGCTTCGGTCCATCGTTCCGCTCGGTTTTTTCGGCGTCGTTGTCGCCCTGATCGCCCAGGTAGGCGAAGCGGCGCCTTCCTCTGGTTCCACGTCGTCGTGTCCGCTGCCTCCAACCGACCTCTGCACGGACCACAAGTTTCTTCGAGGGAAATGGGCGAGCGGCCCCATCGTCTATTACGTGAACGAGACGGACGCCCCGGCGGGGTTCTCGCAAGCCGTCCAGGCCGGGTTCGAACTATGGGAATCGGAGATCAAATCTGAGCACGTCGAGGCGGTCTACCCCGGTGACCGCTCGACCATCGACTTCCAGTACGGCGGAACCACGACCCGCTCGCCGGCGAGACTGGGAGACGGCTTCAACGTCGTGGGGTTCTCGCAGACGAACGCGTGGTGCGAACACTGCGCCTGGGTCTCCCGGGAGATAAAAGGCGGCAAGATCGTCGAAGCCGACATTCAGTGGGCCACGTCGCTGGGGGTCCCATCGGACGTCTTCATGACAGACGTCACGTGCCCCACGCTCGACTGCAACAAGTACGACATCCACAGCATCGCGGCACACGAGGTGGGCCACGTCCTCGGCCTTGCGCACGTGGACGCGGAAGCGGACCAGCAGTTGGTGATGCATCCGAGCACGAAACGCAATGAGATCCAGGATCGGACGCTGGGGGCAGGGGATGTTCTCGGGCTCCGGACCTTGTATCCCGCGACGGCCTAGCCTCGCATCTCGTCGACGGGTCGAAGGCCACGGCTCTCGGTGCCCCCGGCAGGATTCGAACCTGCGCACCCGGCTCCGGAGGCCGGCGCTCTATCCCCTGAGCTACGGGGGCGTGGACCGTCTGGAATAAGGGCCCGGACGTCCAAATGGTATCAACGGCCGTTGCCCCCTCGGTACGTGAGCCGGCCGTAAGATCCGCGAAACTCGATCAATGATTCAGGACACGCTCTCGCGCGCCATCGTGGAGGCGCTCTCCGACGCCTCCAAAGAGCTCGGGCTGGATCGCGAAACGCTCCCACAGCCGGAGATCACTCGGCCGCGCCTAAAGGAACACGGGGACTGGTCGACAAACGTGGCGTTGGTGCTCGCCCCGCGGACCGGCCGCCCTCCACGACAGGTCGCTGACGCCCTCGCACGGCGCCTTCAAGAGAACCCCCTGTTCGTGAAGATCGAGGTCGCGGGTCCTGGCTTCATCAACCTCTTCCTCGACAACAGCTGGCTCTACGACGTGCTTACCGAAATCGTGCAGAAAGGACACGGTTTCGGGCGAAGAGCACAGTCGAGAGGAGAACGAATCCAGGTCGAGTTCGTCTCGGCCAACCCGACGGGCCCCCTGCACGTGGGAACCGCCCGAAACGCCGCGATCGGCGACTCCCTCGCCAACGGGCTTGGGGCCGCCGGGTACGAAGTTGAACGCGAGTACTACTGGAACGACACGGGGACGCAAGTCGAACTGTTCGCGGCGTCGCTCGAAGCTCGGTACCTGGAGCAGTTCGGGATCGAAGCGGAGATCCCCGAGGGCGGCTACCAGGGGTCGTATCTCATCGAGGTGGCTCGCGCCATCGTCGAGTCCGTTGGCGACCGCCTGGTCCACGAAGACCCCGAGGCACGCCGCGACTTCCTCCGCGACGAGGGCCATCGCCGCATGCTCGCGCGGATCGAAGCCACGCTGGCGGAGTTCGGCGTGCGGTTCGACTCCTGGGTCACCGAGGGATGGCTCGTTCATGAAGGGCTGGTGACCCAAGCCGTCGAGCGGCTACGCGAGGCGGGGTACGTGTACGAATCCGAGGGAGCGACATGGTTCCGGTCCACCAGCTTCCGCGACGACAAGGACCGGGTCCTGATTCGCCAAACCGGCGAACCGACCTATTTCGCGAAGGACTGCGCCTACTTGCTTCACAAGGTGAAGCGTGGCTTCGACCGAATGGTGTACGTCTGGGGGGCCGACCACCACGGCGACGTCAAACGGATGAAGGGAGCGGCCGAGGCGCTCGGGATTCGGCCGGATCGCGTCCAGATCCTGCTGTATCAGCTTGTGTCGTTCTACCGCGGTGGGGAGCCCGTCCGGATGAGCAAGCGGACCGGCGATGTCGTCAGCCTCGACGAACTGCTGGAGGAAGTCGGCCCCGACGCCGCTCGGTATTCGCTGCTAACCCGGTCACCGGATTCGCCGCTCGACTTCGACATCGAGGCGGTGAAGCGGCAGAGCCTGGACAACCCCGTGTACTACGTGCAGTACGCCCATGCCCGCATTTCGAGCCTCTTGCGAGTCGCGGGGGAGCAAGGGGTTGCGGTTCGGCCGCTCCCGGACGTTTCGCTCGAGGAGCTCACACACGAAGCTGAGCTCGACCTCATCAGGCGGCTGAGTGAATGGCCCGAAGTCATCGAGATGGTCGCGGAGGCGCTCGCTCCTCATCGGCTGACGAAATACGCGGAGCAGCTGGCAGCGGACTTTCATCGGTTCTACACGGAGTGCCGGGTCGTCACCGATGACCTGGACCTCACGCAGGCGCGTCTCTCGCTGTGTTTGGCGACGAAGACGGTCGTCGCCAGCGCTCTCGACCTTATCGGGGTGAGCGCTCCCGAATCGATGGAGCGGCTCGACGACGGCGAGGCCTGAAGCACAGCGAGTCAAGGGAGGCGGGGCATAGCACGAATCCCTGTGGTGATGAATGTCATTGTGCGGGTCATGAGCGAGACCTACACTGAGCCGACGATCACTCTCTCTTGACGCTGGCATTGGCCTTCCAATGAGCCAAACAGACGCCCGGACAACTAACCACAAGACCGGAGAGGGCCAGGCCGCGAGCCGCGTCCGCGCCTCCGTCCCGGCGCTGCTTGCGGACGTTGCCAGCAAGGTGCTCGCCGTCAAGGAAGGAGAGACGTTCCTGTACTCGGACGTGGAGGGGAACCTCGACGACCGGAAGGAATACGGGCTCGGGCTCTACCACCGCGATACCCGTTTCCTGTCTCACTTCATCATGAAGCTTTCGGGGCGAGACCCGATCCTGCTCTCGTCATCGGCAGAGCGCGGATACATGTCGTACATCGACCTGACTAACCCGGAACTCTATGCGGACGGACACGTTGCCGTTGGACAGCAGACGCTCAACATTCGGCGGGTCCGGGCGATCAACGGCCGCGTGTTCGAGCGCATTCGAATCAAGAACTACAACGCCTATCCGGTTGAGCTCACGGTTCAGTTCTCACTCGCCGCCGACTTCGCCGACATCTTCGAGGTCCGCGGTCTTTCCCAGGGCTTGCCGGGTCACTATGAGGCGCCATGGGTGGACCGGAGGCAGGCCCGGTTCGCGTACAAGGGAGAGGACGGCGTCCTTCGGGAGACCCTGATCGAGCTCGATCCCGAACCCGAGCGACTCGAGGTCGTCGGTGACCGCATCGAGATCGAGTTTCTGGTTCGGCTGGCGCCTCACCAGACCAAGCTCATTTCGACGACGTTCGAGCCGGTTGTGGACGGTGTTCGACCGCCCGACATCGAGTTCGATGGGGCGATCCATCGCCTGAGGCGGTCGTACGAAGACTGGGAGCGAGAGTCCACGCAGATCATCACCGACAACGAGCTCTTCAATCAGCTCCTCACCCGGGGGCTTCGAGACCTCCGAGCGCTCTACCACGCAACGGAGGACGGCGGCGTCTTCGCCGCCGGGATCCCCTGGTACGTGGCGATCTTCGGCCGCGATTCGCTCATCGCGGCTCATCAGCTGTTGGCGGTGAACTCCGGGCCGGCCCGGCAGGCGCTTCGGCTCCTCGCCCGATACCAGGGAACGGAGGACAACCCCTGGCGAGACGAAGAGCCGGGAAAGATCCTGCATGAGGTCCGGCAGGGCGAACTCGCCGGGGCCGGCGAGATCCCCCACCAGCGCTACTTCGGGACCGTGGATGCCACCCCGCTGTTCATCTTCCTCTACGCCCAGTACTTCCGGTGGACCGGCGACGTCGAGTTCGCCCTGGAGCTGCTCCCAAATGTGCTCGCCGCGCTGGAGTGGATCGAGAAATGGGGTGACGTCGACGGTGACGGGTTCGTGGAGTATCGGTCGCGGTCTCCCCGAGGCATCGACAACCAGGGTTGGAAGGACTCATACGACTCGGTCGTGCACGCCGATGGGCGGTTGGCCGATCCCCCAATCGCTCTGGCGGAGGTCCAGGGCTACGTCTACATGGCGAAGGAACGGCTGGCGGACGTGTTCGAAATCCTGGGCGACAGGGTGACGGCGAACCGGTTGAGGACCGAAGCGGAGGGACTCAAGGCGCGGTTCAACCAGGCGTTCTGGATGGACGACGAGCGGTTCTTTGCCGGCGCGCTGGACGGTGAAAAGCGGCCGGTGAAGACCATCGTTTCGAACCCCGGGCACTGCCTCTACGCCAACATCGTCGATCCCACCAAGGCGGAGGACGTGGCTCGGCGTCTCTTGCAGCCCGACATGTTCAGCGGATGGGGGATACGCACCATGAGCAAGGGCGCCACGCCCTACAACCCCATGAGCTACCACAACGGGACGGTGTGGCCCCATGACAATGCGTTGATCGCTGCGGGGCTGAAGCGGTACGGGTTCCTGAAGGCCACCAATCGCGTGGCGACGGCGATCTTCGACGCCGCGATCCACGCCGATTACATGCGGCTTCCCGAGCTGTTCTGCGGGTTCACACGGCGGGCGCCGAACCAACCCGTCGCCTATCCGGTGGCGTGCTCCCCGCAAGCGTGGGCGGCCGGATCCCCCTTCCTCATGCTCCAGGCGATCCTGGGCCTCTCCGCACGGGGGCACGAGAACATGCTCACCGTGAACAAGCCGCACCTCCCGCCGTGGCTCAACGTGGTCGAGCTCCGAAACCTTCGAGTCGGCGGAAGCACGACGTCGCTTGTCTTCAGGCGACAGGGCGAGATCACCGCCTTTTCGCTCCTCGAGCGCAAGGGAGACGTCCGGGTCGTCATGGAGGAATAACCAACCCTTCTACCCAAGTCGGGGTAGGAGCCGTCGGGCGCGGCCTAGGACCTCCTCGGACTTTCGGTCCTAACTCGGATCCGCGGTTGCAGAAAAACGCCGCGTTTTGCCGATAACGGAAGAGGAAGCAAGAAGAAAGTCCCCCG